>NZ_JBHSHY010000010.1:0-154933 GCF_042653205.1 Paenibacillus sp. GCM10023250 | reverse complement strand
AAAATTGACAGTCTAATAAAAATGAAAAAATGGGCCATCTGCTCCTTATTTTAAGAGTAGATGGTCCATTTTTTTATACTGCAAAATCTTAAACTACAAAACACCTAAGTTCTTCAGTGGCCTCGGATACGCCCGGACGGCCTTTCAGTTGTCCTGCGGCCGTTCTGCCGGCCGCCGTTTTGTTTTCTATTTTCTTCTCTTGCTGCAGCTTATTCGGTAATCGTGAATCCCAACCGGATCGCCGGAATGGCGGAGCCGGGATGATCCTCGCCGTAGGTCAGCTGGGGCGCGACATAGACGTCGGGGCTGCGCTGCTCTCCCCGGTAGATCCCCGGATACAGGTCGATTATGTGGTAACCCGGTTCGCCCGAAGCAACGATCGTGAAGGTGACCGTTCCCTGGCTGTTGAAGCCGCACATGTAACCCAGGTAAGCATTGTCGTAATCCAGGTAGTAGGCGTTATCGTATTCCGTCCAGCCGACCCCTTTGAGCTGAATGGCGATTTCGGTACCCGCGGGTCCGGACGTCGGCGTCACCTTGACAATCGACGGCAGGATCGACAAGTAGACCTCGCCGTAAGTCGTGCCGGCAACCTTCAATTCCATCCGATGCGGCACGCCGCCAAGATCGTCGGGGACCGGGAATTCGTAGCTTAGGCTGCCGCCTTCGTCCGTCCGGGCCGTGCCGATGACCTTTGTTTTCTCCTCAAAATTCTTGCCGGAGACTCGGCTGCCCTCCATCGTATGCCAGACCAGCTCCACTGATTGGGCCGCCGGCATCCCGCTCGCGCTCAGCGTGACGCGGTCCCCCACGTGCCCAGACGGCTGGCTCAGCGATGCGGATACGCCCGGTTTATTCGACAGGGCGGGCATATGCACGCCGCCGCCGGCCGCCTTGGGCGGCGCTTCGACTTCGCGCTCTTCGACCGGCGCCCCGTCGGTCACGTCGAACGTAAAGCTCGGAACGGGCAAATAGGCAGTCGGCGCTTCCGTGTAATTCACGTACGGCATGCCCAGATAGCCGTGCCAGATCGTGATCGTATGCTTGCCGGCGGGGCCGGAGGCCCGAATCTTGGCGGTCGCGCTGCCATTCGTAGAGACGGCGGAGATCAGGCCCGTCATCTTGTTGTCGTACGACAACTGCCAGTTGCTCTCCATGGTCGAATAGCCGATCCCCTCGGCCTGGACCGTGATTTCCGTTCCGACCGGTCCGGACGCCGGCGAGATCCGGAACGTCGGCGCGACGAACAGGTTGTTTTGGGCGACGTGCTTATTGTCTTGGCTCACGTATAGCGTATGATCGCCGCCGAAGCCTCGCGGAACGGCGAAGCTCCCCTGCCAGTTCCCTTGTGCGTCGGACGTGCCGGACAGCAGCGTCTTCACTTCGGGCGTGTACGCCGGTCCGATGAAGCTGTACAGCCCTTCGATCACATAGCTGCCTTGCTCGGATTCCCAATGCAGGTTAACGGGCGCGTTCGGTTTCAAGCCCGCGGCCGAGAAATGGATAATCGACCCGACGGTGCCTTTGCTTTCCGCGGTTTGGACGGACGGCGCGACGGACTGGCCGCTCGCCGACGCGGGAGCGGCGATCCCCAGGCACGACGCAGCCAGGAACAGAAGCGCGCTCAAGACGGCGAACGGATGCGTGATGGGTTTCAATGGCTTAAACCTCGCTTCCATGGCGCGCTTAGTTCGCCGTCTCTTCCGCGGTCACGGATTCCGGCGCGACGATCGAGATGAGCGAAGGCGCGACTTGAAACGGCTTGAATTCGCCTTTCATGGCAGGCGTTTCGGCGGTGACGTAGTAATTCAGCGTCCCTTTCGGAGTCGCGTCCGTCACTTTGTAATTCGCGCTCCAAAACCGTTCGCCGTTCGGCGCATCGGGCGGGTGCTGCCCCAGCTGCATGTCCAGCACTTCGCCCGTGCTGAGATGCACCTGCAGCTTCGCGTCTTCCGCGAGCAGGCCCGTGATCGGATTCTGGGCCGTCATCCGGAACACGATTCCGTCCCCGACGGTAAACCGGCTTTGCGCCACGCAGCCCGCGTTCTGGGACACGACGTCGCCGAAGACGATCAGCCCGGCATTAATGTTCATCTGCGCCGTGCGCGTTGTTCCGTTCCAGGTCAAGCTCTTCGCTCCGGCCGCATTCGCCAGATTCCGAATGTAGACCGTCGGCACGTGGTTCGTTTCGACAACGTTAAGCGTGCTTCCATTCAGGATTGCCGTATGTTTCTTGCTGTCATAGACATAGTGGATCCCCGTCATGCCCGCGAAGCGCTTAAGATCCACATAAACCTTGCCGTCCGTCATATGGTTGGCGGATGATACCAGCGCCGCTCCGTTGACCGTTACCGCCAGGCTCGCTTCGTTCGCGGAGACGGCAGCCGGAATGGCCGCGCTGACCGCGGCTGCCAGCAGCAGCGATGCGGCCCGCTTCTTCATGCTCTTCATAATTAAGTATGTCCTCCTCAAAATTCCGGTACTTATCGGCCTTAGGATTCAGTGCGCGCAGCCTGAGCGGCGAAATCGCGCACGGCATTCGCAAACTCCTGCGGACGCTCGACATGGCTCATATGGCCGCCCGCCTCGAACGTATAGAGCCGCGAGTTCGGCAGCTTCTCATCCATTTCCGCAGCCCAGCGCGGGCCGCAGTTAAAATCGTGTTCGCCGACCAGGATGAGCGCCGGTACGGCAATCTCAGTTAAAGCCTCTCTCACATCCCACGTATGCGGCTTGCGAGGAACGAGGTAAAAATTCAACTGATCCCGCCACGTCTTGAAGGATTCCGGCAGGTTCCAATAATCGCCGAAGAATGCGGGCAGCAGCCGTCCCAACAGGTTGAGGAACGACGCATTGTCCCGCGCCGCGCCCGCCCCCATATCCATCCACGCCTGCATCGCGTCTTGCGCCTCGGGACGATCCGGCCAGCGCCGCGCGTAGAGCTCGATTTGCCGAGCCTGCTCCTCCCCGAGTTCGCGTACCATGCATGGAGCACTGCTATAGAGAATGAGTCCTTCGATCTCATCCGGATAATCCAGCGCATATTGAAGTCCGACGAAGCCGCCGTGCGAATGGCCCAGGAAGTAGGGCTTCCGGACTCCGATGTACTCCGCGATCTTGTGGGTATAATAAGCGTACCGCGGCATCGTGTATTCTTCGTCCGGCAGCAGACCCGAATTCCCCGTGCCTACGGGTTCGATATAGACGAGCGTCATCGTTTGTTCGAGCAGCGGCATGCGCATATAATTCCAGTCGAAGCCGGGACCGCCGGGATGAACCAGGCACACCGGGCCGCTGCCCGCGATGTGAAAGCTTTGCTCCACGCCGTCGATCGTTATGGTATGCCGTAACGGCGCCAGCGCGCCGCTAGAATCGGTTGCGGAAAAATTCGCGAAAGATGTCATCGTAGAGTATCCTTCTTTCCGTTCTTAATTGATGCGGATTGTATTGCAGGATGCCGGGGAAATCATCGTATGAATCAAAGGCCCGGATAGCTGATATTGTATTTGTTGGATACTTCCATGAGCTTCTGAAGCAGCTCGGGCGTAGGTGGCTCTATGTTCGCTTCCATGCCCTCCTCGTAAGGAACGCCCAATTCCTTGACGAAGGAATCGAAGCCTGCCGGGTAAGCCGTAACCAGGAAACGAGCCTTCTCGGACTTTACCTTGAACGTATGCGGAATGCCGCGCGGAGCAAAGACATATTCGCCGACTCCTGCCGTAAACTTATCGTCGCCAAGCGTGATCTCGATCTCTCCCTCGAGCACGTAGAACGATTCGTCTTCGCTCCCGTGGACGTGAAGCGGCGGGCCGTCGTTCTCGCGAACGGAGACATGCACCACGCAAAACTCCCCGTTCGTGTCTTCCCCGCTGACCAAGATGGAATTGATGTCGGTCATGAATAAATACGTATTATCTTGATCGGGCTTGCGACGCATCGCACCCGCTTTTGGCTTGTTCATAGTTGCTCCGGTCTCCTCTTATGTTGTCGATTTTTTTTAACTGCGCAGTATATTAGATCGATCATTCCCATATTTAAAACCTGCCCGCCCCTTTTGTCAACCTTCCTACCTCAAACTTCATATTTCATAAAATCTCCCTTCGGCCTAGCGGACGGTTATAACTCTGCTATTTAGTCCCGAATTTAGCTGTAAAATGAATGGTTTTCGGAGTGCTAGCGCTTGAGAGTCGTTCCCATAAAGTTAAATAATCAGGAATAAAATGGTATTAAAAATGAATTTGCTTTTATCTTTCACCGATTGTTCTCCTATGCTAAAATCGATCTGAAGAGGGTGAACAAGATGGCAAGAAGCAAAGAATTCGACGAACAAGACGTCCTTCAGAAAGCCATGCGTTTATTTTGGGAACAGGGGTACGAAAAAACGTCGCTTCAGGACCTTGTTACGCATATGGGCATCCATCGCAGAAGCTTGTACGATACGTTCGGCGACAAGCACAGCCTCTTTGTGAAGGCTGTGGAACAGTACAGGAAGACGACCGCGGCCGTGAAAGCGGAGGCCAAACGCGGGCGCACGGCGAAGGAAGCCATTCGCTATATGATCGACTATCTGATCGAAGCGGGCGACGATCGGCCGCTAGGCTGCTTAGTCGTCAATTCGGCGACCGAGTTGGCTCTGAGGGATCCAGAGGTTTACGAAATCGCCAACCAAAGTTTTAAATCCGAAGCGCAATACCTGACCGATCTCATTCGGACAGGCCAGCAGGCGGGGGAAATTCCGGGGGATAAGGACGCCAGCTTGCTTGCGGAAAGTCTGCAGACGACGATCATCGGCTTGCGCGTATTAGCCCGCACGACCACGGATAAAAAGAAGCTGCATCGCATAGCGGATGCCGCCATCGCCCTGCTTAACGCGCCATAATGGCCGCATGACGGAGCCATCTTGGGCGCCATGCGCGTTTCAAGGAATGATCGCGGCGACGACGCCGACCGCTTCGCGGCGAATCATCGGACCTTTGCCGTCATTCAGCGTTTCTTCCCAACCGTACGATTTCGCGGCGCGAAGATAAGCGTTCGTTTGCTCGGACAGAGAGTACTGCAGTCCGTTCGTGAACCAGCTAGGCGTACCGTTCTCGGAAGTGATCGGAGCCGCGATTTCGTCCGCGCGCGCGGCATGCAGTTCATTGAAGCGAGCTACGAGATCTTGGCGTTCGCCCGGCGTCATTTTCGGCCAAGGACCGTTATCGAACGCTTTTCTGGCCGCGGCAACGGCCAAATCGATATCGGCCGGAGAAGCTTGAGCTGCTTTGCCCACAACGGATTGGTCATGCGGGGAACGGAGTTCGATGACTTCTTGGTTGATCGGCGCTTTCTATTGACCACCGATAAAGAGTTTGTCGTATATTTTCATGTCTCCTTTTGGATCGTATAGTTTTTGACTCCATGGCTTGGCGACGGGGTGACGAGTCTTTGGGTAATTGGTTTTCGCTGTATGTCGTTCGCCTCCTCTGTACCGCATTAATTTGGAATATATGTTCCACGAGGCCTAGTATACCTTCTCGACCGGATGCTAGTCAAGCAATTTTCGGAATATATATTCCATTCAATTTCATGAACGGCGAACCTCGAACCGTTCAACATACCACATAAACACGTTCAAATTCGAAAATACAACATCATATCGGAACATAAATTCCAATTTGTGTAAGGTTTCGAACATTACACTTTAGCTTGCATTCTCGACCGTTTTTAATTGCAAGAAAGACCGATTCGCCATGGAATCGGTCTTTCTTGCAACGGCAGACGTAAGTCGACTTCATATGAACCGGGCTCGAATTTCGCTATCGTCATCGCTTCTTGTAAATACGGAAGAAGTTTTGGGCCATTTCGCATCGCTTGGTAATGCTCCATGGTGCTCCATTGCGCGTACATCGTTACTTTCGTTCCATCCGTTCCCCGATGAAAATGCCCTTCTCTTCCTCTTCGGGGCGGCATCATGCGAATGCCGTCACCCATCCGCAAGCTTGCGTTCGAACGCGCCTAGTCCCATCCCGCCCGGGATGAACAGCCGCTTGAGCAGGTACGGATTCTGGCCCGCTTCGGTCCAGCCGTCGTCGAACGTAAAGGCGTACGCGTAGCCGCTCTGCTTCACGAGCCGCATCGTCTCTTCGCTGCGCAGCCCGTACGGGTACGCGATGGCGGTCACCTCGGTGCCGAGCTCGCGCTCGATGGCGGCCTTGGAGCCGGCGATCTCGTCGCGCTGCACGCCCGCCGTATGCAGCGGCAGGAACGGATGCGTACGCGTATGCGCCATGATGTCCCAGCCCGCGCCCCGCAGCGTCTTGACCTCGTCCCAGCTTAAATACCCGGCGCCGCCGACCCAGTTCGTCACGAGAAACTCCGTCGCCCGGAACCCGTATCGCTGGAGCACCGGCAGCGCCTCGGCGTAATTGTTCGCATATCCGTCGTCGAACGTGATCAGGACTTCCTTGCCGCTCGGCTTCTCCTCACCCGACAGGATCGCCCCGAATTCCTTCAGATCGAGGCTGCGATACCCTTGGCCGTGCAGCCACGCCATCTCCTCGCGAAACCGCTCCGGCGAGACGATGTATTCGTTGCTTCCCCCGTTATCCGCGATCGAATGGTAGCAAAGCACCGGAATGCGCGCCGCGGACGTCCCGGACGACGCGAACGCGACCGTCTGCCTGAATTGCAGCAGCTGATCGGCCGTGACGGCCAGCGACACGGCTATGAACAGCAGCACGGCGGTCATCGCCGCGGCTTTTCGTTTCTTCATCGCCAACTCCCCCGATGTCTGTCTGTGCCTTCTCTCGTCCTTCAATCATACGACAGGCGCCGCGGGCGGACCACTGCAACTTCATTCCTGACCCGGGCGGAGTTTCCGGAGCGCCTGCTGCGGCGCGGTAAAAGGGCGAAGGAATGTTCCTTCGCCGCGGACGTGCGTGTATAATGGGGAAGCCCAACCCACGAAAATCAGGCACCCAGAGGAAGTTGTACATGCGAATCCGCGATTGGGATACGAATCTGAAGCTCCGCCTCGGCGGAGAAACCGCGTTTAACGTCATCTTTTGGACGTTCTTTCCGTTCCTGTCCATTTATTTCACGAATGCGTTCGGCAAAGGCTGGACGGGCATGCTGCTCGTGCTCTCCCAGCTGCTGTCCGTCTTGGCCAATCTCATCGGCGGCTACTGCGCCGACCGGTTCGGCCGCAAGCGGATGATGGTGTTCGCCGCGAGCGGCCAGGCCTTCGGCTACGCGTTGTTCGCCTGCGCGGCGTCGCCATGGGCGAACCTGCACGCGCTGGCGTTCGCCGGCTTCACGCTGGCGAGCTTCTTCGGCGCCCTGTACTGGCCGGCGAGCCAGGCGATGGTCGCGGACGTCGTCGACGAGAAGCATCAATCCGGCGTCTTCGCGGTTTTCTATACCGCTTCGAACATGGCCGTCGTCGTCGGTCCGCTGCTCGGGTCGCTCTTGTACAAGGACAACCCGTACGCCGTGCTTGCCGCGGCCGCCGTCATCTGCGCCTCGATCGCGCTCGTCATGCGCGCCCGGCTGAGCGAGACGCGGCCCGCGCACGTGGCGGATCGGCACCGGACCGCGTCCGGCGCGCCTTGGTACGCGGCGGTAGCGGCCCAGCTGCGGGATTACCGGGTCATCGCCGCGGACCGCGTGTTCCTGCTGTTCAGCATCGCGGGCGTGCTGCTCGCGCAGACGTTCATGCAGCTCGACCTGCTATTCCCGCTCTTCCTGAAGGAAACCGTGCCGCTGTCGACGCTCTTCTCGTTCCGCGGCTGGGACCTGACGTTGACCGGCCAGCAGCTGTTCGGCCTGATCGTCTCCGAGAACGGCCTGTTCGTCGCCCTCTTCACGGTGGTCGTGACCAAATGGATGACGACGTACCGCGACCGGTTCGTGTTCATCGGCGGCGCGCTCGTCTACGCCCTCGGCATGATGATGTTCTGCAACATGTCGACGTTCTGGGGCTTCACGGCCGCCATCGCCGTGTTTACGCTGGCGGAGCTCATGTCCGCCGGGCCGCAGCAGGCGTTCGTCGCGCGGCTCGCACCCGAGGAAATGCGGGGGCAATATTTCGCGGCGGCGAGCCTGCGCTTCACGCTCGGCCGCACCCTCGCCCCGATGTCGATCCCGCTCACGGGCATACTCGGGTTCAAGGGGACGTTCGCCGCGCTGGCGCTGCTCGCGGTGCTGTCGGCCGTCCTCTACAACGTCATGTTCAACAAGCTCGAGGAAGCGCCTCGCCGGCCCGCGGGAAAGACGCGGCGCGCGAAGCCGAAGCCCGAGATGAAGTAACCATAGCCAAGCTCTAACGGCCCGGATTTGCCTCGTCAGGCGAATCCGGGCCGTTGCCGTGCGGAGAGCGGCGGGCGGACAGGGCCACGGTGTCTCGGTGGCTCCCGGCGGGCCGCTGCCGATGCGGCGGGCGCCGGGCGGACATGGCCGCGCTGGCGCGGCGGCTCCGGCGGGCCGCTGCCGATGCGGCGGGCGCCGGGCGGACATGGCCGCGCTGGCGCGGCGGCTCCGGCGGGCCGTTGCCGATGCGGCGGACGCCGGGCGGACAGGGCCGCGCTGGCGCGGCGGCTCCGGCGGGCTGCTGCCGATGCGGCCGGCGCCGGGTGGACAGGGCCGCGCTGGCGCGGCTGCTACCGGTCGTAGCGGGTCTCCGCCTGCTCCGTTTCCGTATAGACCGCGATGAGCACGACCGCCGTGTCTTCGCCGATATTGCGCACGAGATGCGGAACACAGGCGTTCCAGCTGAAGGAGTCGCCTTCGCCGAACTCCGCCGCGTCCTCCCCCTGCTCGGCATAGATGCGGCCCCGTACGACGAGATGCACCTCCTCGCCCTCGTGCGCCCGCGGCTCCTCTCCCGTCGAACCGCCGGGCGGCAGCTCGACGAGCATCATCCGCATGCTCTTCGCGGCGCCCAGGTGCTCGACCTTCAGCCGTTCCGGCCCGCTCGTCGTGATCTTACGTTCCCCCTGGCGGACGATCCGCATGCGCTCCTCCTTCTTCAGCAGCAAGTACGCGAGCGGCACGCCCAATGCGCCAGCGATATTTTCCAGCGTTGCGATGGACGGGGACGTCTTATTCGTCTCGACCTGGCTCATGAAGCCTTGGGACAGGCCGGTATCTTCGCAAATTCGCGCGATGGTGATGTTCTTGCGCTTCCGGATCGCCCGGATATTCGTGCCGATGTCCATACGCCGACCCCTCTCCATAAAATATTAGCGATATGCATGTTTCATTTATATTATCAATTTTCCGGTTGACACGCTATTCTGTCCAGAAGTAAATTAGAGATATAAAATTTATATCTGTATCGCTAATATTGCGGGTTCGTAAAGCTGCGCAGTGGCTTCGCGCCGACGCCGGACGGCCTACAACCCATGAAGGAGCTGATGTACGATGATGCCCGCTTATTTCTTCGCGCACGGCGCGCCATCCCTCGTGCTGGAGCGGCATGCCTACACCGATTTTCTCACCGGTTTCGCGGCCGGCTTGCCGAAGCAGCCGAAGGCGATCGTCCTGTTTTCCGCCCACTGGGAACACACGACGCAGATGATAAGCACCGCCGACACGTACGAGACGATCTACGATTTCTCAGGGTTTCCGGACGCTCTGTATCGCATTACTTATCCGGCCCGAGGGGACCTTCAGCTTAGCGAAGACATCCGCGCGTTGTTCGCCCGGCACGGCATCCCGAGCCGGTTCGACGGCGAGCGAGGCCTGGATCACGGGGCCTGGGCCGTCCTGAAGCTGCTTTTCCCCGATGCCGGCGAGATTCCGGTCGTGGCGCTGTCCGTGAATCGGCAGCTGACCAACGGAGAGCAGTACCGCATCGGCAGCGCGCTGGCGGAGCTTCGGGAGCAAGACGTGCTTATTATCGGCAGCGGCGGCACCGTCCATAGTCTGCGGAGGCTGAGCTGGGGCGCCGAAACCGCGGACGACTGGGCGCTGACGTTCGATGCCTGGCTGCAGGAGAAGCTCGAAGCGTGGGACACCGAGGCGCTGTTCGATTACCGCAACAGGGCGCCGCACGCTGCCGAAGCCGTGCCCACGAACGAGCACTTCATTCCGCTGCTCATCGCGATGGGCGCCGGCAGCCCAACCCGCAGAGCCGCCCTGCTGCACCGCAGCTACCAGCTCGGCAGCTTGAGCTTGAGCTGCTGGCAGTTCGGTTAACGGGCTGAGGGGTGCCGAGAACCGGCTCAGGCGTGCGTGTGCGAGGCGCCCGGCTGAAATAACCGTGCCGGCGGCTTGATTGCGAAAAGGCCCGCGATCCTTTTGGGATTGCGGGCCTTGTTTGCCTTTGACGCGGGCGGCGCCGGCGGGCGAGGGTCGCCGCGGTCACGGGCTCCAGCGTGCTGCAGCGCTGTGAAGGCCGCGGGTCACTACGCGCGGGCGGTGCTGGCGAGGGCCGCGAGCCGCGGGGACATGCGCGCGGCGGCGCAGGCTAGTGCCGCGAGCCGCGGAACGTGACGCCGCTGGCGAGGGCCGCGAGCGGCTGCGGGCCACTGCGCGTGGCGGCGCCGGCGGGTGCCGCGAGCTGCCGCGGGCTCCTGCACAGGCCAATGCCGTGGCGCCGGCACCGAACGCAAACTTTCGCGGCCACCAGAGCCGCTATTTGCGTCAAAATAGGCCGCCCGGCATTTGAGCGGCCACACGTTCCGCTATTGGTCCAAAAAGCGGCATAATTGCTTGCCCGACAAGCCAATAAGCGCTCCTGTGGCCGCGAAACGAAGATTTTGCGCCGATTCGCCCAAATAGCGGCTCTCCTGTCCGCTTGGCCGCGACGGCGTTGAATAAATACCACCCGCCACCGCGGGCTCCTGCACGCAGTCGCACTAGCGAGGACCGCGGTCGGCCGTGGCCGCAGCGCTGGTGAGGGCGGCCGCGAAACTCCTGCTTGTGGCAGTGCCGGCGAGGGCGTTGGCCGGCCACGCCGCGGCAGGCCACTGGCGCCGGCACCGGCACCGACCTCCAATTGGCTGCGGGCGCGAAGCTTGCGGTGCGGCCGCCGCAATCCTTCGTGCACCCGCAGTTCTACCGCTTCGCCCGCCCTACTCCCACGGATACTTCGTCAGCAAATAGTCCGCGAACTTCTTGCTCTCTTCCCGCCGGTGCTTCCGCAGCTGCGTGCGGTACTCCGCCGTCTCGAAGAGCTTCCGCTCCTCGTCCGTCTCCGGGATAACGCCCGGCACGGGGATGGGCCGATTATGGTCGTCCAAGGCGACGAAGGTCAGGAACGCCGTGGCCGCGATCGTGCGGTCGCCGGTGCGCATGTCCTCGCGAATCACTTTGACGAACACCTCCATGGAGCTCGTGCCCGTATGCGTGATGAACGACTCCAGCGACACGGAGTCGCTCGGCCGGATCGGCTGCAGGAAGTCGACGGAGTCCGTGGACGCCGTCACGGCCGCAGCCCGGCACAGCTTGGAGACGGAGATCGACGCGATGTCGTCGATGTACGCCATCAGCTTGCCGCCGAACAGCGTGTTGTGGTTGTTGACGTCGGTCGGAAACACGCGGGACACCTTGAAGCAGCGCGTCTCGCGAATGAATTTCGGTTGCATGCGTTCACTCCGCTCTCTTCGAAGATCCTGTTCCACCGGATGAATTCGAGACCGGCAGCAATTCTCCTGTTTTATCCCGGATCAGCTCGGACACGGTCACGAGTTTGAAGCCTCTGCGCTCCAGCTCCGGCAGGATCTCCTGCAGCGCCTTCACCGTATGTACGGCGCTCCCCGACACGTAGTCGTGCAGCAGCACGATGTCGCCGCTGCGCGCGTTCTTCAGCACCTTGTTCACGATATGCCGCACCCCGGGGCTGCGCCAGTCCTCGGTATCCTGGTGCCACGACCAGAGCACGGTCGTATACCCGAGCTTCCGCGCGATATCAATCGACTTGTCGTTATAGTATCCGCCCGGCGGACGGAACAGGAACGGCTTTTTGCCGGTCAGCCGCATCAGCGAACGGTCGGTGCGCGCGATTTCCCGCTGGATCGTCTCGGACGCGACCCCTCCGGTGAAGAACACATGATTGAACGTATGATTGGCCACTTCATGCCCCTCCGCGATCTCCCGCCTCACGATGTCCGGATATTTCTCCACCCGGTTGCCGATGACGAAGAAGGTCGCTTTAGCGCGATACTGCTTGAGCAGATCGAGAATCCGGTTCGTCGTCCGCGGGTCGGGACCATCGTCGAACGTCAAGGCGAGCTCCTTGCGCGCGAGCGGCAGCTCCCAGATGACGTCCCCCCTGCTTTCGTAAAAATGCCGATCCTTTCGGGGAAGCCCGAAGCCGCACAGCACGGCCAAACCAATCGCGACCGCCAGCAAACGTAACCCCGTATGACGCATACCGCAACCTCCTTGCCCAGTCGGAGGACCCGACTGCGATCAACCTTTACTATGGCGCGGAGAGCGGCGTTTTATGCCGCGCGCGGCAAAGTCGCGGCACAGGTGTACCGAAGCGGCTAGCCGTTGCGCGGGCAACAAAAAAGGAGAACGCCAGAAGGCGTCCCCGATCCTTTAACCCTATACGTGCTTCGCGCCGTAAACCTTTCGCGCCGCGAATCGAACCGTTGTCTTACGATGTCTTACGTTCCCTTCCCTTACGTTCCCTTACGATACTTTCGACGTCGCATGCGTCCGCGGCTTCGAGGCGTCGAAATGCTCCATGTCGATGCCGCTCCAGATGTTGCCCGCGTCGAATTTCTCCGGATGGTCGAACACGAGGAACGCGGACGGCAGGTAGCGCATGCCGTATTTGCTCGATGGTTTGTTGACGACCGCGTTGTCCTTCACGAGCACGGTCGAGGAGCCGCCGTCCAGGTTCGCAGCCGTGACCGCGCCCCGCGCCAGCAGCAGCTTCTGGATGTCGTACAGCGTCGCGCCGACGGAATAGCCCGGCTGGCGGCCGTCGATGACGACGAACATGATCGTGCCGTCCTTCTGCTGCGCCATGACGGTCCGCGGCGCGATGCCCCAGCCGTCGGCTTCATTCTTGATCAATCCTTTGCCGTTGACGATGAACTTCGGCTGGAACGTGACGGCGTCCTGGACGCCCATCTTGAGCAGCTGCGAAGGCTTGTAGCGGCCGGCCACCATCAGGCCGTCGCGGTCGATGCCGACGACGTTGACCGGCGCCTCCATGCCATCGCCCTTATAGAGGACCTTGCCGCCGGACATGACGATGCCAGCCGGTTTGAAGCCGTTGCCGTCCCAGTTCGGGTCGTCGAACGCCCCGCCGTTGACGCCGGCGATCGCGCCCGTGCGCTTCACCATGCTGAGCACCGTTTCGCCGGAGCCGACGATGCTCGTCGTGGCGACGCGGATCATTTTCGGATCGTGCACGTACATGATGTAGCCCTTGTACTTCGCAGTCGAGATCCGTTCCAGCCGCACGTCGCTCGCGGGATGCGCGGCCAAGTCGACGTTATGCTCGTCCTTGATCTGGCCCATATCGTCGAACTGCTTGGTGTAATCCGCCACCCGGCGGTCGAGCTCGCTCTGGCCGATCAGGTACTTGGCGAGGTAGCGGTGCTGGCTCGTGATGAGCGTGTCCGCCATCATGTAGCGGAGATTCGAGCCCGACGGCGTCAGGTAAAACCAGCCCGCTCCGCCGAACACCGCGAGCAGAAGGATGGCCATAACGAGCGTCAACCGCCTTCTCCACCGCTTGGGCTTGCCCGGTTTCTTGTAACGTTTGCTTTTATAATGAGGCTCGAACGGAGCCTGCGTCTGCGTGTCCATGCGATTCTCCTTTGCTAGCGCGTAGTTGGCGAAATTGCCGATGTCCAAAACAAAACGGACGTTCGCCGTCCGCCGTTATCACCCACTATACGCCCGCTAGCTTAAGAGAAGCTGAAAATCCGCCGTGCAAATGATGGAAGCCTGGTGGTACACGCCCCGCGAGGCTACTGCAGGTCGACCTGCAGCACCTGCGGCAATCGCTGAATGAGGCGCAGCAGCCGTTCCTCGTCCTCGGCGCCAGCCACCCTAACGGCCATGTCCAAGCGCAGCTCCGGCTCGCCGCCTTCCCGCCGCTTCTCGGCATGGAACTGCAGCACGGCGATGCCGGCCGACTTCAGCGCGTCCTGCAGCGCCTCGACCGCGCCGTCCTCGTCGCGCAGCCGCACGGTCAGCTGCTCGTTCTTCGGCGCCGCGATCCAGCCGAACCCGCTGTGCAGCAGCTTCTGGGCGGCCAAGAGGACAACGGTCACGCCGATGCCGAGCACGTAGAGGCCGGCGCCGACCGCCATGCCGATGCCAGCCGTAGCCCAGATGCCCGCGGCGGTCGTCAGGCCCTTGACCGTCTGGCGCTGCGTGAAGATCATTCCCGCACCGAGGAAGCCGACCCCGCTGACAACCTGCGCGGCGATCCGCGACGGATCGAGCCCGACGCCGTCTTCGCCCAGCATATCCGCGAACGCGTACTTGGACAGCACCATCATGAGCGCGGAGCCGACCGCCACGACGAAATGCGTCCGGATGCCCGCTTCCTTCATCCGATTCTTCCGCTCGTAGCCGATCAGCAGCCCGCACGCGCCCGCGACGACGATGCGCAGCAGCATTTCGTACTCCACGGTCCCCGCCTCCTTTCATCCACTATTTGTACGCCAATTCGGCTGCGATTCAAACACTCCCTAATTATGGCACTCCCTTCGCGGTCCTGCCAGTCCCGGCCGGCACGTGATATCCAATACCGCACAGGCGGGATACGAAAAGAGAAGACCGCGGCGGCCTTCTCTCGCAACTGCGCCCTCTTCCCTCTTCCCCGCGCCACCAGCCGTGGACGGCTCGTGACAGGTGCGGCGTCCCCGGCCCGCGCCCGCGTCCTTGCGCTCAGTGCGGCTCCGCAGCGTACGGCGTCCCGCACGGACCGCCGCCCTCGCCGCGGGCAACCGTCACGACGCGCCCGTCCGCCGCGTGCAGGTCGTCGTGGATATGATGCCCGAGCCGCAGCGTCGACGCGCCGACGTAATGGCAGATGAATGACTGGCGGAACCGGTTCGCCGAGCGGTTCGGGTAGGAGCCGTGAATCGTGCTGCCGTTGAAGAACAGCACATCCCCGGCCCGCATGTCGGCCGGCACGACGACCGCCCCTTCGGGCAGGTCGACTTCGTCGGGAAAGTACGACAGCGACGGATCCGCTTCATGCGGGCATTGGATGGCTTCGTGCTGCGTCCTCGGCACGAGCACGAGACCGCCGTTCTCCTGGTCGGCGTCGTCGATCGCCGTCCAGGCGGCGATGCATGTCCCCGGCTCCGCACGCAAATAATAATTGTCCTGGTGCAGCGCCTGACCCCTCGCCCCCGGCGGCTTGAAGTAAAACATACTCTGCGCCGCCAGCGGTTCCTCGCCGAACAGCTCCGCGAGCGCGGCCATGACCCGGGGCGCCAGCATGTACGCCCGCGCGGTCGCCAAGACCCGGTGCGGGTACAGAATGCGCGGATACATCAGCAGCGGCTCCCCCTCGGCCTCCTCGAACGTCTTCGGCTCGAAATACCCCGGGATGCCGCCCTGCTTCACGACCTGCGCGAAGCACGCGCGAATCTCCTCCACCTGCGCGGGCCCGAACAGTCCTCTCGCGATTACATAGCCTTCCTCCGCGAACTGCTTCCACTGCGCGTCCGTCAAGATCGTCCCGATCGCCATCGCTCACCGCTCCCGTTTTGTGATACGTTTATTGTAAGCGGCATCAGGCGCGCCCGGAAATGAAGGCGAAGGCTGTCGTGCTGTACAAAACGGCTGCGGAACGCGCGGCCCGGGGAGGCAGACGGGTGCCGAACAAGTATTTGTACGAATACGAGCAGGAAACCGCGCCGACGTCCGGCGTGCTGATGGCGGACCATTTCCGCCAGCCCTACGGGTTCTACGGCCACCGGCCGCGGGGCACGGTCGACTGGCTGCTGATCTATACGGTCGCCGGAAGCGGCGACTTCCGCGTCGACGAAGCGGTGCTGACCGCCGGCCCCGGCGACGCCGTGCTGCTGCCGCCCGGCGTGCCGCATCATTACGCGGCGGGCGAGGACGGCGGCTGGGGGCTGCTGTGGACGCATTTTCTCCCGCTCCCGGAATGGCGGCCGTACCTCCGGCTGCCCCGGACCGGGGAGGGCCTGCACGCGGTCGCCGTCGCGGACGGAGCGGGCCGGGCGCGCCTCGAGGACGCATTCAGCCGCCTGATCGCCGATGCCCGCCGCGGCAGCCGGGCGGGGCAAGCGCTGGCCCTGCTGGCGCTGGCGGAGATTCTCATCCTGCTGCACGAGAGCGCCGAGCAGGAATGGCGCACGGGCGATGCGCCCATCGGCCAGGACGAACGCATCGCGGAGGCGCTGCTCTACATCGCGGACCATGCGCACGAATCGCTTGCGCCCGCGCTGCTCGCCCGCCGCGCCGGGCTGTCGGAATCGCGGTTCCGGCATCTCTTCAAGGCCGAGACCGGCAAGTCCGTCGCGGCCTGGGTCACGGAGACGCGGCTGCATCAGGCGGCCAAGCTGCTGGAGCTGACGAGCCGCCCCGTCGGCGAGATCGCGGCCTACGTCGGCTTCGATTCGGCCTATTACTTCACGCGCCGATTCACGGCCGCCTTCGGCGCGAGCCCGACGGCCTTCCGGCGGCTCGCCGCGGTACGGCGGGACGCGGCCGCGCGGGCGCCGGATCCGGATTAACGGCCTGCCTCGTGGGTGCAGACCGTCCAGCCGTCACGACCCATTTGAGAAGAAAGAAGGTACGCCTATGGACTGCCTCGGCTGCCGGATCGCGAACGGCCTGGAGCCGGACGCGAACGTCGTCTACGAGAACGAGACGCTGGCCTGCGTGCTCGATATCGCCCCGTTCAACGAAGGGCATTTGCTCCTTCTGCCCAAGCGGCACGTCCTCGACCTCGAGGACATGGATGCCGGCACCGCGCATGCGATCATGGACGCCGCGCGGCTGCTGTCCGCGCTGCTCAAGCGGACGTTCCGCCCGGACGGCATCACGATGTGCCAGAACGGCGGCCGGTTCAACGACCTCGGCCACTACCACCTGCACCTCATCCCCCGTTATGAGGGCGACGGGTTCTCGTGGAGCGAGCCGCTCCGCCCGCACGGCGCCGAGCGAAGGCTCGCGGCCACGAAAGCGAAGCTCGCCGCAGCGCTCGACGGGCATTCACCCGAAACGGACGAGCGGCCTCGCTAGAGGGGCGGATCACGGGCGGCATTTGCCAGTCCGACATTCGCCGTTCCGTTGCCGCAGCCGTCTCCGTACAGTGTGTTAGCACGCAATCGGAGGAGGCCCGTAACAATTGCATGACCGCAAAAGCAACCCGCCGCCCCGTCGACGCGGCAGCAAGTCCTGCTGCTGCAGCCCCAAGAAGCGGCCTTGCCATAGCAGGCTAAGCAGGACGGAATTCCAACGGCTCGTCCATATCCTAGAAGGCATTGAACACGCTCTTCCCGCCGCGCTCCGGTCGCCGGAGGATGGCGTAAGCCATCCCCTGCTGCTGCAGTTCGCGCGGCTGAAAGCATTCGTCACCTCGGCGAAACTATGCCGCAAGAGCCGCCTCGTGCGGCTGCTCGGCGACGCGATCCGGCTGCTCGCGAGCGTCGAGCTCGCGCAAGGCAACAAGTTGGGCACCGTCGGTCAGCTCGTGAACCAGCTGTTCGTGACCATCCAGCCCGTCAATCTGACGGTGTCGCAGCAAAACGTCTTTTTGACGCGCATTGACAGCATCAACGTGGTGATCAATGAGTTTCAAGGCCCGCCGGGGCCGCAGGGTGATACCGGGCCGCAAGGCGAAACCGGGCCCCAGGGCGAAGCCGGGCCGCAAGGCGAAACCGGGCCGCAAGGCGAAACTGGGCCCCAGGGCGAAGCCGGGCCGCAAGGCGAAACCGGGCCCCAGGGCGAAGCCGGCCCCCAGGGCGATACCGGGCCCCAGGGCGATACCGGGCCCCAGGGCGATACCGGGCCGCAAGGCGAAACCGGGCCCCAGGGTGAAACCGGGCCGGAAGGTCCCGAAGGCCCTGCGGGCACGTTTTCACCCGTGTACGCGAACGTCTTCGATATGGGCCCTCAGACGCTCATTGCCGATCAGCCCGTCCGATTCAATCAATTCGACCAGCCGGGATCGGTGATGGCGGGCGGCATCACCGCCGACGCGACCTCGCTCACCGTGCCGGTCTCGGGCGACTACGCGGTCGATTGGCTCGTGTCCTTCCTCCCGGTATCCGGACAAAATCATTGCGCCTTCGCCATCTTCGTCAACAACGACGCGCAGCTGTCGACCTCGTCCGGAGTCGCCGAGTTCCCGGACACGCAGACGAACAACGTCGGTGCGCAGGCGATTATCGCGCTCGCCGCGGGCGACGTGGTCGAACTCCGCGCCACCATTCCGGATACGAGCACGCAGACGCAGATTCAGCTCAGCAGCTCGATTCAATACCCGCCGTTTGGCGGCGTCGCCGAACAGCCGATCGCCAGCGCCTCGCTCCGGCTGTTCTGGCTCGGCACCGGCTGACGCCCGCGCGCCGGCCGCGCAAGCCAAAAAAATCTCCGCCGCGCGGCCCGTATCGGCCCGCACGGCGGAGATTTTCGCGTTCATGTCATTTCCTTCGTTTATACCATGACTTTGCAGATGTCGTTCGTGAATGCCACCGGATCCTGGATCGGCAGTCCCTCGATGAGCAGCGCCTGGTTGTACAGCAGCTGCGTGTACAGGTTCAGCTTCTCGTTATCCTTCTCCGCGGCTTCCTTCAGCGACTGGAACACCGGATGGTTCACGTTGATTTCCAGCACCTTCTCGGCTTGGATGCCTTCGTTGTTCGGCATCGCGCTCAGGATCTTCTCCATCTCGATGGACAGCTCGCCCTCGCTCGTGAGGCAGACCGGGTGGCTCTTCAGCCGCTTGGACGCCTTGACCTTCGTCACCTTGCCGCTCAGCAGCGTCTGCATCTGCTCGAACAGCGCCTTGCTGGACGGGTCCTCCGCTTCCTGCTTCTCGTCCGCGTCCGGCTCGATGCCGAGGTCGCCGCTCGAGACCGACTTGAACGCCTTCTCCTTGTACGTCATGATCGCCTTGATCGCGAACTCGTCGATGTCGTCGGTGAAGTACAGGATCTCATAGCCCTTATCCGCCACGAGCTCCGTCTGCGGCAGCTTCTCGATGCGCTCGATCGAGCCGCCCGTCGCGTAGTAGATGAACTTCTGGTCTTCCGGCATGCGCGCGACGTATTCATCCAGCGAGACGAGTTTGTTCTCCTTGGAGGAGTGGAACAGCAGCAGATCCTGCAGCATGTCCTTGTTCACGCCGAAATCATTATACACGCCGAACTTCAGCTGGCGGCCGAATGCCTTGTAGAATTTCTCGTAGTTCTCGCGCTCGTCCTTCAGCAGGCTAAGCAGCGTGCTCTTGATTCTGTTCTTGATGTTCTTCGCGATCAGCGTCAGCTGGCGGTCGTGCTGCAGCATTTCGCGGGAGATGTTGAGGGACAGGTCCTCGGAGTCCACCATCCCTTTCACGAAGCTGAAGTAGTCCGGCAGCAGGTCGGCGCATTTGTCCATGATCAGGACGCCGTTGGAGTAGAGCTCGAGCCCTTTCTCGTACTCCTTCGTGTAATAGTCGAACGGCGTGTTCTCCGGCACGTACAGGATCGCCCGATAGACGACCGCGCCGTCCGCGCTGATGTGAATATGCTTGAGCGGCTTGTCGAAGCCGTAGCGCTTCTCGTGGTAAAACGCTTCATAGTCCGCGTCGGTCAGCTCGTTTTTGTTTTTGCGCCAGATCGGCACCATGCTGTTGATCGTCTGCTCTTCCGTGTACGCTTCGAATTCCGGCGTCTCGCCCTCGGCGGCGCCTTCCTTCGGCCGCTGGCCCGAGACGTCCATCTTGATCGGGTAGCGGATGAAGTCGGAATATTTCTTCACGATCGCGCGCAGGCGGTATTCTTCCAGGTACTCGTCGTAGTTGTCCTCGTCCGCGTTCGGCTTGATATGCAGCACGATCTCGGTACCGACCGTCGCTTTGTCCGCCGGCTCGATCGTGTAACCGTCGGCGCCTTCGGACTCCCACTTGAACGCCTGTGCGCTGCCGAGCGCGCGGCTCGTGACCGTCACGTGGTCCGCCACCATGAACGCCGCGTAGAACCCGACGCCGAACTGGCCGATGATGTTGTGGCCGTCCTTGCTCTCGTTCTCCTTCTTGAAGGCGAGCGAGCCGCTCTTCGCGATGACGCCGAGGTTGTTCTCGAGCTCCTCCTCGGTCATGCCGATGCCGGTGTCGGCGATCGTCAGCGTGCGGGCTTCTTTGTTCGCGGTGATTTTAATGAAATAGTCGGCGGCGTTGAACGCGATGTTGTCGTCGGTCAGCGCCTTGTAATAGATTTTATCGATCGCGTCGCTGGCGTTGGAGATCAGCTCCCGCAGGAAAATCTCCCGCTGCGTGTAGATGGAGTTGATCATCATTTCGAGCAGTCGCTTGGACTCGGCTTTGAACTCTTGCTTCACCATGTTACGGAACGCCCTCCCCGGTATGGAATGAATGATGTTAGCACTCAACCCATCGGAGTGCTAACGCTACTTCCTTTTATAGCATAATTAGCGGGCCGGGCTCAAGCCCGAACTTGAAGAAACTAAGTTCCCAAGCCGCGGGCGGTGCCGGATTCGTGCGGACGGAGGCAGGGCGCCGGTCATGCAGGTTGCTGAGTCACCTTCTGCGTCGCGACGGCGCACCGAGCGCCGCTTCCCCAACACCGAACGCCGCCCCCCGACACCGCGCGCCGCCACCCCAAGCCGCCAGGCAGCGGACCGTGCCGTCAGCCGCCCGAGCTGCTCTTCCTTCGCCCGCCTTAGCAAAATGTGCTTCCCCCTCTGGGATGAAATCGGAGCCTCGGTTGTGCTACAATACGAGGATTGAACACCCCCAAGGAGGCTGCTTCGCACTATGCTCATCATCGGAATCGCCGGGGGGACCGGCTCCGGCAAAACGACGGTCGCGCGCTCCGTCATCGAACGGCTCGGCACGAACGACGTTACGTTCATTTCCCAGGACAATTACTATAAAGATCATCCCCATCTCTCCATGGCCGAACGGGAAGCGCTCAACTACGACCACCCGCTCGTCTTCGACAACGAGCTGTTGATCGCGGATCTGAAGCAGCTGCGGGACGGCCAATCCGTGCAGGCGCCGGTTTATGATTTTACCATCCATGCCCGCTCCAAGACCGAATCGGTCATGCTGCGCCCGAATCCGATCATCATCCTCGAAGGGCTGCACGTGCTGTCGGACGAGCGCCTGCGCGAGCTGCTGGACATCAAGGTGTTCGTGGACACGGACCCCGACGTGCGCATTCTCCGCCGGGTGCTGCGGGACATCGAGGAGCGCGGCCGGACGATCCAATCCATTCACCAACAATATCTGACCTCGGTGAAGCCGATGCACGAGGCGTTCATCGAGCCGTCCAAGAAATACGCGGACATCATCATCCCCGAAGGCGGCGAAAACCAGATCGGCATCGAGCTGCTGACGACGCTCACGGAGAAGTACGCCAAGAACGGCGGCGAGCTGCCGGGCGGCGTTATTGGACGTTAGCCCCAGGAATAAACGAACGGCAACGATGGTAGAAAACGACAGATAGAAAAGTACGAATAGAAAATTACGAATAGAAACCGACGTCAGCCGGGGACGAGTCCCGGCTTTTTTGTCGTCCGCGGGCACGCGAACGGCGGACAACGACCGTCCTTTACGGAGGAGCATAAGGCGCGGACCATGCGCTCTCAGACGCGGTTTTTACCCATGTGGAATCATTGTGTGCAAATATGCAAAAAACTTAAATAAAATTAAGCCAACTTGTTCATGAAACCACCTGATATATAGTGCCTCCTTAAATTTCAACCAACCCCCGAACTCATTAAAAACGGGTAAATTTATACCCGCGTTAAATACATGAAAAAGCTGCCAGACAAGCTCAAACAGAAGAGAAAACCATGCGTCTCGCAGCGTCCGCGCCATCGGCTCGGCAAGCACGCCGGCGCGCGAGTTGTCCCCTGTCCCCCGGTTGGACGCGCCTTACTTCGAGCGGATCACCTCGCGGGGCGAAGAAGCCGGGGAAGGCCGGATGTCCGCCAGGACCCGAAAACGCGCAGGCGCGCTAGGACAGAGCCAGCGTCGCCGAGCGCCGGATCGTCGAAGGCACGTTGCGGACATGCGGACATGCCGGCGCGCCGAAGCTTCGAGGAAGCCAACCTGTGCGGGGCCGCGCCGGTCCGAATTCCGCAGCGGTTCGCGCCGCAGAGGCTGGAGATTGAGCACGGCAGCCGCAAGCAGACTGCCCGCGATGCGCGTCAACCTGTACCGTCGGAGCCGCGGCCGCGTGCGGCGGGACGAGCGTTCATCCTCGGGCTCCTCGAACCGAACCGCGCGAAAATGCTGATTCCGCGCGGCATTTCGGCTTTTCCCCTTCTCATCGGCTGCCCTTGTACGAAGAAGAATAAAAGAGGGAGGGCATGTAAGGTTTCATGATTCGCGTCTCGCTCACATATCTTTACCGTGTGCGATTCGAAGAGGAGGAGGCGGAAGCATGGACGCTTTCGTAGTGCGTTCGCTGGAGGAAATCCGGTTTTGGGCCAGGATCATGAAGGAGCATTCCTTGTTCCTGCGATTGGGGTTCCGCTGCGAAGACACGCAGCTGATCCAGGAAGCCAACGGCTTCTATACCGTGTTCGAGGGGATCGAAGCGAGGGCGCATGCTTTCACGGCCGCCGCCGACCCGCAGCAGATCCGCGCGTTCAACGCGGAGGTGCATAACGCCGTTTCCCACATCTGGGTATTCAAGCGCAAGGTGCTGGGGCTGATCTTAACCTGCCAGCTGCCCGGCGCCAACAATTTCCCGCTGCTCGTCGACCACGTGAGCCGGGAAGCGAATTACTTCCGGAATCGCCTCGCGGAGCTCAACAACGGACGGCTGGAGCCGCTGCCGGACGCGATTATCGACGAGAACGTGTTCTTCTTGAAGATCATGGCCGACCATGCGAAATTCATCGGACATCTGCTCGATCCGTCGGAACGGAAGCTGGTGGATCAAGCCCGGGAGTTCAGCCACGATTTCGACCAGCTGCTCTGGCAGGCCCAAGACTTGAGCTCGATGCGGCCGCAATCGCAGACCAAGCCGCTGCTGTCGCAGTTCCTGGACCAGAACCGCGTATCCGTCGCGAGCCTCCGCGACTTCAAGAAGACCGCGCGCGACCTCATCGAGGCGTGCCGGATCAAGAGCATTATCCATCCGCTGCTCGCCGATCACGTGTACCGGGAAGCCGTTCATTTCCTCGCCATCATCGATCTGTTCGAGCACGCGCTGACCGGTCAGGCCCCGGTGCCGCTGCCTGCCCCACACTAGAAGTATACGCATTTCCGCATTCAAACAGGCTGCCGAGTTGTGCTCGGCAGCCTGTCGTCGTTCGCCTGGCATTCGCGGCGCGCCCAGCCAGCCGGACGGACGGACAGGCCGCGCCGTTCTGCCGTTTACGCGTGCTTCAGCCTATAGAGGGTCGGATGCAGCCCCTTCAAACTCAGCGTCGCCACCGCTTCCCAGCTTAGCTGCAGCCGCTCGGCGGCCTCCCGCAAGGCCGCGTCCGCATCGGTGAGGCACAGGATGCCGCCGCCATGCGCGACGACGCGCTTCAGCTCGCGCAGCAGGTCCGCGTACAACGCGGGCAGCGACTCGCCGGCCGAGATCTGACGGCCGAACGGCAAATTGGTGACCGCCTTGTCCACGGCGCCCGCATCGATCGGCAGGCGGCGGGCGTCCCACTGCCGAATCGCCAGCCGCTCCCATTCTCCCGCGTTGCCGCGCGAAGCGGCCACCGCCTCCGGAGACAGATCGCCGCCGTCGAGACGGGCGAACGGATAGCCGAGCCGTTCGGTCAGGATCGTGCCCGAGCCGCAGCACGGGTCGAGGAACCGGTCCGCCGGCTCGGGGCGCGAAGCCCAGACGAGCGCATGCGCGACCGTGGGGCGCAGTGCCGCCGTCGTGAAGGCCCGCTCTCCGCCCCGATAGCGGTAGGCGGCATCCGTCAGCCGTACGGCGAAGAGCGCCTCGTCCTGGCATAGGTCGAGGCGGAATTCCACCTCGTGCCCGCCGAGCGCCTCCGCCCGCCAGCGCCGGTCCTGCCGCGCGATGCCTCGCGCAGCCGCTTCCGCCGCATCGAACCGGGAGTACGCATGCTTCCCCGTCCGGCCGGCGTTGACTTTAAAACGGACCGGCCCTCGGCCCGTCAGGGCACCTGCTGCCAGCCCCTCCAGGTCCGCGCGGAACACGGACTCCTCCAGATCGGCCAAATGCTTCTTATGCGGCCCGACGCGGAAGCGAAGAAGCGGCCGGTACAGGTTATCCGCCGTCCGCAGCGCCGTCAAGGCCTCGACGGGCAAGCCGGACGCAAAGAACACTTTCCCCCGCTCGCGCCTAAGCCCCGCGGCCTCCGGCAGTTTGAATCGAATTTCTTGTTCCAACAGAGGCTCAAGCCCCGGCAATACGGTCGCAAAATAAGGCGTCATCGCGTCCCGCTCCTTCGCATGGAATAGGCGGCGCAACGCAAAAAAGCGCAAATGGACCAAACGGCCATTCGCGCTTCGGCGCGCACCAATCGAACCCTCCCCATAAGGGAGAAGCCCGCGGCTGTACATGACGGCGGTTCCGTTTCTTGATGCCGCAAGCAGCAGGATGCCATGGCGAAACAAGACCCGAACCTCAGCGGTTTCGAATCGGTCGCCCAGCTGCTCTCCGGCTTATTCGATTGCGTTAACGAACCGCAACCGTCAAGAACACGGCCATCATCATCATGCACAACCCCTCCATTCCTACGAATACGGCTATTATATAACGCTTTCATGAGCGGCACAACCCGCATTCTCCGCGCCCGGCCGCGCCGGACAGAGAACGCGCCGGCACGGCCGGGCATGCACCGCGGCAGGAAGACGAACGCAAAAAGCGCCGGAAGGCCGCCGGAAGGCTGCTGCCGGGAGGCCGGGCTTGACGCCGTCCCCTCCGGCGCCTGGCGGGTGCGCCCCCCTGTACATCCCATTGCCGCCGGAGCCGCAGCGGTCCGAGCCGTCTGTCAGTCCGTTTCCTTGCCGGACTTGACCCACACGTCCGCGTATTCCGGATGGCGCTTAAACTGCGCCAGCGCGTACGAGCAGGCGGGGACGATTTTGCGCCCCTTCTCCCGCGCCTCGTCCACGACGAGGTTCAGCAGCCGCTTCGTGAGCGTGCCTCCGCGATACTTCGGATCCACGTACGTATGGTCCAGTACCCACGTGTCCGCGTCCGCCGGCCTGTACGTAATCTCGCCGATCGGCCCGGCCGCGCCTTTCAACATATAGCCGTTGTCGTGCTTCTCCGCGATTATCTCCTCCGCCGGAACCGTCTCCGGCCGCGCGTCGTTACCTTCGTTCATCGCGTTCCACCTCCCGTAATTTGCGATCCGCATGCTTGTTATTCTATACCCGCTCCGCACGGTTTTGATGCATGCCCCGGGCGGAACCATGCTTCGCGCGATACCGTACTCCGCCGCGCCGCGGCCCGCAGCCGGGGAGCTCCGGCGGCCCCGCGGGGTGTACCCAATCCGCCGCGGACCAGTCCCACTTGTTTCGCAAGTTCATAGAATATACTATACGAAAGCGAGGTGATGATTATGGCGATTCAATTTCTAGACCAGCGCATCTCCATCCACAGCGATAACTTCGGCGGCACGCAGGAGTTGTCCACGCTGCCCCTCTTGATCGGGGATATCGGCCTTCAAGTCGGAGCCGCGAATCCCGCGAATACGTCCAACGTCCGCGTCGCGCTGACGGGGACGGCCGTGATCGATTTCGTGACGGTCGTCGAGCCGCCGGCGGAACCGACCGTCGTGTCGCTTACGGTCGAGCGCGGCGGAGACGGAACGGCCGGAACGGGCGTGACGATTCTCAACCAGCAGTTCGAAATTTCGGCGCTCGGCCCGCTGTTTCCGATCAGCGTCACCGCCGCCGACTTCCCGCCGGCCGCGGACGTCCTGGCGGGTCAGATCCGCTACACGCTGTTCATCGCGAGTGACGGCCCCATTGATCTCATGCTGACCGGACCCGCCGTGTTCAATGGCACCGCCGCCGCGGGCGCGACGTAGGGATGCAGATTCACCTATAAGAGCAGCTCACGGCGCGTCGCCTGAGCTGCTTTTTGCATGCCGGAGTTCCCGCCCGCGGCTTCGCGGCAGCCCCGGACGCATGGCCGTCCGCCTATGAATCTCGCGAACGCGGCGCCGCCCACCCTGTGCCCCCGCGAACGCAAAAAAGACACGCCAGGCCGAAGCCCCCGTGTCCCGTCCGCATCGGCTCAGCGCGCCAGCAGCAGCGCGCGCAGCTCCGCGTAGCTCGACGCCTCGTGCGTCGGCTCGTGCCCGCTCTCGCGCGCCGCCCGGCGGTGGTTGAACCAGATGACCCGCCAGCCGGCCTCGAGCGCGCCGATCACATCGTTGCGCCACGAGTCGCCGACGTAGACGCTGTTTTCCGGCCGCGTGCCCGTCTGCGCGTTGGCGTGCCGAAACAGCCGCGCATCCGGCTTGTCCCAGCCGAGCGCGCCGGAGACGAACTGCAGCCCGTGCGGGATAAGCCCGTCCAGCCGCATCGCTTCGATCTTGCGGCGCTGATGCCCCGGCGCGCCGTTCGTGATCAAGCCGACCGCGTCGCCGCGGCGGATCAGCTCCTCCAGCAGTTCGCGCGCCCCGTCGAACATCGCAATGTCGTACTGGCAGGCGATGTAGGCCGCCTGCATCGCCTCCGCCTGCGCGTCCGTCAGCGCAAGGCCGAATTCGGCCATCGTCAGCTGAAACCGGCGCATCCGCATGTAATCCGTTGCCGCCCCCGCTTCCATGGCGCCCGCGCCGCCGAGCTCGAGCGACAGCATGTCGCTGTGGTAGCGCAGCCGGTGGTACGCCGCTTCGTACGGGAAGCCCGCGAGCGGAATCAGCGGTCCCGCGACCTGCTCCACCGTCTTGCGAAACGGAATCAAATGATCGTACAGCGTATCGTCCACATCAAAAAACACGGCCCTCTTGGCCTCGTCAAGTCTCATCCTGCCGTCACTCCTGCTTCATTCGTGCTCCGTCCGTGCCGCCCGAAGCGGCACCCGGCACTTCCTTGCGCCGCCGGATCCGCCGCTCGTCTCTTCACTATACGCGATCGCGGCGGCCGTCACAACGCGAAGCAGCCGGGAAAATATAGGGACGGGATTGGCATTGTTCAGCATGTCGTTTTGCGCGTCGATGACGAGCTAATATGGTCTCGCGTTTCATGCCGCACCTCCGAAAGTGATGAATGCGGGATCGCGGTTCTTCTCTCTTACTCCAGCTCGATCGGCGTCAAGTACACCGTCTCGCCCGCGCGTTCCTTGCGGAAGGCGCCGGGCGTCGTCCCTGTCCACTTCGCGAACTGCCGGATGAAGCTCTGCACGTTGTCGTAGCCGATGCGCCGCGCGACCTCCTCGACGGCGTGCCTGCCGCCGGCCAGCAGATGCATCGCCTCCTGCCTGCGAAGCACGGCGAGGTATTCCCGCGGGGACAAGCTGTACGCTTCGCGGAAAACGCGGTAGCAGTGGCGGCGGCTGAAGCCGAGCCGTTCGGCCAGCGCCTCCATCCACCCCGCTGCGATCGCTTCCTCGGCATGGCGGTCCGCGACGAGCGACTCGATCGCCTTCGCGATGCGGATCGGCAGCACGTCGGCGCGCGCGCCCGGCCCCTCCAACCCGGCGATGTGCGTCTCGAGCAGGTCCATGATCGTGAAGACGGCGCGGAAGAGCTTCGTCTTCGGCGCCTCGCCCTCCTCCGTGACCAGCCGCAGGATCCGCTTCACCTCCGGGAGCAGCAGCCGGCTCAGCTCGTGCTCCGGCTTGAGCGGCGGCAGCTTGGCGCGGTTCAGCAGGTTCAGGAACGCCGGATCGTCAACCTGCACGTGCATGACGAAGAAGGCGAACGGTTCCGCGGCCCGGTACGCGTGCAGCGTCATCGGCGGCACCAGCACGAGCTCGTCCTTGCCCTGGCGATAGGAGACGCCGCCGACCTCGGCCAGCTGCGTCCCCTCGAGCACCAGATTCAGCTCGAACATCATGTGGTGCAGATGCCGCCGGCATGACCACCCCGCCGGCACGCGCCCCGTCTGCGCCCCGTAGAAATACGCCTCCGACTTCCGGTTCGGGATCAGCCGCACCGCTTCGGCGGCTTCGGACGCCCGCGCGGGGACGGCCGGCTTCCCGGCCGCCGCATCCGGCGCGACGACGCCGGAGCCGGCCGGCACCGTTTCGGACGCGGACGCCGCCCTCGCTCCCGCGTCTTCCGCTGTTTTCGCGCATCCCGCCGCTCTCGCTTCCGCCGCCGCCCCCCCCCGCGCGGCCCGCGGCCTTCCGGTATTCCGCCACCGTTCGCACGCCCCTTCGTCCCGATGTCTCAGTTGGTTTATAATTACCGCCGTTAACGGCCCGGTTCGTTATTCATCGCGCGCCCGGGCCCGGCTATACTGGTGTCATTGTCCTATTATAAAGGAGGAAGCGAAATGGAAGCTATTCTGCGATTGGGAGCGCCGGACGCCGTGCTGGCGCGGACGGAAGAGGGCTGGCGGACGCTCGAGGGCAGCGGCGGCGGCTGGACGGCCAAAGGGCTGGCGGTCTCCCTCGCCGCATCCGGCGGCGCGGCCGCGCTTGCGCTCGAGGCGCCCGGGCATGCCGTCCGGCAGCTGAAGCTCCGCTGGAACGCGAAGCAGGAAGGACGCCCGCTTATCCTGGGCGACCATTGGGAGCGCGGCTACGGCGAGCTGGAATGGCGCGGCATCGTGCCGGAACGGGTGCTGCCGTGGTACTTCCTGCGGCATGACGGCGCGCGCACGGCGGGCTTCGGGGTGAAGACCGGCCCGAACGCGTTTTGCTACTGGCAGCTCGACGCCGACGGCATCACGTTCACGGCGGACGTGGCGAGCGGCGCCGAAGGCGTCCGCCTCGGCGCGCGGCGGCTGCTCGTCGCCGAGCTGGTGCACGACCCGGGCGAAGAGGGCGTCACTCCGTTCGAGGCGGCGCGGCGGTTTTGCCGGCTCCTGTGCGAACGGCCCGTTCTGCCGAAGCAGCCGGTCTACGGCGGCAACAATTGGTACTACGCGTACGGCAACAGCTCGCGCGAGGAGATTTTGGCCGATTCGCGGTTCATGTCCTCGCTGTCCGCCCATCCGACGAACCGGCCATACATGGTCATCGACGACGGCTGGCAGCTGGCGAGCGGCGGCGCGTGCAACGGCGGCCCCTGGGTCGGCAATGCCAAGTTCCCGGACATGGCGCGCCTCATCGACGACATGAAGGCGGCAGGCGTCAAGCCCGGTCTCTGGTGCCGCCCGCTGCTCACGGCGGAGGAGGTGCCGGCGGACTGGATCCGCTACGAGGGCAGCGGCGGCCGCGTGCTCGACCCGAGCGTTCCGGAGGTGCTGGAGCACGTGCGCGCGTCCGTCGCCGCGATGGCCGGCTGGGGCATCGACCTGCTAAAGCACGATTTCACCTCGTACGACCTGCTCGGCCAATGGGGCTTCACGATGAAATCGCGGCCGCACGCCCTAAAGCAGACGTTCCGCGACCGGTCCCGGACGACCGCGGAGATCACGCTCGCGCTGTACCGGACGATCGCCGAAGCGTCCGGCCGCGCCGACGTCATCGGCTGCAACACGTTCAGCCATTTGTCCGCGGGCTTGTTCGAGATTCAGCGCACCGGCGACGACACGAGCGGCCGCTGGTGGGAGCGCACGCGCTACATGGGCGTGAACACGCTGGCGTTCCGCATGCCGCAGCACGGCGCCTTCTACAGCCATGACGCGGACTGCGTCGGCCTGACGCCGGACGTGCCGTGGGCGCTGAACGAGCGGTGGCTGCGGCTGCTGGCCGGCAGCGGCACCCCGCTGTTCGTGTCCGCCGCCCCGTCCGGCGTGACCAAGGAGCAGGAAGCCGCGCTCCGGCGCGCCTTCGAGCTGGCCGCGGAGCCGCTGCCCACAGCCGAGCCGCTCGACTGGCTGGACAATACGTGTCCGGCCCGCTGGCTGCTGAACGGCGAAGAGACGTCGTTCGTCTGGAACGACATCAACGCGGAGACGCTTGAGGAGAAAGAGCGCGGCTGGTGGCTGTAAGCCCCCGCGCCTAACGAAGCAGCCCGGGGTCATCGCGTCGACGACTCCGGGCTGTTTTTTTCGTGCTTGGAACGTCATCATGGACGGATTACCACCTCATCGGCGGCCCTAGCCGCAGACGCCGGTTGATCACATCTCCGACCATGAGCACCAGGAACATCGTGACGAACCGGTAGGCGAAATCCCACCAGCCCCGGCTATCGAGGATGCCGGTGGCCGCCAGGATGCCGTCGACCCCCAGCACCGCCGCAGGCCCAAGCACATAGAGGAGCCAGCGCATGCCCCCCTGCCGCAGGAGGAGCCACGTGAAGAACAGGCTGATCGCAACGGAATAGGTCGAGGAGAACGCGATGTTGTCATGTTCCTGGCTCTCGAACCAATTCACGCGGTAGTCCCGGCCCGACAGGAACACGATTTCGATTGCCTGCGGGGACGTAAGCGCCCACTGAATCAGGAGGAGCGTGACCGCAAGCATCAAGCCCCGCTGCGGCCGCATGATCCGGGCGAACCACAGCTTCGCCGCCCAGTAATAGAAGACGAGGCCGACCGACGTGTACCAGGTCCGCCACCAATAATGTTTGTAGATGCCGAGGCGGAGAAAGAGCCACTCCACCGCGGACATCGCCGCAACCGCAGCCAGGATGTGGAGCCATCGCTTGCGGAACACCGCGATCGCGACCGCGAGCGCCGGCAGGATCAACAGGTTGGACGCGATCGCGCCGGATACCTCGTCGTAATACGGTTTGCCGGGGATCAGCCGCGGCCTGTAGCTGTAGCACCCGAGCAGGATGAAGATCACGTATTCGATGGCGTAGCCGAGTCCGCTCATGCCGATATAGAGCAGCGCGCTCCGCTTGTTGCCCGATTTGAAGTATGTATACAGGAGCAGCGCGGCGCCGATCCCCATAAGGCCGATATACCAGATTGAATGGTTATTCATGGCTGCCATTTCCCTTCCGCCAAGCCGAATACAAGATAGGATGCGCAGCTCGGCGGGAAATTATTGGCCATGCCGGACCTGCGCAGGAGCCGTAAGCGGGGCTTACTCCGGGAGGGGAACCGCACCGGCAGAACGGACCTGCGCTTGAAGAGATCGCGGCAAAATTACGCGGCTCTTGTCAATTCGCGTCTAAACCCGTCGTCCGCCCGAATAGGATGGAAGGAACAGCCAGACTTGCGTTCGGGAGGCGGCGGCATGCGGATCGCGGTCGGAATCGTGCACGGAATCGGACGGCAAACGGGGGATTTTCATACGGCGTTCGCGGAGAAACTGCAGGAAGCGATGGCGCGGCTCAATCCGCGGGTGCGGCTCGTCGTGGAGGGCATCTATTGGGGTGACATCACGGACGCGCTGGAGAAGAAGCTGTGGGAGCGGACGTCGGCAAGCCGGCTGCGGTGGAACGAAATCTTGAAGCTGCGCGCGTTCGTCGTTAATTATCTGGGCGATGCCATCGCGTATCAAGCGATCCCGAGGACGAGCGACCCTTGCCCGCGCGACTACATCTATGACGACATCCACGAGCGGTTCGCCCAGCAGCTGCAGCGGCTGGCGCGAAGGGCCGGCGACGATGCGCCGCTCTGCATCATCGCCCACAGCCTCGGCACGATCATCGCGAGCAATTATTTCTACGACCTGCAGTACCGCAAAATGCGGCCCAAGCCGGCCGAATTCGTCCGGTCCTGCCGGTCGCCGCTGGTCGGCGGGGAGACGCTGACCCATTTCTACACCGTCGGCAGCCCGATCGCGCTGTGGACGATGCGCTTCGAGCATTTCGGCCGGCCCATCTCGGTGCCCGCGCCGGCGCTGCAGCCGTTCGGCATCGGGGAATGGCTGAACTTTTACGACCGGGACGACATTATCGCCTATCCGCTTAAAGGCTTGAACGCCGCGTATGCCGCGGCCGTCGCGGAAGACGTGGAGGTGCGCTGTCCGGGACTGTTCGGCTGGACTCCGGCTGCGCACGGCGGCTACTTCAGATCCAAGCCGATGATCCGCCGCATCGTCCAGTCGCTCGACCGGATGAACCGGGCCGTGCCTTGCGGCCTGCCGGAACGGTAACGAGAGCGGCAGCTTGCGGCGGCAGCTTGCGGCGGCAGCTTGCGGCGGCGGTTCACGGCGGCACCTGCATCATCCGGAATACCAACGCAATTCGCGGAACCGTACAAATCGGAATTTACGGGCAACCCGAGAAAACGATGCAAAACCGCATGGCGGAAACGAGCGGGGCGAGCGGCCGGGCGGCCGCGGGGCTCATTCATTCGCGGGGTGGGGCCATATCCTGGTCTTGGACGGCCTTGCTGGCTGATCTATCGCTGAACGAAGGAATATTGCCGCTAATCGGCACTCACGTTCAGGTACGCTCGCGGCCGGACGCGGCTTCCGACCACGCCCGCAGCGAAGGCAGCAGCCGCTTGGCGTCCTCGTACCCTTGCCAGTACAGCGCGTCGAGCTTCGCGGCATTCTTCTCCATCCGGCCGACCTCGAGCGGCCGCTGAGGCCGGATGACGAAGACGTTCCCCTGCGCCTCCTGCTCGCGGATGTACGCGGTTTGTCCATTGTATATCTGGTGGCGGCGCAGCATGACCTTCACGAACTCCGGAAACTTGCGGTAGACGCGCCGCACGATCCAGGCGAACCGGTTCGGCGACTTCCGGTAGCCGTCGTCCCGCGTCAGGACGACGACGTTGCGCGTCATCCCGTCCTTCTCCGCCTGCTTCAGCGGAATCGGGTCCGAGATGCCGCCGTCGAGCAGCTGGCGTCCGCCGAAATCCACGATCGGTGCGATGAAGGGCAGCGAGCTGGACGCCCGAAGCACCGTCAACACGTCGAAATCCGGATCGCTTTTGCGGTAGAAAATTGTCTCCCCCGTCGCGACGTCCGTCGTCGCCGCGACGAATTCCTCGCGGCTCGCCGCGAACGCCGCGAAGTCGAACGGCACCAGCCTGTTCGGAATCTCGTCAAAAATAAAGTCCATGCCGAACATCTGCCCCATGCGGAAGTAATTCCCCCACGAGATGTACCGCTTGTCCGTCACCATGTCGACGTTCACGATCTTGTTCCGGCCCTTCTGGCGGGACAGGTAGCTCGTCGCCACGCAGGCGCCGGCCGATACCCCGACCGTATACGGAAAATAGACGTCCTGCTCCAAAAAATACTCCAGCACGCCGGCCGTGTACATCGCCCGCATGCCCCCGCCTTCCAACACCAATCCGATCGCGTCCATCACCGTGCTCCTGCCCCTTTTCCCTCTTCAATCGTCCATCCGGATTAACTACAGTCATTTTACCTACGCGAAATCGGCGCGTCAATCGCGCTGAAAGGGAATGAAAGCGCGGCCATTGCCCGTAAGGACGGCCGTTCCGAGGCATGCGGACGCATCCGCCGCGGTCCGTCCCGGTGCGGCCCGGCGAAGCGCCGGAACGGACAGGCGCCTGGCGCCGATCCCGGGCGGACGGGTAAAGCGCGGAAAGCCGGCCGCTCCCCGAGGGGAACGGCCGGCGGCCGCGCATGCCGGCGCCTTGGCGGCGCGGGCTTCGATTATCGCACTATTCGCACAGTCGGCGGTGCGTCCGCGCGCCTTGATGGTTCGGCTCCAGCCGCAGCGCGGCGTCGAGCTGCTCCTTCGCCTGCTCATAGCGGCCGAGGCCGATGAGCCCGAGGCCGATCATGTAGCGGCAGTGGATCTCATTGCGCTTATTCAGATCGTCCTCGAACACGAGGAAGTCCGGCAGCGATACGGCGAAGTAATCGAACTTCACGTCGTCGCGCAGATGCTTCTCGCCGTAATCGACCAGCTTGTTGAAGCGGCGGTTCGCCTCCCGCTCGCTGCCCAGCTGCAGCCACGCCATGCCCTGGTAGAAAATCATATCCGGCGGCTGGTCGTTGTAGTACATCGCGCTGGCCGGTTCCTCGAGCCCCTGCGACGCAGCGCGGAAGTGCTCTGCCGCCTCCTCGGCGCGGTTCAAGCCGAGGTACGCGCAGCCGAGGTAATAGTACACGTTGTTCTCCTGCGCGCCGGCGAGCTTGCCTTCCCCGAGGTTCTCGGGGTAGACGAGCGCTTCGTTCAGCAGGACGATCGCTTCCTCGAAGCGGCCTTCGTCCATCTCCCGCTTCGCGAGCTCGACGCGCGTCAGCACGTGCTGGCCGGTCGCCTTGCCTTCGCCGCCTTCCCACGGGTGGAACTGGCGCGCGGCGAGCGCCGCGGACGCCTCCTCGTGGCGGCCGAGCGCGTTCAGCAGCGCGACGTGCTCGAGGTACAGATCGTCGCGCACCCGCACGAGCTCAGGATGATTCTCCAGCTTCCTGAACCGGACGGCCGCCTCGATGCCGAGCTTCTTGTAGAGCTGGTCGAGCTCGTAGAATACCCGCGCGTCCCGCTCGTTCAGCGCGAATGCCGTCTCCAGCGAGCGAAGCGCCGCGCCGGCGTCGCCGAGCTTATTGTAATACGCGAGCGCGAGATTGCGGTGCGTCGTCGCGAACGAGGCATCCTGCGCGCGCGAAGCTTCCCAGTGCGCGATCGCGTCCGCGTGGCGCTTCTTGTCGTACATCCAGTTGCCCAGGTAGTAACGGGCGCGTCCGTCCGTCTCGTCGGCCCGCGCGGCGCTCTCGAGCACGAGCAGGTCGAACAGCGTGTTCGGGAAGCAGTACTCCGCGTTCGCGGCACGTCCCGCCCGGCGATACGCCGCCGCCTGCCCGGAATCGCCGGCCAGCTCGTGCAGGCAGCCGAGCGCGTAATGCACCATCGGGTACGCGTCCGCTTCCGCGCTCGGCGCGAGCTGCCCGAGCACCGCGATCGCTTCGGCGTGCAAGCCCGCTTCGGCGTAATCCGCGGCGAGGTTCAAGTAATTGTGCGCGTCGCCGCGCATGAGCCGCCGCAGCTCCGCCGAGACGGCCGCGGCGCGGGCCGCGTCCCCGAGCTCGGCGGCCGCGAGCGCCAGCTCCCAAGCCGCGCCGAAATCGGCGACGTCGAGGCGAAGCGTCTCTTCGGCGCAGGCCGCCGCCTCGGCGGCGCGGCCGAGCTTGCGCAGCAGCGCCGCGTGCAGGTGGCGCGACTTGTAGTTGCGCGTATTGCGGACGAGCGCGCGGCCGGACAGCTCGAGCGCCTCTTCGTACGCGCCGCGCCCGCAGGCGATGCGCGCCAGCGAGAAGTAGCCGGCGTCCTGCCACGCGACGGACCAGACCGCCTTGTAAAAGGCGGCGAACGCTTCCTCCTGCCGGCCCTGCAGCTTCAGGGCGAGGCCGAGCTGATAGAGCGCTTCGCTGTCGTACGGATTCGGATTTCGCCAGGTCAGCGACTTGACCGCCGACCGGAAATGGCGCTCCGCCTCCGCGAACAGCCCGCGCCGCAGCAGCAGCGTGCCGTAGGCGACGTTGATGCGGATGTCGGACGGATCGCGCTTCAAGCCTTCGAGGTAATACGCCTCCGGCTCGAAGGTCGCATGGCGGTACTGCTCCAGGTGAAGCCCGGCCAGATACAGCTGCTCGTTCGTGCGCAGCTCCCCCGGCTCCGGCAGCGGCTTCGCGGCGTCCGGCACCTGCTCGATCGACGGCTTCGCCGGGCGGTACGAGACGAGGACGCGGCCGTTCGCGTCGCGGACGGTCAGCGTCAAGTCATGCGCGCGGTCGTCCTCGCCGATCGGCACGATCGATTTGAACGTCGACGTCGGCGACAGCTCGACCGCCGCGTTCAGGTACTCGCGCTTCGCGCCGCGCAGCTCGACGACCGCGCCCGCGAAGACGGACGTCGCGTACGCCATGACGGTCGCCTGGCCGGTCGCTTCGTCGACCTCGAGGTTGACGGCGGCGTCGATCGTCGCGTTCTTGACGACGCCGATGTCCTTATACGGCATGAAATACTGCTTGAACGACTTCTCCTCGTATGGCTGCAGCCACGTGAAATCCGGCTGGTTGTCGGTATAGACGCCCGTCATCAGCTCGATGTACGGCCCGTCCTCGTCCGTCAGGTTGCGGTCCCACGCCTGGCCGAACTCGCCATTGCCCCATGTCCACTGCTTCTTGCCCGGCGAGATATGATGGTTGGCGACGTGGAGCAGGCCCGCCTGCACGCCGTGGTCGTAGCCGCCGACGAAATTGTAGTCGGACTTGTACGCCATGTACGACGTCGGCACCGGAATGTTGCGGTAGCGGGAGATGTCGACGCCCGCGGAATAGTCCATTTTGTAATAGGTGCCCGTGGCGATCGGGAAGCGCGAGACGTCCCGCTTGCCGTGGTCGAACACGGCCGTGACGTCCGGCGGGAATACCGACTGCGTATGGTCGTTGACCGCGACGGCCGGGTTCGCCCACCAGAGGAACGTCTGCGGCACCGGCGTCCGGTTGTACAGCTGCGCCGAGATTTCCAGGTACGCCTTGCCGGGATGCAGCGTGAAGCCCGCCGTCACCTTCGTGCCGTACATCCGGTCGATCTCGCTGACCCAGACGGTCGCGCTGCCGTCGGCGTTCTCGGCGATCCGGTATTCGACCGGGCCGTACGTGTTCGGCCGGTGATGCTGCGGCCAGTTGAACTCGATGCCGCCGGATATCCACGGGCCCGCGAGCCCGACGAGCGCCGGCTTGATGACGCGGTTATAGTAAACGAAGTCGTAGCCGTTCGTTTTGTCGAGCGCCCGATAGATCCGTCCGCCGAGCTCCGGCATGATTTCGATGCGCACGTATTCGTTCTCGAGCACGGCGACGGCGTACGTCTGAAGCTTCTTCTCGTCCTCGATCTTGTCGATTACGGGATGCGGGTATACCTTGCCCGAGCTGCCCTGATAGACGCGCTTCTCCAGGAACATCGGGTTGCGGTCCGGCTCCCCGATGCCGTACGTCGGGATGGCGACCGCCTCTTCCCAGACCTTCACGGCCGGTTTGATCTGCGCTTGCGGCTGCGTCAAGACGCATTCCTCCTTCGATGGTTCGTATGCTTTAACAATACGCCGGGAAGCCGCGCGTTCCAATTCACGAAATTCGGTTTATAATGGAGGATATTCGGATTCGAAATCCGATAAAACGCTTGATCGTGCTTTTATAGCACCGACTCATGAACGATGTTCTGATTCTCGCAGATACCGATTCTCGCCTAATCGAGGTGACCGCACATGGAGGATCCCCGCAAGCCCGAAGGCTTCCCCGAGCAGAAGCTGTACGTGCTCCCCGCCTACCAGACCGAGGAGCTGGCGCGCCACCCGCTCACGCGCGGCTTGTTCGTCAGCGACATCGGCGTGTTTCCGCACGCGGAATACCATTACCGCGAACGGCCGGAGGGCTGCGACAGCCACATCTTCATCTACTGCTTCGCCGGGGCGGGCTGGCTCGAGCTGGACGGCCGGACGCAGCCGGTCGGCGAAGGGACGCTCGCGGCCATTCCGGCGCGGGCGCCCCACCGCTACGGCGCGGACCCGGCACAGCCGTGGAGCATCTATTGGTTCCATCTGAAAGGCGCGCACGTCGCCGAGTTCGTCTCGCTGTACGGCCTGGACGCCGGCCCCGTCCGGCTGCCCGCGCGCGTGCAGGCCGACTGGACGGCCGAATTCGAACGGGCGTACGCGCTGCTCGCGGACAAGCCGTACTCCATGCCCGTGCTCGTCCACGTCTCGCAGGCGCTCGGGCAGCTGCTCGGCCGGATCGGCCTCGGCGTCGGCGGCTCGGCGCGCGACCGCAAGCGCGACTCCGACCTCGAGCGGGCGGTCCGCTATCTCGCCGAGCGGCTCGGCGGGAGCGTCAGCCTGCCTGAGCTCGCGGCGCACACCGGGCTGTCCAAGCAGCATCTGATCTACCTATTCAACCAGGAGACCGGCTTCCCTCCGATCGAATATTTCCTGCGGATGAAAATGCAAAAGGCCGGCCAGCTGCTCAGCCTGACCGGCCTGACGGTGAAGGAGATCGCCGCCGCCGTCGGCATTCCGGATCCGTATTACTTCTCCCGGCTGTTCAAGAAGCGGATGGGCGTGCCGCCGACGGAATACCGGAACGCGCCGAAGGGGTAAGCCGAAGCGGCGCTCCGCTTCCGGCGCCCCGCGCCAAAAAGAGCTTGCCGCCCGCGGTCGCCTAATGCGCGATCGCGGACGGGCAAGCTCTTTCGGCCATGCTTCATCCGCTCATTCGTCCGGGACGCTCCCGGCCTACAGCCGTCTCAGGCGCAGCAGCGTGCTGCCGTAATCGCCGCGCAGCGTCAGCGGCACGCCGGCGCCCATGAGCGTCGCGCCGCGGCGCAAGATCGGCTCGCTGCCGTCCCGGCTCACCTCGTAGCTCGCCTCCGCGTCCAGTCCCTGCAGGCGCAGCCGGCGCTCCGCCGTGCCGAAATGCTGCGCGTGCAGGAACGAGAAGACGACTGCCTCGCCGCCGTCCCCGCTCACGTACTGGTACGCGGCCGCGTTGGAGCGGCCGAGCGGCTCCAGCCGGTACAGCGCGCCGTTCAGCACGGTATCGCGGATCTCCTTGTACAGCGCGACGAAGCCGCGCGCTTCCGCCATCTCCTCGTCGCTCCACTTGCCGATGTTCGCCCCGATGCCGAGGCCGCCCATCATGGAGCTGTGGAACCGGTACGAGAGCGGCAGGCTGCGCCCATTGAAGCCGTTCGGCGACTCCGTCACCCAGCACATCATGACGGACGGGCTGTACGCGTACGCGAAGCCCTCCTGAATCGCCAGCCGGTCGCGCGCGTCGGTGTTGTCGCTGATCCATGCCTGGTCCGCGAAGCGAAGCATGCCGAGGTCGATCCGGGCGCCGCCGCCGGCGCAGGTCTCGAATTCGACATGCGGGAACCGCCGCCGCAGCTCGGCCCAAATCTCGTACACGTGCTCGACGTGCTTCTGCCAGACCGGCAGCCCCGCTTCGGGCGAGCCCGGCTCCGTGACGGTGCGGTTCATGTCCCACTTGATGAACGCGATGTCGTGCTTCGCGAGCAGCTCCGTCATGAAGTCCAGCACGAACGCTTTCACCTCCGGCAGCCCGAGGTTCAGCAGATGCTGGTTGCGCAGCTGCGTGCCCTCGCGCGTCGGGAAGCGGTAGATCCACTCCGGATGCGCCCGGAACAGGTCGCTGTCGGGGTTGACGGATTCCGGCTCGACCCAGAGGCCGAATTCCATGCCTAGCCCCTTGACCTCGTCGATGAGCGCCTGCAGCCCGTCCGGGAATTTCTCCGGGTTGACCTGCCAGTCGCCGAGACCCGCGCGGTCGCTATTCCGCGCCCCGAACCAGCCGTCGTCGACGACGAACCGCTCGACGCCGAGCGCCGCGGCCCGGCGGGCCAGCTTGATCTGCTCGTCGGCGCGGACGTCGAACTCGGTCGCCTCCCACGAGTTGTACAGCACCTTGCGCGGCCCGCGCGCCGGCAGCACATGCGCCCGCTCGTACGCGTGCAGCTGCCGGCTCATCGCGCCGAAGCCGCCGGCCGTGAAGCCGCCGACGAACGTCGGCGACGTGTACGACGCCCCCGGCGCCAGCAGGAACGCGCCGTCGAAGTCGTTGATCCCGCCGGCGATCCGCAGATGGCCGAACGTCGATTTCTCCGCGACGATCTTCCAGTTGCCGCTCCAGCCGAGCGCGCCGAACCAGACCCGGCCATGCGTCTCGTCCGCCCGGCCGTCGTCGATCGCGAACCACGGATTGGCGTGAGGGCCCGTAAAGCCGCGCCGCGATTCCAGCACCTTCTTCCCTTCGGTCAGCACCGTCGTCCGCAGCTGGTACTCGCCCGCCCAGCGGCCGGAGACGTGCGTCATCCGGTAATCCGGCAGCCCCTGCACGGACCAGACGGCCGCCATGACCTGCTCGATGCGGACCGGCTGCGCCTCGCCGTTGTGCACGCGGACGAACCGCTCGATGATGTCATGCTCCGGGTACGCCTTGTAGTGCACGTCGACGCGGAACGCGTAGTGCCGGTCGGCCAGCCGGATCGTCAGCTCCTCCTCGCCCGTCCGCTCGCAGCCCGCGTACTCCAGCTTCAGGTCGCGGACGCCGTCGCCGAACTCGACCTTCAGGCCGGGCTCCGCGTAGTGGCTGCCGCCCCAGCCGCCGAATTCCTCGATCTCGCGGTCCACGTCCGCGTCGAACGAGCTGTGCGACCGCCCCTTCAGCAGATCGGCGCATTCCGCCGCCTCCACGTGCTCGCCCCAGTAGACGTGCTGCACCGTGCCTTTCCCGTTGACGCCGAACAGATACGAGGTCCGTTTCGTACGGATTTCGAATAGCTTCGCTTGCTCCAGAACTTGAATCGGCACTGTTAGCTCCCCCATTTCGACTGCGTGATTCGCGCGTGCGCGTTCTGAACATTTTAGCCTCAGCCGCCGCCGGAATGGAAGCAAAATTTTTGTGCGGCCAATGTTCAACTTTTTGGCGGATCGGGCCCGGAATGCGAAAAGGCCGGACGGCGCAAGGCTTGGCGCCCGCTGCCGTCCGGCTTACTGACCTGTTGATGACCTAAATCGTTAACCCCATGAACGAGGCGGCGCCGCGCATCCCGGCCGAATCAGCCTTTGATCGCGCCGGCCGCGATGCCCTTGATGATGAAGCGCTGCATGAACAGGAAGAACGCGACGATCGGAATCATGCCCATGACCGCGTAGGCGAACGCGAGATTCAGGTCGCTGCTGTACTGCCCGAAGAAGAAATACTGCTGCAGCGGAATTGTCCGGTAGCTCTTCTCCTGCAGGTAGAGCAGCGGCAGCAGGAAATCGTTCCAGATGTACAGCGCGTTCAGCACGAGCACGGTCGCCGTGACCGGCTTCAGCAGCGGCAGGATGATCCGGGCGAAGATGCCCGGCGTCGAACAGCCGTCGATCCGCGCCGCTTCCTCGATCTCCCGCGAGATGCCGCGCACGAAGCCGGTGTAGAACAGCACGCCCGACTGCACGCCGAAGCCGCCGTAGATGAGCATGATGCCCCAATGGCTGTTCAGGAGATGCAGCGACTTGCCGAGCTTGTACAGAGGCAGCATCGTCACCTGGAACGGCACCATCATGCCGGAGAGGAACAGCAGGTAGACGAGGTTGTAGAACGGCTTGCTCCCCCGCGCGATCGCGTAGCCGCTGAGCGCCGAGACGACGATGATCAGCGCCACCGACAGCGCCGTGACGATCAGGCTGTTCGTGATGGCCTCCGGGAATTTGGACGTCTCCCACGCGTGGGCGAAGTTCGCGAAGTTCAGGCTGCCCGGCAGCGCGTAGAACGAATCGAACGTCTCCTTGGCGGACTTCATCGCCATGAGCAGCGACACGTACAGCGGGAACATGAACACCGCGGCCAGCAGCAGCACGGCGGCGAATACGATGACCTTGGCGCTTCGCATCAGAGATCCACCTCCCGTCTTCTGAAGATGGACACCTGCACGACCGTGACGATGACGAGCACCGCGAAGAAGATCATGGACATCGCCATGCCGTAGCCGGCCTTGAACGACGAGAACGCGGTCTTGTAGATGAACGTCGTGATGACCTCCGTCGAGAACCTCGGCCCGCCGTTCGTCGTCACGTAGACGAGGTCGAAGACCTTCAGCGCGCCTGTCAGCGTGAGCAGCATGTTGATCGTGATCGATGGCGCGAGCAGCGGCAGCGTCACGTTGCGGAACGCGCGGAAGGCGCCCGCCCCGTCGATCTTGGCGCTCTCAAGCAGCTCGCCCGGAATGCCCTGCAGCCCCGCGATGTAGATGATCATCGGCGGGCCGATGCCCTGCCAGACGGCGACGACGATCAGCCCGAACAACGCGTAGTGCGGATTGCCGAGCGGACTCGTCACGTCCAGGCCGAGGGCGGCGAACAGCTTCGGGAACCCTTGGCTGTAATTGTAGCTCCAGATGTAGCCCGCCAGCACGACCGACAGGACGCTCGGCAGGAAGAACATCGTGCGGAACAGGTTGCGCAGCGGCAGGTAGCTGTCCAGCAGCAGCGCGAACAGCAGCGAAATGACATTGACGATGATGGTCATGATGATCGCATATTTAAACGTGTTGCCCAGCGCCGTCCACAAAGAGGCGTCCTGGACCGCATTCACGTAATTGTCCCAGCCCACGTACGTCAGCTTGCTCGAGATGCCGTCCCAGCTCGAGAACGAGTAGCGCGCCCCCGTGACCAGCGGGACGATGACGGCGAACGTGAACAGCAGCAAGCCCGGCACGAGAAACAGCACGTACCACATCTCGCGTTTGAACGATTGTCTAAGCGCTTGCATTCCTTACTCCCTCCCCCGGGCCGCGAGCGGCGCTAGGCCCCATGCCCGCGCCGCTTGCGATCCGCAATGCCGCTCGTCGGTTATTTGTGGTTCTTGGACACCCAGTCGTCCATGTCCTTGATGATCTGATCCGGCGTGGCGTTGTTGAAGAACACCTTCTGCACGTATTGCGAGAACTGCGTCGTCCAGTCGATCGTCGTCGTGATGTAGGCTTGGGAGTTGTACAGCTGGCCGTTGTCGAAGTACGGCTGCAGGTCCTTGAGCGCCGGCGCGATGTCCGTGCTCGTGCCTTTGACGTAGCTGAGCGTGTTCGTGTTCTTGACCCACGCGTCGCCGCCTTCCTTGCTGGCCATGAACGCCAGGAATTTCAGCGCGGCTTCCTTATGCTCCGACTTGCTGTTGACGGCCAGGGAAGCGTCCGGGTTGAATTCGAGCTTGTTCAGGCTCTCGTCGTTGCTGAACGGATACGGGAAGTAGCCCATCTGCGAGTTGTACAGGTCCGGGTTCTTCTTCTGGATGTCGGCGAGCGGCCACGTGCCCATGTACATCATGGCGGCTTCACCCTTCGCGAACAGGTCGACCGCACCGTTGTAATCGACGCCGAGCTGGTCCTTGTTGCCGAATTTGTACAGGTCCTGCGCGTGGGCGATCATCGTCTTGGTCGATGCGGCGTCCGCGAATTTCGTCTCGCCCTTCTCCAGCTTATCGAAGAAGTCCGCCTGCTTGTCGACCAGCGCCACGTTGCTCGGCAGATCGCGGCTCAGCCACATGCCGAGCGTCCAGCCGTCCTTCCAGCCGAGCGCGAACGGCGTCTTGCCCCCGTCCTTGATCTTCTGCGCCGCCGCCATGAGCGCGTCGTACGTGCGCGGCACCTCGATGCCGAGGTCGCTGAAGATCTGCTTGTTGTAGAACACCGCGATCGGGCCTGCGTTCAGCGGCATGATGTAGTTCTTGCCGTCCGTCGCCTGATCCTTCAGCACGCTCTCGTCGAAGTTCGCCATGAAGTCCTTGCCCGTCAGGTCTTCGAGGTAGCCGCCGTCGTGGAACAGCTTCGTCTGGCCGCCCGCGTTCAGCGTGAACACGTCGACGATGTCGCCGCCGGCCATCTTTGTCTTGAGCAGCGTGTAGTAGTCGTCGTATTTGACCGGCTGCACGTCCACCTTGATGTTCGGATTCGCCGCTTCGAACTGCTCGACGAGCTTGTTGATGCCGTCGGTGACGTCGCTCTTGAAGTGCATGAACGAAATCGTCACCGGCTCCGAAGCATCGCCGCCGGCCGCCGCGCCGTCCGAGCCGTTCGCGCCGTTCGCCGCGCCGTTGTCCGTCCCCGCCGCCGCGTTGGTCGCTGCCGTATCGTTGCCGCCGTTCGCATTGCCGCCGCCGTTGCTGCCGCACGCCGCGAGCGCGGCCGTCAGCAGCAGGGCGGTCAAGCCGAGACCCAGCTGTCTTTTCATGTGCATATCCCCTTTATCGCCAATGTCGGTACGGACGAGGCTGTCGCCGTCCTGCCCTTACTGTACCGCCGCGGCCCTCCCGCGCGTAATAAAATAAATGGTCGGCGCCATGTTCAATTTTTTGCTTCCGGGCGCTGTCCGGCCGCTTCGTCCCGGTATTCCGACGGGGTCAGGCCCGTGAATTTCTTGAATACCTGGCTGAAATACCGCTGGTTCTCGTAGCCGACGAGCTCGGAGATGTCGTTGATCTTCAGCTCTGCGCCGCGCAGCAGCTCGCATGCCTTCTCCATCCGCTTGCGCGTCACGTACTCGATGAAGTTCTCGCCGGTGACGGCCTTGAACTGCTTGCTCAGGTAACTGGCATCCATGTGATAACGGGTCGCGACGTCGATCAGGCTGACGTCCTCGAAGTAGTGGGCGTCGAGGTACGCCGCGACATCGCGCACCGGGTTCGGCGCATCCGCGGCCGGCCGGCTGCCGAGCCGCTCCTCAACCGCCGCCGCGAGCGCCTCGACGAAACCGCGCGCGCCGGCTTCGCTCAGCACGGCGTCGGCCGCGCGCGGCGCGAACGCGTCCGCCTCGGCCCGCTGCCCGAGGCCCGGCAGCTCGCCGCAGGCGATGTCCGCGAGCCGGCGCAGCTCCCGCTGGGCACCCTGGATCGTCAGGCCCGGCGCCGCCTCGATGCGCCGCAGCAGCTCGCCGAGCAGCCGGCGCGCGGTCGCGGCCTGGCCGGCGGCCAGCGCCTGCTGCAGCAGCTTCGCGTCGAAGCCGCTCAGCACCTCCGGCGCGGGCGCGCCCTCCGCGCCATGCGGCTCGTCCGCGGCGACGAGCGAGAAGCCGGCCTCGCGCAGCGGCCCGGCGAGCAGCCGCGCATTCGCCTCCGCGAACGCCTCCGGCAGCCGCTCGAGCCGGTCGTACGGCGCGCTCAGCCCCGCGGCGACGCCGGACTCGAGCATCCGGCTGACGGCGTCGTGGAAGGGCGCGAGCAGCCGCGCGGCGCCTTCGAGGCCGTAGGCCGGCTCGGGCAGCAGGACGCACAGCTTCGTCTTGTCGTCCGATTTGTAGACGAGCGCCTCACCGCCCGCAGCGAGCTCGCGCAGCATGTTGTCCACGCTGTACATGAGCAGGTCGGAATTGCCGCCGAACTTCGTCGCGGACAAGTCCCCGAACCGGCGCAGCATGCACACCGCCACGCGGTAGCCCGCCGCCGGGGACGCGGGCAGCAGCTCCGCCGACTGCGCGAGGATGTCGGAGGCGTTGGCGATCCGCCGCGCCGTCACGTGCTGCAGGAACGTCTCCGTCCGCAGCTGGCGCATCTCCCCGGCGAACCGGCGCCGCTCCTCCGCGCTCAAGTGGCTGCGGCTCAGCTCGATCGCCTTGACCAAGGCGTTCTTCAGCTCGGCCAGCGAGACCGGCTTCAGCACGTATTCGCACGCCTGGAACGCAATGGCCGCCCGCATGTACTCGAACTGCGAATGGCCGCTGATGACGATGACTTTGATCTCGTTATGGCGGCGGTACAGCTCCTCTAGAAACCGCTGCCCGTTCATGACCGGCATGTTCATATCGGTCACGACGATCTGCGGCTTTACGACCGGGATCAGCTCCAGCGCCTCCGCGCCGTTGCGCGCCTCCGCCGCCACCTCGACGTCCAGCGCCAGCTCGCCGATCATTTTGCCGACCGATTTCCGGCCCCACGGCTCGTCGTCGACGACCATCACTTTAAGCATGCGCTTCGCCTCGCTTTCGATAAGGAATCCGGATGCGGATCGCCGTGCCCGCCTCCGCGCCGGGGCCGCTGTCGAGCTCGAGCCCGTACGCATCGCCGTACATGAGGCGGATCCGCTCGTGCACGTTCTTCAGGCCGATCGAGACGCCGGTGAACACCTCGAGCGAACGCTGCTCGAGCCCGCTGCGCAGCGACGCGAGCCTCGCGGCGTCGATGCCCGGTCCGTTGTCGCGCACGGTCAGGACGACGTCCTCGCCGTCCCGCTCCGCGCCGACGCGCACGAGCAGCCGCCGCTCGTCCGGCCCGCCCAGCCCGTGGACGACGACGTTCTCGATGACCGGCTGCATGACGAAGCGGACGACGGACACGTCCATCAGCTCCGCCGGCACGTCGAACTCCGTCCGCAGCGCGTCCTCGAACCGAAACTGCTGGATGTACAGATAATTGCCGACATGCGCGAGCTCCTGGCCGATCGTCGATTCCGTATTGCCCTCGTAGAAGCTGTAGCGGAACATGTCGCCGAGCGCCCGGCACATCTCGTGAATGTCGTAATCGCCGCTCAGCACGGCTTTGCCGCCGATCGTCTGCAGCGCGTTGTATAGGAAATGCGGGTTGATCTGCATCTGCAGCGCCAGCAGCTGCGCTTCCTTGTTGCGGAGCTGCAGCTGGAACCGCATCTCGATCAGCTCGCGGATCTTCTCCGTCATGTAATTGAAATTGCGGGTCAGCTCCGAGATGTCGTCGCGGTAATGGATCGGCTGGTTCAGCGTCACATGGAAATTGCCCTTGCGCACCGTCTTCATCGCCGTGCCGAGCCGCTGGATCGGGCGCGTGATGTACTGCTGCGCGAGCAGCGACAGGAATGCCATGCAGGCCATCGCGAAGAAGAACGCGCCGACCGTGATGTACAGCGTGTTCGTCCGGTGCCGGGCCAGCTCGTCGTTCGGGTAGACGACCGACAGCGACAGATTGCCGTTATCGAGGTAGGAGGTGCCCACGAGCAGGTCCTTCCGCTTCTCGAACGCGACGAGCTTCGGATTGGTCCGCGCGTTCGTGTTCGGCGGCGGCGCGTACGCGGGGATGCTGTCCGCGTAACGGCCGTTCGTCGCGTAAAACGTCTCGCCCCGGGAATTCTACAGCACGATGACGTTCGGCGCCTTGTTGTTCGCCTCGACGGCCTTCATCAGCTCTTTCTCCTGAATGTAGAAGACGAGCGAGCCGACCTTCGTATGCTTGAACGGATCGTAGATCGTGATCGCGTAGACGAACAGCTGCTGGTTCAGCACCTGGTCGGCGTACGTGAACGACAGGCTCTGCTGGAACGGCAAATCGAGCATCTCCCCGTAGTGGGGAATGCTCGCGTCGAACGGAATGGCGTCGTAGCTCGCCGCGCGCGACCAGGAATCCCGCAGCCGGTCGTCCGCGCCGTAGATGAGGATGCGGATGATGGCGTCTTTATTCTTGTCCGCCACGGCCTGGTAGTAGTTCTTGAGCGCATTCCGGGTATTGAAGAAATCCGCGTCCCCGCTGCCCCCGCCGTGCGACATCAGCTCCAGGATGTGGTTGTCGTAGCCGTACACCTGCAGGGCGGACGAAGAGATGTCGCGGAAGTATTGGTTCAGGTAGCCGGCCAAATATTCGGCGTTCTGGTTCGTCGTCCGGTAGATCGTCCGCTCCAGCGAGCGGGTGCTCGTCTCATAGAACAGAAACGACAGCACGAGCATCGGAATCAGCGAGGTCAGGATGGTGCTCCAGACGATTTTCGTCCGGATGCTGCGGTTGATGAACAGCCATTTGATCATGATGCTTCCGCCTTCCCTTCTAGCGTACCGACAGCTCCAGATGCCAAGCGTACCGTCCGCCCGCCGCGACGGTCGCCGCCTCGCCGCGGCCCATGGCATGCGCGAGGTCGTCCATCCGGCCCGTGGCCGGCTCGATCGCGACGTGGTAATGGCCGCCGTAGCCGCCGTAATTCGCCCACACCGCCAAGTACGGCACCCGCTCCGCGGGGAACCGGAACGTCACCGCCTCGCCCGTCCGCGGATCGTTCAGCTCGGCCCAGCCTTCCTTCAGCTTGCCCGCGAAGTAATATTTCTCCGCATGGCGGCCCGCGTCGGGCTCGACGACGGACAGGTCAACGCCGGGCGCCGCCTCCGGCCACGGCCGCACGTCGCCGAACGCGCCGAGCCGCCCGCCCGCGGAATACGACACCTCGACCGCGTCCAGGCCGTCCGGCACGCGCAGCCGCATGCCCGCGGAGGCGCGCAGGAGCGGATGCGCCGCCCAGAGGAACGAGAACGGCGCGTCCGCGCGGTTCGTCACGGCGTAGTCGATGCGCACCGTATCCGCCGCGGGAAAGCTGTAGCGCTTCTCGAGCGCGTACGGGAAGCGCTTGCCCTCGACGGCGCACGTCAGCCCGCCCGCGCCGGCCTCGGCCCGCCAAGGCAGCGACCAGACTTCCCCGTGGTCCGGCACGGGTTCGCCCCGCCACGGCGCCTCGGGATACGCGCAGGCGTTAATGCCGGGAAACATCTCGTCCCAGCCGCTCTCGTCCGACTCGCCGAAGGGCGTGCCGAAGCCTTGGCCCCCGAGCGGCTTCCCGCTTCGCCACAGCCACTCCCTGCCCGTCCGCCGGTTCAGCAGCGACACGGCTTTCGCGCCGAGCTCCGGCACGACGGTCAAGGCCAGCTGGCCGGTGCCGCCCGTCCACGCCTTGCGGCCTTCGATTTCGCTAAGCGTCCAGTTCGTCATCATGGGATCCCCCGCTCGATCCGGCATTGCCGGCTATTCATCGTGGCAGCCCGCCGTTCGTTCGCGGCGTTAAGCTGGCCTCGTTATGCGCGTGCATGCTTGCGTGCATGAATCGTTAACGCCGTTAGGCGTTATAGAATTATAGCGCCCGGGCCGCGAACGCACAATTCAATATTTCGTAAGGCTGCTGTTCAAATTATTGGCCTCGCCCGGCGGCATCGCGATCAGCGGGATATTGGGCGGGAAATAACAGATTTACCCTACCCGAATAGTAAGAATGGCGTGTATAATGGAGCCAACGACCTAGTCCGAACGGAGGCCGCCCTAATGACAACGCCAACCTTGAAGCTCGACCCTTACGCCTGCATCGACGAAGTGCCCCTGCACCGCGTCCGCGGCAACCAGCTCGGCATCCTGCTCAGCGTCATCGCGACGGTCGCGGCGCAGCAGTACTGGCTGCTCCTGCTGCCGCTCGCCGTGCAGCTCATCGGCCGCGCGTACGGCGTGCGGTACAACCTGTTCGTGCGCGTACTCTCGCCGCTCCTGCCGGCCAGCGCCAAGACCGAAAGCCGCGAGCTGCTCCGGTTCAACAATCTGCTCGCGATCCTCTTCCTGGCCGTCGCGCTGCTCGGCTTCGCGCTCGGCCTCGAGACGCTCGCCTACATCAGCCTCGGCATGCTGACGGCGGCCGTCGTGCTGGCGCTGAGCGGCTTTTGCCTCGGCTGCTTCATGTACTTCCAGTGGAAGCAGTTCCTCGCGCGCCGCCGGCTGCGCAAGGGCTGACCGCCCGCACCTCCGGCTTGTGTACACTTCTGATTGTGGATATGTGGGCAACTTTTCGAAAAGCGGCGCGTTTCCTCCGTTTCTATGCTGTTGACACTGTGTATAACATTGTTGATAAGTGGATAGAACCGTGGATAGCGCTGCGCCCGGCGGGCGTGCAAAAAAGCCCCGGCTCCTGTTGGAGCCGGGGCTTTCGCCATTCGTTCGAACAGCGCGGTTCGGGCTGGGATTAGTACGCCAGCGAGAACAGGCCGTTGATGTGCGTCAGGTAACGCGCGTTGGATGCTTTTTTCATCAGGGAAGCCGGCGTGCCTTTCAGCTCGATGCCGGATTCGCCGATCGTGCCGATGCCGTCTTTGCGGCCTAGGCTTGCCAGCGTGCCCGAGAAGATCGGCTTGAAGGTATCCATCTTGAAGTTCTTGATGGATGCCGCGATGTTCGCGCCCACGAGCTCGCCCATTTGCCAAGCCAGCTGCGCCGTCGGCGGGTATGGACGGCCTTCCGGTCCGAAGACGACCGCGCAGTCGCCGGCCAGGAAGACGTCAGGGTGCGACGTGGATTGCAGGTGCTCGTTGACCGTGGCGCGGCCGCGGTTCACTTCGATGCCGCAGTTGCCGACCAGCGCGCTGCCTTGTACGCCGCCCGTCCAGACGAGCGTGTTCGTTTCGATCGTGCGGCCGTCCTTCAGCGTGACGACGTTGCCGTTCACTTCCGTGATCGCGAGGCCCGTCAGGAATTCCACGCCGCGCGCTTCGAGGCTCGATACCGCGCGCTGAATGAGCTCAGGCGAGAAGATCGGCAGGATCGTCGGCATCGCTTCGACCAGCGAGAGGGAGACGTCGGCGAAGTCAACGCCGTATTGACGGCAAATGTCCGGAAGCTCGTCCGCCAGCTCGCCGACCAGCTCGACGCCGGTCAAGCCGCCGCCGCCGATGACGAACGTCGCGTCCGCTTTGTTCTTGCTCGTCGCGTACGCTTTGATGCGTTCTTTCACGTGCGCGAACACTTTGTTGGCGTCCGCCACGGATTTCAGCGTCAGGCTGTTTTCCTGCAGGCCCGGGATGCCGAAGTAGTTCGTTTCGCTGCCCAGCGCGAGGACGAGGTTGTCGTAACGGTACGACGAGCCGTTGCTCAGCGCCACTTGCTTGCCTTCGACGTCGATCTTCTGCACTTCGCCGACGACGACGTTGATGGATTTGCCTTTCAGCAGCTTCTCGAGCGGCAGCGCGACGGCTTTCTCGGCCACGTTGCCCGCCGCGAGACGGTGAAGCTCCGTAATGATTTGGTGCGAGCCGACGCGGTTCACGACCGTGATGCCGGCTTCTTCCGTGGACAGATGCTGACGCGCGGACAGCGCGCTGAGCAAGCCGCCGTATCCGCCGCCCAGAATCAGAATTTCTTTTCTCATGGATCTCATCCTCCGTGCTTCGCTTAGTATGAATCGCTTGGCAATCTGGTTCTATTACGCAGACCGGTGATTACTTCTCCTGGCTTCTTCTTTCGCCCAGAATGTCGAGGTACGCTTGGCCAAAACGAAGCATCTTCTGCAGCTCCGGATCCTTCAGCAGCTTGATCATGCCGAACAGGCCGATGACGCTGTCGCTTTGCTCCGCGCGGTCGTTGGCTTCGATCGCCGCCGAGGCGTAGCCTTTCACTTTTTCCGTCAGGGGCTTGACGACTTCTTGGATGCCGCCCACCGTGTCTTGGATGAACACGCGGTCCGTCGCGACCTTTTGCGCGAGCTCATACGTCTTGGTCATGAGGGCCATCATTTCGGACAGTTTAGGAAGCTGGTCCACCAGTTGCGTCAGCGCTTCCTGCACTTCCGGCTTCAGCAGTTGATCAAGCACGTCCGATTTCGCCAATGCCGTTGCGGAGTCTTGCTGCTCCAGGTTCGATACCAATGTTTCACTCATTGTATTGCCTCCTTCAGATGTAGTCACTCAGCTGCAATCATCGCATAAAGATGAACTTGCCCGCGCCGGACCCGGTGTCAAGCAAGTTTAATCCCATTAATGGAGGAACGCGGTAAAGCGCATTCGCAAAAAGGGAGAAATGTGAAATTTATCACAAGACGCTTCGAGGATGACGGCAGCCTTTCTTCTTCCTCTACTGTATCGCTTTTTGCCCTGCGCGACTATAGGTAAATTAAAAAATTATTTTTATTATGACAATAAAAATAATTAATCATTCATGAGGGACAAGTCCGCTCTCGTCCGTCTTGCGGATTTCGGGTTTTATGTCTTTAATTTTTCCTAAAATTTGGTAAATCATCGCTCGATTCGAACCGCTCGGCCTTGTAGGCGACACCCATCGCCGCGGCCGCGGCGGGGGCCAGCGTCTCGCGGCGATTCGGCACGGGCGGGCCGATGTTCATTATGATCTCCCCCCGCTTGAAAATCATGTAATTCCCGTTAATGCGGCGCTTGGCGCGACGCGCCCTTCTCGCTTAACGCCTGCCTCAAAAAATCGAGAAACCGCGACCCTTCCTCGAACGTCAGCTGTCTCTGGCCGGACATGAATTCGAAGCGCTTCAAGATCCGGTCGTTGTCCTCGCCTAGACTGCGTACCAATCGTTGGATTTGCTGATCAAGCTGGGGCATGTTCCGTTCCTCCGATTCTCGAATGTGGGCCTAGCTTCTTCGGTCCTGCTATCCCACACTATTCGCAGCCGGAACGGATTTTGGGGCAGCGCGCGGCCCCGGCCCGCGACAAAAAAAAGCCCGCGGCGCCGAGGCGCCCGGGCATGTCCTTGCGTACGAACGCGTTAAACGTCCGCTTTTCTGGCCATACTTCCTAGTAGTCCAAACGAGTAGTCAAAAGGAAAGGCGGCGAAGGCCATGAACGAATCCTCCTCCCGGTTTGTGACCGGGCTCATCTGGGGCACGCTGATCAGCGCATTGCTATGGGCAGCCCTGACGATGTCGGTCTTGGGCTGGCTCCGGTTCCTCCGCGCGTAATCCAACCCGTCCGGGCCGTCCGCTCCGGCTAGATCAGCTTATGCCGGTACCACTTCTTGCCGCGGAACCGCGCCAGGAAGATCGCCCCCCGCACGCCCCATTCGATGTTCATCGCCAGCCAGACGCCGACGATCCCGTACTTGAACACGATGCCGAGCATATACCCGAGCACGATCCGGAACAGCCACATCGACAGCAGCGACACGATCGACGTGAACTTGGAGTCCCCCGCCGCCCGCAGCGCGGACGGCATGACGAAGCTGATCGACCAGAGCGGAATCTGCATGGCGGCGTTGATCAGCACGATGACGAAGATGTCGTGCTTCAGTTCCTCCGGCGGATTGAACAGGCTAACGAGCGGATGGAACAGCGGCACGACGATCAGCGCCGTGATCAGCAGGAATCCGGTCGAGACCCACAGGAAGAATCGCGTGTACTTGCGCGCTTCGTCCACGTTCTGCCGGCCCATCGCCTGCCCGACGACCGTAATCGCAGCGATCGAGAGCGCCGCCGACGGAATCTGCGTCAAGCCGGCGAACGAGCCGCCGATGGCGTTGACCGCGATCGCGTTCGTGCCGAGATGGACGATGAAGATTTGGGTGACGATCTTTCCCCCGTTGAAGAACATCTGCTCCGCCGCGAACGGCAGCCCCACGTAGAGAATCCGCTTCACCATCTCGAAGCGCACGCGCACGATGTCCATAATCCGCAGATGCAGATTGGTATCGAGCTTGAGGATGTAGTAGAGCGCGAACAGCGCCGCGCCGTACCGCGCGATATTGATCGAGATGCTCATGCCGAGCACGCCCATGTGCAGCACGTTGATGAACAGGACGTTCAGCAGCACGTACGACAGGTTCATGATCAAGGACAGCACGAGCGACGCCCGGGACCGCCCGATGCCGCGCAGCGCGCCGCAGACTGCCTCCGTCAGCGCGATCCCGGCGTAGGACGCGCAGCTGCCGATGAAGTACGTCTTGGCTTTGGCGATGACGTCCGGGGAGGCCGCCCCGAACAGCAGGTGCAGCGCCGGGCCGTGCAGCGCGATCATCGCGAGGCCGATGACGATCGCGAACAGCGTCACGGACGAGATGGAGCTGGCCGCCGCCTTCGGCACCATGGGGAGATTCCCGCTCCCCTTGTACTGCGCCACGATGACCGTGCCGCCCGTCGACACCGCGACGAACACGCTGATGAGAAACATATTGAGCGAATCGACGATGTTGACCGCGCTGACCGCGGCCACGCCCGACGAGCTGATCATGGCGGTATTCAGCATGCTGAGGCCGATGATGAACGCCTGGTCGATCAGGATCGGGAGATAGAGCGACAGCAGCGCGCGGTAATCGCCGATGGCGAACCGCGCCAAAAACCGTTCCAAAAAAGCTAGTCTCCGCTTACTCCGGTAAGCAGGTTGTTCCACGTCATCACATTCTTTTTTATCGGATTTGGGTTGAAGCTCCGGCCAAGCACACCGACTCTATTATAGCAAAGATCGCCCCGGACGGGGTCCCGAATCGGCGGCAATCTTTTCCGCGCGGGTCCGGGCGCCCTTGAAACGGGCCGCCCGGTGTGTCACAATCGGATGAGGAACGCCGGCTCGTCCACCTGTAACCATCACATTCGACCGGCCCGGCAGAACCTAATTTCCTCATTATGAATGGGAGGCAAGGAATCATGAGAACGATCAAGCTCGGAACCAGCAACCTGGAGGTCCCCGTCCTCGCGGTCGGCTGCATGCGCATCAACCAGCTGGACAAGGCGGGCGCGGAGCGCTTCGTCCAAACGGCGCTCGAGGCGGGCGCGAACTTCTTCGACCATGCGGATATTTACGGCGGCGGCAAATGCGAGGAAATCTTCGCGGACGCGATACATATGAGCGACGATGTGCGCGAGAAAATCATGCTGCAATCCAAGTGCGGCATTCGCCAAGGACAGTTCGATTTCTCCAAGGAGCATATCCTCGGTTCCGTCGATAAAATCCTGCAGCGCCTGCGCACCGACTATCTCGACGTCCTGCTGCTGCACCGTCCGGACGCGCTCGTCGAGCCGGAGGAAGTGGCGGAAGCGTTCGATCAGCTGGCAAGCTCGGGCAAGGTGCGCCACTTCGGCGTGTCCAACCAGAACCCGAACCAGATCTCGCTGCTCAAGAAATTCGTGAAGCAGCCGATCGTGGCCAACCAGCTGCAGCTCAGCATCACGAACGCCACCATGATCTCGAACGGCATCAACGTCAATATGGAGAACGACTCCTCGATCAACCGCGACGGCAGCATTCTCGACTACTGCCGCCTGCACGACATCACGATCCAGCCGTGGTCGCCGTTCCAATTCGGCTTCTTCGAGGGCGTCTTCCTGGACAACCCGAAATTCCCGGAGCTGAACGCGCAAATCGACGAAATCGCCAAGAAATACGACGTCAGCAACACGACGATCGCCATCGCTTGGCTGCTCCGCCACCCGGCCAACATGCAGCCGGTTACCGGCACGACGAATATCGAGCGGCTGAAAGACTGCATCCGCGCCGCCGAGATCCGTCTGACGCGCGAAGAATGGTACGCCATCTACCGCGCGGCGGGCAACATCCTGCCGTAAGCCGGCCTTGCGGCGCGCGCGGCATGGCGCCGCGCGCAAACAGCAAACAGCCTCGGGTCCGATCAGGCCCGAGGCTGTTTGCCGTCCAATCTGGCCGCCTTCGCCGTTCGATGCGCGCGGACGCACGTCCGGACGGACGAGGCCTGGAAAGCGCGACAAGACCGAGCGGCCAACCGCCTGTCTACAGCCCCGCGGCCGCCTGTACGACGAGCGCCGACAGCTGCGCCGCGTCGAACGCGTCGCCCCGCTTCAGCTTCATCGTCTTGCGCTCGGGCGGGCCGTCGAACCGTCCGGCTGGCAGCTCGAGCCCGGCGGCGTTGAAGATCGTGAAGCTGACCGCGTCCTTCGAGGTGCTGATGACGGCGGCGTATTTGCCGTTCTTCAGAAAATGCGGCTTCTTGTACTGGATGCGCTCCTGCACGTCCGGCACCGCGCCGCGGACCGTCTCGCGCAGGCCGGCGCACAGCTCCCGCTGCCAAGGCTCCTGAATCGTCTCGATAAAAGTCGTCACTTCGTTATTCATGGTTGGATTCGCTCCTTCGTTTTGTGTTTGCGTTTGTGCAAGGTTCGGTTGCCTGTGCGTTACAGCTGCTTGACGATCTGCCAGACGACGCCGAACTTGTCCTGCACCTCGCCGTAGTACGCGCCCCACGGCTGCGGCTCGAACGGATACTTCACTTCTCCGCCGTCGCTCAGCTTGGCGAATGCCTCGCGCGCCTCCGCCTCGTCGCCGTACGACAGCGACAGCGAGATGCTCCGCGTATAACCGGCCGGCACGCCGTCGGAGAAGAACAGCGCGCTGCCGCCCGCGACCGTCATCGCCAGGTGCATGACCTTATCGGCCATCTCCTCCGGCGAGCCCGGCATCTGGCCGAACGTCAAGACGGACTGAATCTCCCCGCCCAAGGCCCTTACGTAAAACTCCGCTTGCGCTCGCGCGTCCTCCGACCTCAAATACGGTGTTAATTGTGCCCCCATGGTTTGAACATCTCTCTCGTTATGAATGGTGAACTCGCTTTCTACTACAACGACGAACGGCGAATGCCGAGATCGACGGCAGCGATAAAAAAACGCAATTATTTTTTACAAGCGCCGCAGCATGCCGAGATGGTCGCGCAGCTCGGCCGCCGCCGCCTCGGTTCGCCAGCTCCGCAGGCCTTCGCGCTCGGCCAGCTCGCGCACCTCGATGGCGACCTCGCCGCTGTCGTCCGGTTCCGGCATGCGCAGCGCCCAGGCCGTCGCCTCTTCCGCCGATCCGGCCTCGATCAGCACGTACCCCGCGACCGGACCGGTCTCCCGGGCGAACGGCCCCGCCGTCAGCTCCGGCCGGCCGCCGGGCGCCGGGTACGCGATCCGCACGCCGCTCGCGCTCGGCTGCAGCCATTCCTCCGCGAGCAGCGCGCCGGCGTCCTCCAGCGCTTCGCGGAACGCCGCCCAAGCTTGGGCGTATTCCGAGCCTCCGGCGATGCCCGCCTCGAAGCGCGCGGTTGCCTTCACCAGCAGCATGTACCGCATGGCGATTCCTCTCCTTCCCGTCCTGCCTTCGTTAGGGCGAATGAAGCGCGGCTGCCGCGCGCTTGCGCCGCCGCCTCGCGTCCGCCTCTATTAGGGCGACGAACCGGCGGAGGCGTAATCGACATCGCGCACAAAAAAAGCGAGGCTCATAGGCGCTCGCCTTCGGCGGTCGTGTCGATCGGTGTTTCGGTAGTTGTATCGGTGGTTGTATCGGCCGTTGTACCCGTGTTTTCGGCGGTTGATTCGATCGGTGTTCGGCCATTAAGTCGCCGGTTGTTCCGGCTTGACGCTGGTATCCGCCTCGCCGGCCGCAGCGGCGTCGCATTCCGCGGCGCGTCTCCGCATCAGCGCCCGCTCGCGCTCGTTGCGAGTCAGCGACGCGGCGCGCTCGAACTCGGCGCGCGCCTCCGCATGTCGTCCGAGCTTGGCGAGCAGATCGCCGCGTACGCTCGGCAGCAAATAATAATCCTTCAGCGCCGGCTCCGCGGCCAGCTCGTCCGCGAGCTGGAGGCCGAACGCCGGGCCGAAGGCCATGGCGATCGCCACGGCGCGGTTCAGCTCCACGACCGGCGACGGCGCGGCCCGCGACAGCGCCTCGTACAGCGCGGCGATGCGCACCCAGTCGGTCTCCTCCGCCGTCCGCGCCGACGCGTGGCAGGCCGCGATCGACGCCTGCAGCGCGTAAGGGCCGAGCGGTTGCCCCAGCTTGCCCGCGCGGTCCAGCGCGGACAAGCCGCGGCGGATCAAGAGATGGTCCCACAGCGCGCGGTTCTGGTCGAGCAGCAGGACGGGCTCGCCGCTTGCGTCCACCCGCGTCTTGAACCGGGAAGACTGAATCTCCATCAGCGCGACGAGGCCGTGCGCCTCCGGCTCCCGCGGCGCGAGCTCGGCCAGCATCCGGCCGAGCCGCAGCGCTTCCTGGCAGAGCAGCGGGCGCATCCACTGGCCGCCGGAGGTCGCCGCATAGCCTTCGTTGAACATGAGATAGATGACTTCGAGCACCGCCGCCAGCCGTTCCTTCAGCGCCTCGCCCTCCGGCACCTCGAACGCCGCGCGCGCGGCGCTGAGCGTCCGCTTCGCCCGGACGATCCGCTGCGCGATCGTCGCTTCCGCGGCGAGGAACGCCCGCGCGATCTCGTCCGTGGCGAGACCGCCGAGCAGGCGCAGCGTCAGCGCGACGCGCGCCTCCCGGGACAGCATCGGATGGCAGGTCATGAAGATGAGCCGCAGCAGGTCATCGCCGATCTCGCCGTCCAGTCCGCGCTCCAGGTCGTCCTCGGTGAACGTCTCGGCAGAGCGGCCCCATTCCTCGTACTTGCGGTCGCGCGTCTTGTTGCGCCGAAGCAGATCGATCGCGCGGCGCTTCGCCGTCGTCATGAGCCAGGCGCCGGGATTGTCCGGAATGCTGCTCTCAGGCCACCGCTCCAAGGCGGCGACGAGCGCGTCCTGGGCCAGGTCCTCGGCCAGCCCGACGTCGCGGACCATCCGCGTGAGCCCGGCGATGAGCTTGGGCGATTCGATCCGCCAGATCGCGTCGATCGTCCGGTGCGCGTCGGAGGTCCGCGCCATGGTCAGTTACTCCGGCCGAGCCGCGCCCGCACCGCGGCCTCGCGGGCTTGCAGCTCCTCGTCGGGGGTGATGTCCGCGAAGTCGAAAACCTGCCGCAGCTCGATCTCCCCTTCGCCGTAGCCGTGCGGGTCCGGCATGCGCAAGGCCCATTCGAGCGCTTCCTCGCGGGACTTGACCTCGATCAGCGTATACCCGGCGATGATCTCCTTCGTCTCCGCGAACGGGCCGTCGACCACCTTCGGCTTGCCGCCCGGCTCCGGATACGAGATCCGGACCGCTCCCGAGCTCGGGTGCAGCCCGTCGGCCGCGATCAGCACGCCGGCCTTGGCCAGCTCCTCGTTATACTTCGTCATCGCGGCGACCAGCTCCGGCGACGGCAGGACGCCGGCCTCGGAATCCTTGCTTGCTTTTACAACCAGCATAAAACGCATCGTACATCTTCTCCTGAATTCGGTTTTGGAACGCAGGCCGAAATTTCGGCCTCTATTCACGCGACGAACGCGGACGCGCCAAATCGACACGCGGCGCAAAAAGGATCGGGATAAGCTAGTGCCATTATAATACAGGGCGGGAACCGCGGCATCCGGACCGCCAAAAAAAAAGCAGCCCCGGACTCCGCAAAGTCCGAGGCTGCCGCCGGTTAACGCCGCGAACCATTCGCGCCGCTAACGATTCATGCCCTTATCCGCGACGCCGCTGCTCTCGCCGCGCCGAACGCGCCCGTCACGCGCCAATCGCCGCCGCGGGCTGCTCCGCAGGCGTCTTCGCCGTCTCCACGAACGATTTTCGCGCCCAGACGCCGCTCTTCCAGCGCGCCAGCATGATGAGCCCGCGCAGCCATTCGTCCACGGTGAATGCGATCCAGACGCCCGGCAGCCCCCAGTGCAGATGCACGCCGAGATAGTACGAGAGCGGCACGCAGACGCCCCACATGGAGAAGACGCCCATCAGCACCGGGAACTTCGCGTCGCCGGCCGCGCGCAGCGAGTTGATGACGACGATGTTGAACACCCGTCCCGGCTCCAACACGATCGAGATGAGGAAGATGCCCGCGCCCATCGCGGCGATCTTCGGATCGTCCGTGAACAGCCCCATGATGGGATAGCGGAACAGCGCCGTCACCGCCACGACGACGGCCGTCACCGCGATGCTGAGCCGCAGGCTGCGCAGCAGCCGGTAATACGCGGCCTTCTTCTCGCCCGCGCCGACCATGTGGCCGACGATGATTTCGGTGGCGATGCCGATCGCCGTGGACGACGCCATGAAGTACGTGCTGACGTTGAACACGTAGATGTGCGCGCTCAGCGCCTGCGCCCCGATCAGGTTCACGAAGCTCATGACCGTCATGTACTGCGACTGCCACGCGATCTGCTCCCCGGCCGCCGGCAGGCCGACGCCGAGAATCCGCTTGACATGCGCCTTGTCGAAGCGGACGTAATCCTTCAGCCGGATCGGGCTCGGCACGCGGCGGTAAAGCAGGATCAGCAGCACGGCGACGCCGGCGACCCGGCTCGCGATCGTGGAGACGGCCGCGCCGGTCACGCCCCACTCCGGGAAGCCGAAATGGCCGAAGATCAGCAGGTAATTGCCCGTCACGTGCAGCAGATTGACGCCGAGCGTGACGAACATGACGTCCCGCGTCCGCCCGTTCGCCCGGATGATCGACGATACCGCGTAGGAAATCGCCTCGAGCCAGATGAAGCCGCCGATCGCCTTCAGATACGTGTTCGCGATGGCGATCTGCCCCGAATCGAGATTAAGCATCCGCATCCACTGCTCGCTGAAGGCGAAGAGCACCAGGCTGACGAGCAGCCCGAAGAGGACGTTCAGCGAAATCGCGTGCGCCGATATACGGCTCGCCGTTTCCTTCCGTCCCGCGCCCAAATATTGCGTGATCGCCACGCTCGTGCCAATGCCGACGAAGCCGAACATAAGAATGCAAAAGACGATGATTTCGTTCGCCAGCCCGACCGCGCCGGCCACGCCATCCGAGATGCGGCTCAGCATGAAGACGTCGGCGGTCCCCAGCATCATCCGCAGCACGGAGTCGACCAGAATCGGCCACGCCAGGCCGAAGAGACTTAATGTTTTCCAGGTGGGGGCGGCCCCCGATGTGTGTTCTCCGATGTTCATAAGCTTGCGTAACTCCGTTCCCGTAATCGCTAAGATGAATAAAACAATGACGTTAATTATTATGCCATAACCCGATTCCGCTCTGCTTGTCCAATATTTATGCGTTTTGGAGGTTTGATGAAAGGGCGGGCTTTCTGTTACCATGGGTAGCGTGAGAGGAGCGAGAGTACCCGATGAATAAGTCGAAAGTGGGCCGTAATGACCCCTGTCCGTGCGGAAGCGGAATCAAATACAAGAAGTGCTGCCTGGAGAAGGACGCCGCCGCCCGGTTCGCGGGCCGCGAGGCGGACGCGCGGGCCGCGCAAGCGGGCGGCATAGCCGTCGCCGTGCCGGAATCCCTGGCGGAGATGAACGCCGCCATCGAACGGCTGGCCTGGGCCCAGCCGCAGTACGGCGATATCGCCAAGGAGCTCGTGTCGCATCTGGCGGAGCGCTTCACGTGGGACGAAATCAACGCCACGACCCTGCTCTGGTTCGCGTATTCGCGCGAGCAGGAGCCGGTCGTGCAAAAGCCGGGCGTCGTCCTCGCCGCCCTGGAATACAGCCTGACCGTCATGACCGACCGCCCGAACGTGACGAAGGCGGAGGTCGCGAAGCGGTACGACGTCTCCGCGGGCAGCGTGTCCAAGCGGATCGGCGAGCTGCATCCGTACGTGGCGCGCACGCTCGAGGCCATGGCGAGCTGAGAGGCAATGGCGAGCTGAGGACGAATCGGCTCGGCGAGCCGCCGGCCGATGGCGCCCCGCAGGCGCCGCAATCCATCGCCGGCAGATAACGCCGGCGGCAAGGCCTGGGACGGAATCGCCGCTTTTCGACGAAATAGCGGATCTCCTGTCCGCGTATCTCGCCCGATGGCCCCGACCGCGCTTGCAGAGATCAAAAAGCCCTCGATGTCCGCGTTTGACGTGGATATCGAGGGCCTTTTTGGCATGGTCGGTTCTGAAAGCGGCGGATGGCGGCGCATGGAGCACCACACCGCTATCCAATCCGCTCCGAAACCGAGCGCAGAGTTAGTGGCAAGGGAGTGGGTACGTCGTGCCTCGCTTGGAGACTGCCGCAGCAAGGCGTCACCTCAACATCGCCGGCAGGTTAACTCTCGACCCTGCCCACAGGCTGCCATCGCCAGCTCCGCGGCCGTCTTTCCCCGACCAGGCGCCTTTACCAACTCCTTGGCCGCTCCCCGTCGGACACGGCTCCCGCCTCCGACCGGCGCCAGGCGCTGCCGCCGCCGAATCCGCAGCCGTCCCCCGCCAAGTGCTGCCTCCGCCTATGAGCTCAGCAGCTTCATCACCCGGATGCCCGTCCCGTTGCTGCGCGCGTCCTTCGTGCCGGTGCAGCGGATCGTCACCTGCTGGAGCTTGCGCTCCGGCTGGAACGGGAACGGCACCAGAATCGGACGATACGCCAGCGGGCACCATTCGTCGAACACGTTCACTTCCGTGAAGCTCTCGCCGCCGTCGAGCGAATACTCGAGGATGCCGCTGTCCGGCCCGTGCAGCAGCACGATGCCCGCGCGGCGCCCCGCGATCGCGAACGACAGCCGCTCGCCCCCGCTGCCCGCGGCGGCAAGATGCACCGTTGCGAAGCGCCAGTTCATAAGCGGATCGTCCGGGCCGAGCTCGGCCGGCGCGAAGCCGTCCACGAGGACGCCCTGGCCGAGGTCTGCCATGGTCGCGAACTCGTAATTGCGCGCGTCGAGCGGCACCGGAAGCCCGTCCGCCGGCAGCGCTTCCCCGCCGCCATCGGCCGACACCACGTCGCCGTCGCCGTTGTCCCCGTCGCCGTCGCCGGCCGCCGTCTCCGTCTTCGGCGGCAGGGCCAGGTCCGCGCGCGCCTCGGCCTCCCGGATCGCGGCCCCCGAAGCCGGCTGCCCGTCCGCCGGCCCGACGGCGGCGCTCGGGATCTCGGCCGGCGCCAAATCATGGCCGCGCTCGCCGGCTTCAGCCGCTTCCGCCGCCGCCGTCACCGCCCGCTCCAGAAACGCGTTCGCGTACGACGCGTACAGCGCGTGCCCCTCGTCGTTCGGATGAACGCGATCCGGCGCCAGTTCCTCCCACGCCGTCTCGCCTGCGCGGATCCGATCCCGGACGCCGCCCGCGAAGCTGACGGACGGAATGCCGTAATGCGCGGCGACTTCTTCATGGATCGCGATGTTGAACGGCACCCCGTCGGTCAGGTTCTTGTCCGCGGCCGTATAGACGAAGACCAGCTCCGTCTCCGGCGACAGCCGGCGGCACTGCCGCACGATGCCCTCCATGCCGCGGATCGACTCGTCGCGGTCGTCCCCGTCGTTGACGCTGAACTCCACGAACAGCAGGTCAACCGGACCGCGATCCAGCACATGGGCCCGCAGCCGGTGCGCGCCGAACGTCGACGTCGTCCCGCCGACTCCCGCGTTAATGAACGTCCACGCCGTATCTCCGAAGCGCTCGCGCAAAAACCGTCCGTTCAGCGCCCGCCAGCTCGTCTCGTCCGTGACGGAGGCACCCGCGCCCTCCGTGATGGACCCGCCCAAATACGCGACCGCCGCGGGCCTGCCCCGCAGCAGCTTGGCCGCGAAGCGCGGCAGGCCTTCCCGCAGCTTGCTATGTTCCGCATCCAACTTCGTCATACGCTCACGTCCTTTCGTGTGAGCGAGCCCTGTCGCAGCCGATCCAATTCAGGCTCGCTGTCTTCCGAACGGCGCGGCCTTCCTCGGGCACGCGCCGCCCCCTTCATTACCCTCGCCGGGCGGGAACGAATTGCCCGCCACACCTTCTTCGGCTCCTACAGTTCCCGCAGCTCCCGCGGTCCCCGCCCTCAGCTCCCGCAGCCCCGCGGGCAAGGCGAAAGGCGCTCTGGCTCGCCAGAACGCCCTTGCCCTTTGCCTTTGCCTCTGCCTTTGCCCTTCGCCATTACCTCTGCCTTTGCCCCTTGCCCCTGCCTTTCGCGTTACCGCTTATTTCTGGTTGGAGGCCTCATACGCTTTTTGCAGAATTTCGAGGTAACGGTCGAGCTTCAGATCCTTCAAGCCCTTGACGTACGCGTCCCAGTCTTTGTCCAGATCCTTGTTGCCCGTAATGAATTGCAGCTCGTTTTGCTCGATGTAGTTCTTGATGTTCGTCTGCAGCATGCTCGCTTCGTCCATTTCGGACGGATCGATCCAGACGGACCAGGCCGGGAACAGCTCCTCCGGCTCGTGGCCCTGGTACAGCAGCGTCGCGTTGTACAGACGGCGCTCATAGCCCGTCGAGTCGTAGATGTCGGTCGACTGCACGAAGCTGTCGCGGTATTCCTTCGGCATGTAGAAGTGGGCGACGCCGCTCCAGCCCGCGTTATGCGGCGCTTCGCCTTCTTTGCCCGGAATCGGCTTGAACGCCGCCTTCACGCCTTCGCCGAGCGCGACGTCGTCCGGACCCGGCTTCTCCCAGTCGATGCCTTCCATGCCCGACGCGCCGTTCGTTTGGCCTTCCGGCGTGAACATGTAGTCAACGAGCTTGATGAGGGCGATTTGCGCTTCTTTACTGGCTTTGTTCGTGATGACGAATTTTGCGCCCGGCGCCACGCCGCCGGCGTCATGCGTCGCGTACTGCGCATGCGGGCCTTGCAGCGGCGGAACCGGATTGTAGTCCTTGGAATATTTGTTGCCTTTGTCGATGTTGACGAAGATGGCCGGGTGCATGCCGGCGCCGGCGCCGAGAATTTGGGCGTCCGCGTTCTCGCCGATCTTCTTGAACGCTTCGGCGTTTTGCGTGAACGCGCCCGGATCGATCAGCTTCGCGTCGTACAGCGATTTGATGTACTTCAGGCCTTCCCGCCACTCCGGCTTGACCGCGGCGGATTCCACTTTGCCGCCCGTCAGGTTCAGGTAGTTGCGGTCGTCGTCGTACACGAAGCCGTTCATCAGGAACGGCACGATGCGCACGCCGAAATCCTCGGTGGAGCCGCTCAGCGGCACTTCGTCGGCTTTGCCGTTGCCGTTCGGGTCCTTCGTCTTGAACGCTTCGAGCACCTTCTTGAAGTCGTCCGTCGTCTTCGGCATTTCCAGACCGAGCTTATCGAGCCACGTCGTGTTCAGCCACATTTTGTTCGGGTACGAGCAGTGGAAGCATTGTGCGTAGGCCACGAGGCCGTAAATGTTGCCGTCCGGCGCGGTATTAAACGCTTTCATTTCCGCGTCCTTTTCAAGCGCGGCCTTGATGTTCGGCGCGTACTGGTCGATCAGGTCGTTCAGCGGCAGCAGCACGCCCTGCTTGCCGTACTTCAGCACGTCGGCCTGCGAGAATTGGTCGATGTACGCCGGCAGCATGTACGCGTCCGGATAGTCGCCGCTCGCGAGCGAGATCTGGCGCTTCTCTTTCGCGCCGTCGGACGGGTTCAGCTCCCAGTTGATCTTCATGTTGAACTTGTCTTGGACGAACGCCGTGAATTTATTGGTCGGCAGGTCGATGCCCGTTTCCTGGATGGAGAAGATTTTAACCGGGACCGGGTCGCCCTTCGCCTCGCCGCTGCCGCCGTTGCCGGCCTCCTGCGCCGCATTGCCTCCGTTGCCCGCGTTCGCCGCGGTATTCGCCGCGTTCGTATTGCCTCCGTTATTGCCGCCGCATGCGGCCAGGATCATGCTGGATACGGCGAGGACGGCGACGGCCGTTCCGATTTTTCTCTTTTTCAAACTGATCGCTCCCTTTTGGTTAATGTTTGGTACCTTGCCGGACAACCCCCCACGCTACATATGCATCTCCCCTTTCAATGGGAGCCGGCCGGGAACCGGGGAAAGGCGGTCAGCCCTTCACCGATCCGACCAGCATGCCCTGGACGAAGAAGCGCTGCACGAACGGATAGATCATCAGCACCGGCACCGTCGCGACGACGATCAGTGCGTACTTGAGCAGCTCGGCGAGCTGCTGGCGCTCCACCTGCTTCATTGCGTCCATAATGCCCGAGCTGTTGTTCTGGATGATGATGCTGCGCAGCACGAGCTGCAGCGGGAACAAGTTCGCCGATTTCAGGTAGATCAAGGCGTCGAAGTAGGCGTTCCATTGGCCGACCGCGTACATGAGCACGAGCACCGCGATGATCGGTTTCGCCAGCGGGAGGACGACGCTCCGCATGAAGCGCAGGTCGCTGCAGCCGTCGATCTCGCTCGCCTCGATCAGTTCCTCCGGGATGGACGACTGGAAGAAGGAGCGCGCGATGATGACCTGCCAGACCCAGATGGCGTTCGGAATGAGCAAGGCCCAGCGGGTGTCGATCAGGTGCAGGCTCTTCACGACGAGGTACGTCGGGATGAGGCCGCCGCTGAAGATCATCGTGAACGTAATGATCACCATGATCGGGCTGCGGCCGAAGAATGTCTTGCGGGACAGCGGGTACGCCAGCATGACAGTCAGCGCCACGCTGATGAACGTGCCCGCCGCCGTGTAAAACAGCGAGTTGCCGTAGCCCGTCATGATCGCCGGCGTGTCGAACAAGGTCTTGAAGCCCTTGAACGAGATGTCCACCGGCCACAGCCACACCTTGCCGGACGTGACGGCCGCCGGGCTGCTGATCGAGCTGCTGACGATATAGATGAGCGGGTAGATGACGGCGATCAGCACGAGCGTCAGAATCGCGTAGATCGCGAGCATGAGCGCCCGGTCGCCCGCGGATTCGCGGATTTTTCGGTTCACGGTTGTCGTTGTCATGCGTTTTAAGCTCCTTCTACCACAGACTGTTGTTCGTCAGCCGCTTGGCCAACCCGTTGACGAGGATGAGCAGCACGAAGTTGATGACCGAGTTGAACAGGCCGACCGCGGTCGCGAAGCTGTAGTTGGCGTTAAGCAGGCCGATGCTGTACACGTACGTCGAGATGATTTCGGAATTGACCTGGTTGAGCGGATTTTGCAGCAGGTAGACCTTCTCGAAGCCGATCGCCATGACGTTGCCCACGTTCAGAATCAGCACGATGACGATCGTCGGCAGGATGCCCGGCAGGTCGACGTGCCGGATCTTCTGGAACCGGGACGCGCCGTCCACCTTCGCCGCCTCGTACAGCGTCGGGTCGATGCCGGCCAGCGCCGCCAGGTAGATGACCGCGGAGTAGCCGGCCGTCTGCCAGATGTCCGACCAGACGTAGATGGAGCGGAAGAAGCCGGGCTCGCCGAGGAAGTTGACCGACTCGAGGCCCAGATGGTTCATCAGCACATTGACAAAGCCGAGCCGCGGCGCCAGGAACAGCATGATGATCGAGACCATGACGACCGTGGAGATGAAGTACGGCGCGAACGTGACCAGCTGCACGAACCGCTTGAATCTATGGCTGCGCACCTCGTTCAGCATCAGCGCGAGCAGTATCGGAATCGGAAACCCCGCAAGCAGCAGGTACCCGCTTAGCAGAACGGTGTTCTTGATGAGCGTCCAGAATATCGGGTTGTCGAAGAACAGATTGAAGTTCTTCATGCCGACCCACGGGCTGCCCCAGATGCCCTTCGTAACGTTGTAGTCCTTGAACGCGAGCACCGCGTTCAGCATCGGGTAATACTTGAAGATCAGAAAGTACAACAGCGGCGGCGTCACGATCAGATACAGCTGCCAATGTTTGGCGAAGCTGCGGCCGGCCATGCGCGCCAGGCTCCGTTTGTTCCTCGTTGCGGCCGGCGTCCGCACCGGCTTATCTACTGCGATTTCCACGTTCAAACCCATCCCTCCCAGGCGAATCCCAATGGTGCATGTTAACGTTCAAGACCGGAAAGCCTCGTCGTCCGAACGGATTGACAGCGCTTTCCGCAAGACCGATCATAGCGCCCGCCGCCAGTTTCGGGATAGGTACACTTGCGGTTTCGAACGTACAGTTGCCCCGTTTTCCGGGGGACAATCGGCCGTTTCGCGGCCATTTTCAGCGATTTTCACGAAAAAGGCCTCCGCCGGCCCGTTAGCGGCGAAAACCCTTTCACGAACCATTCCGGCAACCGGCGGCGGCCCGGCACAAAAAAATCCCGGCCGCCGAAGCGGACCGGGATGTGCGTCATCTAGCACGGGTATGGAGATAATCGTCGTAGCCTTTTTGCATGATCGCCAGGTACGCGGACAAGCCCATGTCGTCCAAGCCCCGGACGTAGGCCTCCCATCCGGCGTCCAAGTCCTGCGCGCCGGTGATGAACTGCAGCGTGTTCTGGTCGATGTAGTTCTTCAGGTTCGTCTCGAGCATGTTGGCCTGCTGCGCGGACGCGTCGTCGACCCAGACGTTCCATGCCGGGAACAGCTCCTTCGGCTCCTTGCCGGCGTACAATTCGGTCGCCGCCTGCAAGCGGCGCTCGTAGCCGTCCGGCGCGTATATGTCCGTGCCCTGCACCCAGCTGTCGCGGTACGACTTCGGCATGTAGAAGTGGCCGGTGCCGACCCAGCCGGTGTTGGCCGGCGGGCTGCCCTCCGGCTTGACCAAGCCGGCGAACAGCGGCTTCACGCCCTTGCCGAGCGCCTGCTCGCCGGGGAGCGGCTTGCGCCAGCCGATGCCTTTCTCGCCGGATTCGGCGTGGATCTGGCCGTCCGGGGTGTAGATGTAATCGATCATCTTGATCAGCGCGATCTGCGCTTCCGGCGCGGCCTTGTTCGTAATGACGAACTTGGCGCCCGGATTGATGCCCCCTTCGTCGTGCACGGCGTAGGATGCGTGCGGTCCGGTCAGCGGCGGCACCGGCGCGTAGTCGCGGGAGCGGTTGCTGCCCGTCTCGCCGCCGACGAAGATCTCCGGGTGCATGGCTGCCCCGGCGCCGAGAATCTCGATGCCCTCGTTGTCGCCGAGCTTCCTGTAGGCATCCGCGCTCTGCGTGAACGCGCCGGGATCGATCAAGCCTTCTTCATAAAGCGATTTGATGTACGCGAGCCCCTCCCGCCACTCCGGCTTGTTCGCGGCCGTGTCCACCCTGCCGTTCTTCAGCATCAGGTAATCGCGGTCGTCATCGTAGATGAAGCCGTTCATGAGGAACGGCACGATGTGCACGCCGAAGTCCTCGGTCGAGCCGCTGAGCGGAATTTCATCCGCGGCGCCGTTGCCGTTCGGGTCGCCGTTCTTGAACGCTTCGAGCACCCGTTTGAAGTCGGCCGTCGTCTTCGGCATGGGCAAGCCGAGCTTGTCCAGCCACTTCCGGTTCAGCCACAGCTTGTTCGGGTACGAGCAGTGGAAGCATTCGCTGTAGCTGACGAGCCCATAGATGTTGCCGTCGGGCGCCGTATTCAGCTCCCGCAGCGCGTCGTTCTGCGCGAACGCGGCCTTGATGTGCGGGGCGTACTGGTCGATCAGGTCGTTCAGCGGCAGAAAAATGCCCTGCTTGCCGTAGCGGAGCTCCTCCGCTTTGGAGAATTGGTCAATGTACGCGGTCAACATATACGTATCGGGATAATTGCCGCTCGCGAGCGAGATTTGGCGCTTCTCCTTGGCGCCTTCGTACGGAATGGCGTCCCAGGTGAACTTGACGCCGTACGTCCGTTCCAGATAGCGCGAGAACGCGTTCGTCTGCAGGTTCTGTCCCGCATCCTGCTGCGCGAAGACGCGGATCGGGATTGCGCCCGTCTCCGGCGTCTGCTCCTCCGGAGGCTGCTCCAGCGGCGAAGAACACGCGCCGAGCAGCAAGCCGACCGCGAGAAGGAGGATACCGAGGCGAAGCTTCATAAGCCTGCTCCTTTCTTGCCTTTCCGGCGAATGGGATGGGGTCGCTTCCGTCAATCGAACGACTGCCGGTAGGCGCTCGGCGCCACGCCCATGACCCGCTTGAACGCGCGGCGGAACGAATGCGAGCTGTTGTAGCCGACCTGCGCGGCGATCTCGTCGACGGTGAGCGCCTTGCCCCGCAGTAGCTCCGCGGCCCGGTCCATCCGCACCTTCTCCAGGTGGTCGGACAGGTTCGTGCCCGTCACTTCCTTGAACAGCTGCGAGATGTATTTCTCCGGCCGCTCCGCCTGCTCCGCGATCCGGTAGAGCGTCAGCTCGGCATCGGAATAGTGCTCGGCGACGAATTGCCTGATCTGCTCGACCGTGCGGATGTGCAGATCGTTCTTCTTGCTCGTGATCATGCCGCACAGCGTCTCGATGATGCCGTTCAGCTCGCCGCGGATCGCCTCGATCGAGCCCGTCAGCTGGACTGCCAGGATTCGGTCCTTCGCATCCTCGAACCGGTCGGATTCCGCGAACGTCTTCTGGTCGAGGAGCTTCAGCAGCGTGCCCTTCAGCTCGCCGATCAGCTGGTTCGCCATCTCCGGAGACAGCTCGCGGTCTTCGGTATTTTGCTGCATGACCGACCGGACGATGCGCTTCGCTTCCTCTTCGTCGCCCGCGCGGAGCGTGCTGATGAGGCGCAGCTCCATATCGAGCGGATAATAATACGTGGCGCTCTCCTGGCGAATGTCTGCGTACCAGAGCATGCCCTTGCGCTGCGTGTAGTCGGCGTAACCCATCGTCTCCTTCGCCTGCTCGTAGGAGCGGCTTACCTCCATGCCGGAGCCGAAGAGCTCGCCGAACGAGCCCGTCACCGTGATCTTGTACTCGCTGAACAGGTACGCCGCGAACGGGTCAAGAAGCGCCTGGACGGCCGCCCGGAACGTCTCCGCGTCCGCCTCGCCGTCTTCGGCCGGGAAGATCGCGACCACCCGGTCCGAGCCGAGGTCCGTCATCAGAATCCGGCCGTCGATGTCGCGCAAGCCCTGCTTCAAGAGCAGCCGCGCGGCGCTCAGCTCGTTCAGAATATCGACCGAATCGAGGCCCGCATAGCCGTGGATGTGCAGGATGCCGACGCTGCCCCGGCCGAGCGCGAGACCCGTGCCCGCCTGCGCGGCGGCCGCCTCGATCTCCTCGCGCGTCTGGAACTCGCCCGCGAGCAGCCGCTTCAGGAACGCGTCGCGGATGAGCGGCTGCTGCCGGCTCAGCTCCTCCTCCAGCGTGCGGTTGCTCGTGATGATCGTCGCGATGTTGCCCTGCAGGAAGTCGTAGGCATTGCGCCCGATCGGCTCGTCCTTGCCGAACTGCTCCCGCACGACGCCGAGCAGCCGGTTGATCGGCGCGCTGTTCCGGTGCGACAGCATCCAGCCGACGGCAAGCCCGATCAGGAGCGCCGCGCCCGTCACTGACCACGTGATGTACTTGATCGTGTTGGCGTTCTCCATCAGCGCCTTGCGCGGAATGCCGGCGCGGTACACCCAGCCGGTCGCGGCCGAGCGGATCGTGATCACGAGGTCGCCGCGGTAAAACTGGTTCTGCTTCGTCTTGTCGAACCCGGCGTCTGCATTCATGGCCTTCATCTCGTCTTCGCCGATGCCGGCCATGCTGATCGGTTCGCCCTCCGCGTTGCTGACGTACGTCCAGCCGCCGCCGTAGCGGTCCTTCACCCCGGAGAGCAGGTTCGCGATCGTCTTCTGATCGATGAGCACGACGACCGTCGCGGGCGCCCGGGATCCGAAGCTGTCCAGTGGAAGCGATTGCATATAAGAGATGACGGAAGTTTGCGTGCCGTTCACGGTAAAGGGCTTCAGCGGCAGGACCTCGCGGCTGTGCGTCCGGTCGAGCACCTGCTGCTGCCATTGCGGCAGGTCCATGTCGCCGTAATGCCCGTATTCGTAGTAATGCTCCGGCCGGAAATAAGCGGAGCCCGGCGTCAGAACGACGTTTTCGTTGCGGAGATAGATGTAATAGTTCTTCAAAAAATCGTTGGTCTGGCTGAAGACCATGACCTCTTTCATGATTTTCCATATTCCGTATACGTTGCCGTTATCGATGTCCTTCTTCTGGTTCATCAGCGCGTACAGGTCCTGGTTGAGCGCGAGCTGCCGCGTGAAGCCCTCGACCTCAGCCATCCGCCGCTCTAGGAGCTGCTTGCTGTTCTGAAGCTGGGTCACGCTGTTCTCGATGGAGACGGACTGCGTCACGGCGATCGAAGTGCGGTACGACATATACCCCGCGAGGCTCGGAATGATCAGGATGACGATATACGATATCAAGAAGCTGCGGAAAATCCTGGAGTGCCTGTTCAAGCGTCGTCCCCCTACTCTCCGTATCTCCATTCATTATATCGCCTCTCCTGCCGTATGCAATCCTGGGTATATAACGAAGGACAACCGCGTGTCGCTGAAGCTCCGCGGTTGTCCATCTTGAATCGCCGTACTTACGCCGGCCCGCCGGCTGCGAACGACGCCCGGCAGAGCCGCAGACTCCCGCCCGCCTCGAGAGCGAGGGGAACCGCCGCGCCGCCGAGACGGACCGTCGTCCGCAGCGGGGAGCCGGCCCGGACCGTCGCCTCGGCGAGCTCGCCGGACTGCCACGCCAGGTCGACCTCCGCGTTGCCGCGCGCCCGCAGCCCCGTCACCCGTCCCGTGCGCCACCGCGCCGGCAGCGCCGGCAGCAGGTGAAGCTCGCCGGCGTGGCTTTGCAGCAGCATCTCCGCGATGGCCGACGTGCCGCCGAAGTTCCCGTCCGCGACGAAGATGTTCGTCTCCGCGCCCGCTATGCCCGCTTTGGAGTATGTCAGCAGGTTGTCGAAGCACAGCTCGCCGACCAGATAGCTCAGCTGGTCATACGCGCGTTCGCCGTCGTGCAGCCGCGCGAAATTGGCCGCGAAGAGGGCGAGGGTGAATTCCACGTCCTCCAGCCCTGCGCCGCGCATCCGGGCGTCGAGCGTCCGGCGCGCCGCCTCGCTCAGCCCGGGCGTGCCGCGCGGCGTGATCTGAGCGCCCGGGTACAGGCCGTACAGATGCGACAAGTGGCGGTGATCCGGCTGCGCTTCGCCGTAATCGGCCAGCCATTCCCGCAGCCGTCCGTTCGCGCCGGCCGCGAGCGGCGGCAGCAGGGCGATCGCCCCGCGCAGCCGTTCCCGCAGCGCCTCATCGATGCCGAGCCGCTCGCCCGCTTCGAGGCAGAAGGCGAACAGCTCGCGGACCAGCGACTGGTCCATCGTCGGGCCCATCGAGAGCGCATAGGCGCGCGATTCGTCCCCGGGGGCGTAGAAGCTGTTTTCCGGGGAGTTGGACGGTCCCGTTACGAGCCAGCCGTGCTCCGGGTGCACCGTCATGTAATCGAGGAAGAAGCGCGCGGCTTCCCGCAGCACCGGGTACGCCGTCGCGCGCAGGAACCGTTCGTCGAGTCCGTAGGCGTAATGCTCGCGCAGCTGGTGCGCGAGCCACAGGCCGCCCGTGACGTTCAGCCCCCACGAATAGTGCCAGCCGGGCGCGGTGAAGCCCCAGGCGTTCGAGAAGACGTGCGCGGTCCAGCCCTCGCAGCCGTAATACGCGCGCGCCGTCTCCCGGCCCGCCTCGGCCAGCCGCTCGACGTAGCGCAGCAGCGGCAGGTGGCTCTCGGCGAGGTTGACCGCCTCGGTCGGGTAGTAGTTCATCTCCGTGTTGACGTCCAGATGGTAGTCGCAGCTCCATGCCATCCGGTTCGCTTCGCCGTCGTTCCAGATGCCCTGCAGATGCATCGGCAGCGTCGAATCGGCCCGCGAGCCGGCGATCGTCAGGTAGCGGCCGTATTGGAAGAAGAGCGCGAACAGCTGCGGATCGTCGCCGCCTTCGCGCAGGCGCCGCAGGCGCGTGCAGAGCGGCAGCGCCGACGCCCCGGAGTCGCCGAAGTCGGCGGCGACGCGCGCGTAGAGCGAGCGGTAGTCGGCGATATGCGCCGCGCGGACCGCCGCGTAGCCCTTCGCCGCGGCCCGGTCCGCGCGTTCCGCGGCGGCTAGCGCCCATGCGCCGCCGTCCTGACGGTAGTCCGTCTCGACGGCGAAGTAGACATACGCCTCGTCGGCGCCGCGCACGACGATCGCGTCCCCGTCCGCGGCGACCGCGCCGCCCGTCGCGACGACCCGGACGGCGCCGCGCGCCCGCACGCCGCAGGTGCCGTCGCTGTGCATCGTCTCCGTCGCTTGGCTCTCGAACGCGAGCGCGCCGGCGGCGGCCGCGGCGACGGCGAAGCGCTCCGTCCGGCCCTCCAGCCGGAGCGCGAACGACACGCCGCCCGCGGCGCCGCTCCAGAGCCGCGCGGCGAGCACGCCGTCCGGGTGCGAGGCGAGCAGCTCGCGGCGGATGCCGCCGGCCTCGCCGCCGGCGCGGTAGAGCGCCTCCTCGAGGCACAGCTCGCGGACGAAGCCGGCGCCTTGCGCGCCGGTGGCGGCGGCTTCAGGCGCACCGCCATCTGTTGCGCCCGCGGCCCTGGCGCCCCGGCCGTGCGCCGCGCCCGCGCCGGCCGCGCCCTGCGCACCGCCAGCCGCGTCCGCGCTTGCCGCGCCCCTGGCGTCCAGGCCGGCCGTTGCGCCCGCACCGGCCGCCGCGCCCGTGCCGGCCTCGCCGGCGCCGAAGCTCAGCCGCACGTCGCACAGCGGCAGGTTCGTGCCGAAATTGCCCTTCTGTGCCTGCAGCAGCCGGCTCGCCATCTCCTCGCCGCCGGCGTAATCGCCCGCGAAGAACCGCTCCCGCATCGCGGCGAGGTCCGCTTGGCCGCGCGAAGGAGCCGGCGACGGCTCGGTCCGTCCCGACCAGTACGTAATCTCCGTCACGCACCACGTCTCGCTGTCATATCCCCCGTACGCCACCGCGCCGAGCCGGCCGTTGCCGAGCGGCAGCCCCTGCCGCCAGCCATCCGCAGGGCCGTCATAGCGAAGCTTCATCCCGCTCATGCTCTCGCTTCTCATATCGCTCCTGTGATCGCTCATCTTATTTCACCCGGTATTCGTCGAAGCAGCGCGGAATGATGTCCGTGGACGCACCCGGCCGCTCCGGCAGCACGTACAGGCCGTTCCGGACCGTCGCCGGCTCCTCGAAAATATGCCGGATCCACGGGATGTACTCCAGCATGAACGCGCCCGGCGTCGCCGCCACGAGATGCTGGTGAATCTGGCCCATGTCGCCGACATGCGGGCAGATCGGCACGTCGTACGACGCGGCGAGCCCCGCGACCTGCAGCCACTCGGTCACGCCGCCGACGCGAGTCACGTCGACCTGGCAATATTCCAGCGCGCCGTGATGGATGTAATCGCGGAACGCGTACTTCGTGTACACGTGCTCGCCGAGCGCGATCGGCACGTTCAGCGCGTCGGCCAGCTTTTTATGCCCCATGATGTCGTCCGGGTTCAGCGGCTCCTCGAGCCAGAACAAGTCGAACTCCTCCAGCCGCTTGCCCCACGTCATCGCCGTGTTCACGTTCCACTGCTGGTTGACGTCGATCATGAAGATCGGCTCCTCGCCGATCGCCCGGCGCACCGCCTTGACGCGGTCGTAGTCCTCGCGCGGATCCGGCTTGCCGACCTTGATCTTGACCCCGGCAAAGCCCTGCTCGACGATCTCGACGACGTCCTTCAGCAGGCGGTCCTTCGACCAGTTCAGCCAGCCGCCGTTCGTGTTGTACGCCTTGATGCCCTTGCGCTTATGGCCGCCGAGGTACTGCCACAGCGGCTTGTTCGCGGCCTTCGCCATAATGTCCCAGAGCGCGATGTCCACGGCCGCAAGCGCCATGTGCGTCACGCCGGCGCGGCCGATCCAGTGCATGCTGCCGAAGCGCATCGCGTCCCACAGCTCCTTGACCATGAACGGATCCTTGCCGATCAGCTCCGGCGCGTAGTAACGGTCGATCGTGTCGACGATCATCGCGTCGCCCTGCGCGCACGTGCCCGTATAGCCGCAGCCCGTAATCCCTTCGTCGGTGTAGATCCGCGCGCCGGACAGCCCCCAGTGAGTTGCAGCGTTGATGGCGTCGGTAATCGGCGGCGTGATCGGCACGTGCAGGACGAACGTTTCGACTCTCGTAATGAGCATGAAGGATTCTCCTTTTCGCATGCGTATAGTGGGGGAAAATGATTCGGCCGTCATGCCCCGCGGGGATGAGCAGGCCGTTAACGGTTAAGCCCGTGAATCATCAATCGGCTAAAGGAGCTCCGTCTTCGACAGGCGGCGCGCCGCCTGCAGCGGTTGCGCATTCGATCCGCCCGTCCGCGCGACCGCCTCCCCGAATGGCACCGAGGTTGCCTGCAGCGCGCTTGGTATCCCTGTCCGTTTATCGTATCATGGACGATAGCGGCCGTATTTGCATGCCGATCCAATTAGTTGACGATTCATCCGCTAATCCGAGCCATATTCCCTTACCTCATGCGCAGGAGGATCCCGCTTATGAAAACGTTGGCGGAGCTGACGCCCTACGTCGGCGATTCCATGCCCTACCTCTACGACGGCAGCTCCAACGAAGGGCTGCGCGTCTGCAGCGTCTATGCGTTCCACCTCTTCACGGACGGACCGGGGGAGATGGAGATCGACGGCGCGCGCTATCCGATCGGCAACCGCACGCTCGTCTTCCTGCGCCCCGGCCAGCCGCACGCGTTCCATATCTCGCCGGCGCACCCGCTCGCCTCGCACAACCTGTACTGCGACCTGTGGGACGACCGGGCGCCGGTATCCGCGCACCGGACGTTCATCTACGCGCCGCAGCCGTTCCGGCTGCCGGAGCAGTCGGCCGCGGAGCCGTGCGCGGAGCTGGACGCGCTCCCCGGCGTGTACTCGCTGCAGCCGCATCCGCAGCTGTACGACGCGTTCCTGCATATCGTGAAGCTGTACAACGAGCTGAGCTTCTACCGCGCCGAGACGGTCAACAGCCTGCTGTACGCGTGGATGCTCAGCTGGCACAACGCCGTCCATGCGCGCCGGCCGCGGGATTACCGGATCGTCCGCCTGCTGGAGCGGCTGGAGACGAATCCCGAGCGCCGCGAGACGGTGGAGCAGTGGTGGTCGCTCTGCGGCCTCAAGCGGACGTACTTCCACGAGCTGTTCCTGCGCGAGACCGGCATGACGCCGAAAGCATACCAGCACCGGCTGTGGATGCGGCGCGCCCTGCATCTGCTGCAGGAGAGCGACCTCAGCATCACGGCAATCGCCGAACGGCTCGGCTATCCGTCGATTCATCCGTTCACCCGCCACTTCAGCGCGTACTACGGCGTCAGCCCGAAGCAGTACCGGCTCAACCCGCGCCGCGAGCGCGAGGACGGTCCGGAAGCGCCCGGCGGGGAGCCGTGACGAACGGCGCGAGGACGGTCCGGAGACGGGCGGAGAGCCGCGACGGCCGGGGACGGCGTCCTTCGGCACCTCGCGCGGTTCCCTGCGCGGGGTGGCGCGGCGCGCGGCTCGTGCTGGTCACCGGCTTCGCCCGAGCATAGCATCACGTGGATTCTCGTCCTGTTCGGCTGCGGCGTCACGCTCGGCAGCGCTGCGCCCGGCGCGGCCCATACGCGGCGGCCGTACGACCGCGAGATGGCCATCGCGTGAATCGCCGCGCCTCAAGCGCCCGCTCCCGACGCAAAAAAAGGCTGTCCAAGGCCGCAGCGGCCTTGAACAACCTTTCCTCCGATAAAGCCGCTTCCGGCGGCTACGCCTTCTTCGGCAGCCACTTCCGGTACTGCTGGCGCAGCCGGTGCAGCTCCTCGCCGGCGCGCAGCGCCTCGTCCTCCCGCCGCTTGCCGACGGCGACGACGAGCGCCTCGATCATCGCGACCGGCGCGACCATGGAGTGGAACTCCCACAGCTCGCCGCGCGCCGTGTACAGCATGACGTCCGCCTTCTCCGGCATGGCGCTCACGACGAGATCGGTCACGAGCAGCGTCTTGCAGCCCCGCTCCTTCGCGAAGTCGAACAGCACCGCCATCTCCGGCGATTCGGAGACGAAGCCGAAGACGACGAGGACGTCCGCCGGCTTCACGTGCAGCAGCCGGTCGAACAGCTCGTGGCCGCCGCGGTCGAGCCGCCGGACCTGCAGGCCGAACCGGGTCAGCCGGAAGTCCAGGAGCGCCGCCAGGCTCTCCGCCGAGCCCGGCCCGTAGAGATGGACGCAGCCCGCGCCGCCGAGCAGGGCGACCGCCTCGTCGAACGCCGCCTGGTCCAGCCGGTCCGCCGTCTGCCGTAAATAATCCGCCGTCGCCAGCACGTTCGCCCCGGCGCCATGGCCGCCGCCGGCCTTGTCGAAGGCCGACTGCAGCTTGCGGGACGGCGACAGCAGCACTTCGTCCTTCACGCGCTGCTTGAACTCCTTCATGTTCCTGCAGCCGATCTCCGCCCAGAACCGCGACACGGTCGAGATGCTGACCTGGCACGCCTGCGCCAGATCCTCCTCGACCATGAACGGGATGTCGTCCATATGCTTGCTGATATAGTCGGCGAGCCGCTGATGGCCCCGCGTCAATTTCTTGTCCGCGAACCACGCTTCCACGCTTGTATTCCCCTCCCGGTCCCCGTCCGCCTCGCGCCGGCCGGTCACACGACTTCCTTCTTGCTCTTGAGCAGCTTCTTCACCAGGTTCGCCGCCCGCACCTGCAGATCCAGCGAAGGCGAGATGACGCGCTTATACGCGCCCGCCCGGACGGCGGCCTTCAGTTCCGCCACGGTCTCGAACGTCCCGGCGAACTCGTTGTGCACGCAGCCGACCTGGAACGGCTGGTGCGCGTCGCTGCCCGCGACGACCGGCACGCCCAGCTCCTCGCCGAGCGTCAGCACTTTTGCGATGTTCTCCTGGATGCCGATCTCGTGGAGATCCTTGCCGTTCAGGTCGAACGCGTCGAACCGCCGCAGCAGGTCGCGGCCGATATGATGCAGCGGGTTGGAAGCGCGGAACGGATGGCCGCCGATCACCATCATGCCCCGCGGCTCGCACAACTCGAACAGCCGCCCGAGGCCGATGAAGCTCCCCTTCGCCGTATGCGGCTCCAGCGCTTCCCGGATTTCCAGCAGCTTGTCCTTCGGGCCGCTGACCAGGATATGGCCGCCCTCGGCGACGTCGACCTCCATGCCCGTGAAGATGCGGAAGCCCTCCACATTGTAATAGTGATTGTTGCACGGATACAGGCCGTCCAGCGCGCCGTACACGTCCGCGAACCGGTGCGTGTTGAAATGCTCCGTCAGCGTGATCGCGTCGAGCCCCTGCGCCCGTGCCTCTCGGACCATGTCGTCGAAGTGCTCGCGCTCGAAATTCGTTTTTTTGGACAGCTTAACGTGAATGTGAAAATCGATCTTCATGATGCGATCCCTCCATCGGATTCGGAATCGGCGCGACATGCGCGAGGCGCATGCCGGTCCGTTTGTCATAGAAATTCAGGCTGGACCTGCGCAGGTCCGCGTAAAGCAGGTCGCCTGGCTCATACTCCGCGTCGCCCATGACGCGCGCCGTCAGGGACGCTTCGCCCGCGCGCAGCTGCACGAGCGTCTCCGCGCCGGACGGGAACGCCGCCTCCACCCGCGCGGCCACGCGGCCCTCGCCGGGTACGCCGTGCAGCCGGACGTCCTCCGGCTTGATCGTGACGATCGCCTCCCGGTGCGCCTCGAGGCCGCTCGCCGCGAGCGGGATCGGCCCGACCGGCGTCTCCAGCCAAGCTTGGCCGCCTTGGCACGCGATGACGCCGTCCAGCCGGTTCAGGCGCAGACCGGCGCTGCCGAGGAAGTCCGCCACCTCCAGCGTGCGCGGGTGCCGGTACAGCTCCCGCGGCTTATCCGTCTGCACGATGCGCCCGCCGAAGAACACGGCGACCCGCGTCGACAGCGACAGCGCCTCCTGCTGGTCATGCGTGACGTAGATGATCGTGGTGTTCAGTTCCTGATGCAGCCGCTTCAGTTCGGCGCGCATCTCCACGCGCAGCTTCGCGTCGAGGTTCGAGAGCGGCTCGTCGAGCAGCAGGATGTCCGGCCGCGTCACGATGGCGCGGGCGATCGCCACGCGCTGCTGCTGGCCGCCGGACAGCTCGCCCGGGTAGCGGCCCGCGAGCTCCCCGATGCGCATGGCCTCCAGCGCGGCCGACACGCTCCGCTTGATCTCCGCCTTGCCGAGCCGGCGCACCTGCAGGCCGAATGCGACGTTCTCGAACACGGTCATATGCGGCCACAGCGCATAGCTCTGGAACACCAGGCCGAGCCCCCGCTTCGACGGCTCCAGATGGAAGGCCGTCGCGCCGTTCGCGACCTCCCGGCCGCCGATCGCGATCGTGCCGGCATCCGCCCGCTGCAAGCCGGCGATCGTGCGCAGCAGCGTCGTTTTGCCGCAGCCGGACGGGCCGAGGAAGGTGATGAAATCGCCCGGCTCGATCGTCAGGTCGATGCCGTTCAGCACTTGCTTGCGCTGCAGGCGCACGCGGATATCTTTCAATTCGATGGCCGCCATTCACGAACCTCCTATTCCTTGCGTCAAATCCGCCTTGCCGAACTTCACCGCGACGGCGTAGACCGCGATGACGATCGCGATGATGATCATCAGGATGACGTTGGTCAGCTGCTCGTAGCCCTTCTCGGCATAGTAGAAGGTGAGCGTCGTCAGCGTCTCGGTCCGCGGCGTCACGAGCATGATGATCAGCTCCATCTCCTTCATCGCGCCGATGAACACGAGCAGGAACGTCGACACGAGGCTCTTGCGGGTCAGCGGCAGCAGAATGCGCCGGAAGCGCATGAACCACGACGCCCCGCCGATCTGCGCGGCCTCCTCGAGCTCCGTCCCGATCTGCATCATCGCGGCGCCGCCCGCCTTGACGGTGAACGGCAGCTCCTTCACGACGGTGATGAGCACGAGCAGCGAGATCGTTCCGTACAGCGCGGGAATGAACAGCGTCGGCTTGGCGAACATCGAGATGTAGATCGCCGCGAGCGAGATGCCCGGGATGAGATACGGCAGGAACGACGCCTGATCGACGGCCCGCCCCAGCCAGGTGTGCCGGCCGCGCGCCGCGACGTAGCCGAGGACGAGCCCCAAGACCGCCGCGATGACCGATGCGGCGCCCGCGATCGCGAGCGAATTGCGGAGCGCCAGCATGAAGATCGGGTTCCGCATCACGCCCTTCTCCCCGGTGTTGATGTTCGGGTCGGAGCCGCCCCACCAGTAGTGCGTCGTGAAGTTGCCCAGGCCGTAGTGGCCCTCCTTCAGCATGAAGGATTGCGCGAACAGGACGAGCAGCGGCACGACGGCGGCCGCCGCCATGACCAGGCCTGCCGCCGCGGCCGGCTTCCGCCAGGCGCCGAGCAGCGTCAGCGTGCGCGCGGCGCCTTTCCCCGTCACCGTGACGTAGCTGCGCCGCCGCCCGACGGCCCGCTGATTGAGGTAGATCGCCAGGATCGAGATGAGCATCAGCGTCAGGCTGAGCACGTTCGCCTCGGTCGTCAGCCGCGAGCGCATGCTGGAATAGAGCATGGTCGAGATCATGTAGAAGTCGACGGGCGTGCCGAGCAGCGCCGGCACCCCGTACGCGCCGATCGCCTTCGTGAAGATCAGGATGAACCCCGACAGGATCGACGGCAGCACGAGCGGCAGAACGATCCGCCGCAGCACGGTCAGCCGCTTCGCCCCGGCCACGCTCGCCGCATCCTCGAGCTGGCCGTTCATCCCGTTCAGCGCCGCGCCGACGATCAGGAAGAAGAAGACGCTGTCGTGGAGCGACAGCGAGATGACGATCGGCACGAAGCCGTACGACAGCCAGTCCGGCGGCGAGACGTGCAGCAGCGACGCCAGGATGCCGGGCGTCCCGCCGATCTTCCCGTTCTTGAAGAACGTCAGCCACGCCTGCGACAGAATCCACGCCGGCAGCAGGTACGGGATGACCGCGAGGAACGAGATCGTCCGCTTGAGCGGCATGTCCGTCCGCGTCACGAGCCAGGCGAGCCCGCAGCCGAGCGCCAGCGAGAGCGCGGAGACGGCCGCGCCGACGGCGAGCGAGTTCAAGATCGGTTTGTAGAAGAGCGATACGCTCATGTCGCTGGCCAGCACGCGGGTCCAATGGTACAGCGTGAAATGCCCCGGGTTCGCCTCCGCCGTCAGCCGGACGTCCTGCTGCCGCCAGACGAACGTCGTATAGGCGATGCGAAGGACGGGCCAGACGACCGTATAGGCCAAAAAGAGAAGGGCGGCCATCCCGATCGCGTGAACGGGATGCCGCAGCCAATCGAGCGCCCGGTTGAGCGGGCGCCTCCGGTATCCGGCCGGCGCCGGTTTGTTCGCCAATGCTCTCTCCACCTCTGCCGGTTACTTATGCTTAGCCTGCTGCTTGTTGCGTCGTCCGGTTTTACTTCTGCTTAATCCAGAAATCGCGCACCTTCGGCGCGGATGTGTACAGCGCTTCGCCGTCGAACATCCACAGGTTCAGCTGCTCGTACGGGATGTCGTTCTTCGTCTGCACGTCGGAGCGCGGCACCCACGAGCCGACCTTGTTGAACGGGTCGAGCCCCGCGCCCTTGCCGTCCGTCTCGCCCATCATCCAGCGAAGGAACAGCTTCCCGGCCGCTTCGTGCGGCGCCTTGTTCGCCAGGAAGAAGTAGCCGGCATCCGGAACGGCCGTCTTCGGCTTGATAGCGTAGATCGGCTGAATCGTCCAGCCGTTCTCCTCGTTTTTCGAGACGTCCCCCGACACCGCGAGGCCGACCGCGTCGCTGTCCGCCTTGCCGATGGCGTCGAGGACGTCGTCGCTGCCCTTCAGGACGATCAGGCCGTTATCGAACAGCTCCTGAATGTATTCGTAGCCGGCGTTTTCCGTGCCGTGCAGCTCGATGTCCTTGCCGAACTTCTCCTTGTACGCGGCCGCCATGTCGTCGCTGTTGTTGACCATCGTCGTGAACAGGTCCATGAACGCCGGCGAGCTGAGCGGATCGGCCGTGTAGACCTTGCCTTTGAATTCCGGCGTCGTCAGGTCCCACCAGTTCGTCACCGGCGCTTGCGCATAATGCGAGGCATTATAGAAGATCGTCCGGAACTCTACGTAGTCGGCATAGCCTTCCGCCTGCGTGCGGTACGGCTCGTCGACCTTCGGCGCGATGTCCGCCGGCAAATACTTGATGTAGCGTCCCGGCTTCACCATCTCCTCCTCGACCGCCCCGCTCACTTCCTTCGTGATGATGACGTCGGGATTGAACTGGCCGGCATCCTGCTCCTTCATGACCTTGTCCATCATCTCGTCCGACTTGACCTTGCTCACCTCGACCTTGATGCCCGGGTACTGCTTCATGAACGTCTCCGCGGCGTCGTTGGCGCGCCCGGACGTGGAATAGACGATGACCTTGCCCTCTTCCTTCGCTTTCGCGTACAGCGCGTCCGGCGAGTCCTCCGCCGCTCCGGCATTGCCGGCAGCCGCGCTGCCGTTTGCGGCCGCGGCGTTGCCGCCGGCCGAGCCGGATGCTTGTCCGTTCGCGTTCGCGGCCGTATCGGCGGCGTTCGCGGCATTATTCGCGGCATTGCCGCCGCCGTTCTGGCCGCAGGCCGTCAGCAGCAAGACGGCGGATGCGAAGACGAGCGCAGCTTGCGCGGGCTTGCGGGGATGTAACCGATTGAACCGTTCCATGATATCCTCCTAAGCGATGGGCCTTGCGCGGCCGCATCTCGGTTGGTTTGCTTCTCTTCCTAAACTATAGGCCCGAATTGTCAGCGACATATTACCGTCACGTTGATTTTTGGTAAAAAACTATTTATTTATCAAAAATAATAATTTTTATTTATTTTGAAGTCCGCTTCCGTTCGCGCGAAAAAGGGACATCCCGAAGGATGTCCCGTCATACACTTGTAGCGGCCGCGCCTCGCACCCGGCCGCCGGCCCGCAAGAACCTCACCTTCCAAGGAGGATAAGGCATGCTGCTCGTCGATCTGATTTTTCTCGCGCTGGAGCTGTGCGCCCTCGCGGCGTTCTGCTACTGGGGCTTCCATCTGAAGGGCGCCGAGACGTGGGTCCGGGCGCTCGCGGGCATCGGCTCCCCGGTGCTCGTCGCCGTCTTCTGGGGCCACTTCGCCGCGCCCAAAGCGTGCGTCCCCGCCCGGCCGCTCGTCCGCTTCGCGCTGCAGCTGCTCGTCTTCGCCGCGGCAGCCGCCATACTGCACGGGTCGGGGCAGCGGAAGCTCGCCACGCTATTCCTGCTCGTCGCGGTCCTCGAGGTCGTGCTCGCGCACAAGCTCCATAAACGGCGTCCGCCTAGCGTTTGACCGCCTTGACCATCTGCCGAATCGAACCGAGATGGTAGGCGGAGTGAGCGATCACTCCCAACAGCCCGCTCACCGTATCCTCATCTAGGGCGTCGCCGGTGTCCAGCGATTCGAGCTTGCTCAGCAGTGCTATGTATTCTTGGCGAAGCTCCTCTTTGATTTGGGTCCATCGGATGCTATCGACGTCCGCGATTTTCCACGACGCCATCCAGTCCTTCTCGGGTTCTTCCCCATTGAGGTAAGCCAGCGCAACCCATAAGTAATAGCGGGTATGATCCGCCTGCGCCGCGATGGTTGTCCCATTGACGGGTATCGAAGCCTCTTCCGCGGACAACGGCTCCAGCGAGCCGAATAGACCGCTGCCGGGCTTCGCTTCGGTGTACCAGCTTGCGTGCGCTTTAGGTCCGTCAAATGTTTCCTCCAGTAACAGCCGAAAATCCTCCAGCATCGAATTGCTCATCTCCATACCTCCAACATTTATTTTAACCATCAAAACCGCTGTAGACGGTTAAATCATAACCGCATTGGATTTAACTGTCAATATGCATTATGATGGTTAGAGTAAAGGAGCTATGATCATGTCGGAAACGAACCCTTATATGATGGTCGGAGAACGGTTGTGCATGGATTTCATCAATACGGTCAGCTGGCGGGAAAGTACCGATAAAAGACGGGACTGGTTTACGAATTACGCCGAATTGGCCGACTGGTGCGTCCATGCCGGCGTCTTAACCGGACGCCAAGCCGAAACGCTGCTTGCTGGGGCCGAGGAGACGCCGGCCGAAGCGGAGGCGGTTCTGAAGCAAGCGATCGACATGCGGGAAACCATGTATCGCATCTTCAAATCCGTTGCGCAGGAAACCTCGCCGCACACGACAGACCTGAAGCGATTCAACGAATCGGTGAGCCGCTTCTACCGAACGCTGCAGGTCATCCATGAAAATGAAACGGGCCGCTTCGCGTTGAAGTTCGGGCATGCCGAGCACAATCTAAACGCCATGCTTGCGCCGATCCTGCAATCCGCCGTAGAGCTGCTCGTATCCAGCAGCGATCTGACGCGGGTCAAACAATGCGAGGGCGATCCTTGCGGATGGTTATTTCTCGATACGAGCCGGAACCGGAGCCGCCGCTGGTGCTCGATGGCCGATTGCGGCAATCGCGCCAAAGCGCGGCGATTTCACCAAAAGGGAAAGTGACCCCGTTCGCCGCTTGGAAATCTCCCCCTCCCCTATGTATCTCCTCGTACGCAATCAGCCTTGCTTAGGCTGCCTTCCGCCTATAACCAAAAAAAGACACCTCAACCGGGTTGAGATGTCTTCCCTTGATAGCGCGCGGCGCCGGATGCGGAATTACGCCGAACCTCCCGAACGCGCCCGGGCGCTTAATGCGCATGGCCGTGAGCGGTCTCCGCGGCGCGGGCATGATGATGGTCGTGCGCCGGCTGCGAGCCGTCGCATAGCATCGTCTCGGTGTGGGGATGCCCGTCGTCCTCCATCTGCACCGTGCAGTGGCCGATGCCGAGATGCAGCAGCCGGTGCTCGATCTCCCGGAGCATCGCCTGGCTGCCGCCGATCGTGACCGCGCCGTCCAGCGTGACGTGGCAGCTGAGCGCGTTTTTGCCGCTCGTGATGCTCCACACGTGCAGGTCGTGCACGCCGCGAACGCCGTCCACGCCTTGAATCGCCTCCGCCACTTTCTTCAAGTCGACGTCCTTGGGCGTCGCCTCCATGAGGATGCGGATCGTGTCGCGGACGAGGCCGATCGCGCCGTAGGCGATCAGGAAGGCGATCAGGACGCTCAGGATCGGATCAACGACGTACCAGCCCGTGAAATGAATCACGAGCCCGCCCACGATGACCCCCGCCGAAGCCGCCGCGTCGCCGAGCATGTGAAGCACCGCGCTCTTGACGTTGACGTTGTCCTCCTTGCTGAGGCCGAGCCCGAGGTACAGGTTCATGACGAGCCCGACGCCGGCGCCGATGAACATCCACGCGCTCCCGACCTCCTGCGGGGACTGGAACCGCTGGATTGCCTCCCACAGGATGACGAATGCGATCAGGATGAGCGAGACCGCGTTGATGAACGCCGCGAGAATGCCCGAGCGGTGATAGCCGAACGTGTAGCCCTCGGACGGCGCCTTGAGCGACTGCTTCATCGCGTACCAGGACAAGCCGATCGCCGCGATGTCGGTCAGGACGTGGCCGGCGTCCGACAGCAGCGCTAGGCTGTGCGAGATCAAGCCCCCGATAACCTCCACCGCGAGGATGATGAAGCTGAGGAAGAACGCCTGTTTCATTTTGCCGATCGGCGCATGCGAGTGAAAGACGTCGCCGTGGCCATGGCTGTGCCCGTGGCTGTGTCCATGGCCGTGCCCGTGGGCATGGGAATGACTGTGGCTCATCTGCGGATTCTCCTTTACGCTTGATGCGACGCGTGGGCGAGGCCCGTCTCGAACAGCGTCAGTACGCACTCGTCGTCAATGCCGAAATATTTAATATATGAGCAACTATTCATATATAGAGTGTAGCATAGGGAGGCTCGGCATTCAAGCATTTGCCATTTCCCGGGCCGTTATACCATGCGTGATCGCATGGCGCGAATCTACGGCGCGAGGTGCGATTCCGTACCGAATGGCGAGCGCATGCGCGCCGCGATACCGCGAGGGCGGTGCCCTTGGAAGCCGGGCCGGCTATGGCACGCGGCCTGGCGCGCAAGCCGCAAAAAAGGGATGGGCCGGCAAATGCCGACCCATCCCTTTCTTCACGTTTATCATTCACACTGTTAACGGTTCATGCCCTCAGCTTACGGCGCGATCGTAAGGCCCGCCGTGTAAATCTCGCACGGGCCGAGGTCCGCCGCGAACGTCCCGTTCGCGTCCGAGACCGCGAGCCGCTCGCCGGCGCGCTCGAGCACATCGCTCGCATACGCCGCGGCGACCGGGCCGACATGCGGCCGCACGCGCAGCGCCGCCGCTTCCGGCCGCATGTTGAACCAGCGCAGCATGAGGTCGCCTTCCTCGGCGATCTTCACCGACGAGAACGCGACGCCTTCGCCGTCCCACGCCAGGAACGCGTGCTCCGGCGCGAGCGTGCCGTCGTGCACGCCCGTCTGCACGGCCGTCCACGGCGTCTGGAATTGGTACGCGGCCGCGAACGCGCCCGATGCCGCCCCGTCGCCGCGGTGCGGCAGGATCAGCAGCTCGGCCGTGTGCTCGCCGAGGCACTGCGCCTCCGGCGTCGGGAAGACGCCCCAGTCGCCGAGCTCGGCGACGGCGCGCAGCAGCGTGACCGCGATCGTGTTGCGCCCGTCGCGCAGCACCTCGTACTCGTTCAAGCCCTTGTTCGCGATCGTAAGCCCGTGCGCGCCGTCGCTGACGTCCGCGAACGCCTGCTGATGCTGCGCGTTGCTCGGGTTCTCCCACTCGGCGGCCGGCTTGTTGTCGCGGACCGCCACCTCGAAGATCGCGTCGGCCCGGTGCACGGACGCCGCGAGGTCGGTCGGGAACAGCGCGCGCACGCGGTGGTCCTTCGCCCGGTTGTCGAACGTCGTGCGGACGCCGACGCCCTGACCGGAACGCTCCAGGCTGACGACGGTGCGGATCGTGAACGGCACGAGCGTTTTCGACCGGCCGGCCTTGCGCTCCGGATAGTAGACGGCTTCCCGCTTCTCCTGCTCGAACAGCTCGTCCGCCGACGCCGGGATCGCCCACTCGTGCACGATCTCGAACGCCGCGCGGTACGGTGTGTCCTCGACGACGCGGATGCTCGCCGCGAGCCCTTTCGTCGTCAGCGCCGGCTCGCCGTCCGGCTGCTTGAACATGTATTCGTTGCCGATGTCGCCGGCATCCTCGTAGATAAGCAGATCGCGGTATACGCGTCCGGTCGCGAGGTCCGTCACCGCGAGCGTCCCGTCCTCCGCGATCTCGACGCGCAGGTTCGCGTTCGCGAGCGCGCGCGGGCCCGCCACGAGGGACGGCGCCGGCGCGGCACCGGCCGCGCCGTTCACCCAGGCGTACGACTTCAGCCCGAGCGCCGGCACGCCGGCCGCCTCGAACGTCAGCCGCACGCGGCGCGCCCAGTACGGCTGGCGGAACTTGTCGTCCGGCAGGTCGTAGTCGAACTGCAGGCCCAGGTCCTCCATCGTATAGGCCACGGCGGTGCCGTCCGCGTCCACGAGCGTTCGCTCGCCGATGCGGTATTCCTTCATCATGCGAATCATCTCGCTCGACGCGATGCCTTCGCGGTAGTAGACGCGCGCGACGTCGAGCTCGACCGTCACGGCGCCGCTCTTCGCCCAGCCCGTCGTGTTGAACACGACGAGCGGCAGCGCGTCCCGGCCGTGCCGCGCGAACATGCTCGTGTCGACGGCGCCGGCCAGCGCGTGCTTGCTGTCGTCGACGATCGTCTCGGCGACGTGGCGGCTCTTATCGAACCGCGTGACCATCTCGCGGTGCACTTCGTCGACGCTGCAGCCGCAGATGCTGTCGTGCGGGTGGTTCTGCATGAGCGTCTTCCATGCGTACTTCAGCAGGTGATGCGGGTATTGGGCTTTGCCGGCCGCGTGCGCGAACGCCGCGAGCGGCTCGGCGACTTTCTCGAGGATCGTCTGGCCGACTTGGTTCATCTGCTTCAGGTACACGCGCGCGGACGCCGTGTTGACGAGCGTCGACCAGCCGTCCGTCCGCTGGCTGCGCAGCTCGCCGCGCACGACCGACAGCTGCTTGTCCGCAAGCGACGCCTTCAGCGACGCCAGGTAATCCGGGAAGTTCGAGTGCACGAAGTCCGTGTCCGGGAACAGCTTGCCCGCGACGCGGATCGCTTCCGGCAGGTCCGTCTGGATCGGCTGGTGATCGCAGCCGTTCATGAACAGCAGCTGGCCCGTCGAGGCGTACTTGCCGGCGTCGGACAGCTTGCGGTCCCAATAGGCCTTCGCTTCCGCTTCGTCCGTCGGCACTTCGTTGCCGTTGCTGTACCAGTTGGCGAACAGGATGCCGAGGACGCGCGAGCCGTCCGGCCCTTCCCAGATCAGCTCCGAGAAGGACGACTCGTACGCCGCGTCCGACACCATGTTGTTGAAGCCCGTCGGCTTGACGCCGCGGCCGAACACCGCGTTGTCGATGCCCGCCTGCTTCATGAGCTGCGGCGCCTGGCCGATGTTGCCAAACGTGTCGGGGAAGTACCCGATCTTCGCGATCGTGCCGTAATGCGCGGCGTCCTGGTGGCCGATCTGCAGATTCCGCACGTTCGCCTCGCTGCTCGTCAGGAACGCGTCCTGCAGCACGTACCACGGACCGATGTGAATGCGTCCCTCGCGGATCCAGTGCTCCAGCCGTTCGCGGCGCTCGGGCCGCACCTGCAGGTAATCCTCGAGGATGATCGTCTGTCCGTCGAGGTAGAAGCTGCGGTACTCGCTGTCGCGCTCAAGCGTGTCCATCAGAGTGTCCATCAGCGAGATCAGGCGCACGTGGTGCTTCTCGTAAGGCAGATACCATTCGCGGTCCCAATGCGTGTGCGAGATGATATGAGCCGTTCTTCTATTGTCAGCGTTCGCCAAGGCGATCGTCTCCCTTCGATTCCAAATCCGCCGGCAGGGCCAGCACGTCCACTTCGTCCGGCCGGTACACCGCCGTCACGCGGCCGTCGCGGTCAGCGGCGAACAGCACCGCGCGCTCCCGCTCCAGCACGAACGAATAAGAGGCGCCCGTCGCGGCGGATTTCACTTCGACCTGCGCGTCGTGCGCGTATTCGGACACGAACACGAACAGCTCCCCGTCCTTGAACCGGAGGCTCCGGCCGTAGACGCCGGCGAGGTCGCCGCCCTTGATCCACTCCAGCTCCCGCCGGGCGCCGGACGCGGCCAGCGCATGCGCGTACAGCGCCGCGATCGGCTCGTCGCGCTCGTTCAGCTCGAGCGGCAGCGGGCTCCAGATCATCCGGCCCTTGCCGTACGCCGCTTCCAGCACGCGGTCCGCGCCCGCCGGGCCGTCGCCGCGGCCGCAGGCGGTCTCCTTGAACAGCTCGGCGATGCGCCGGCGGCCGTACGAGACCGGATAGGACTTCCCGCCGATCGCGAGACGCTCTTCGCGCACGACGTTGCCGAGCTTCCGCTCGCCGAACGCGTCCGTCAGCCGATCGGTCTCGCGCCAGTACGCATCGAGGCCGAGCGGCCCCGTGAACACCAGCGTTGCGCCCGTCGCGTCCACGATGCCGAGCAGCCGCGCGAACGCCTCGTCGTCGAAGTTATGCGCCGACGGCACGAAGATCAGCTTGGCCGGGTCCGCCTCCAGCGGCGCCAGATCGTACTCGGACACGCCGCGGAACGGCACCTTCAGCTCGTACGCCAGCACGCGCGTCAGGCGCGTCGTCGCGTCGAACGCCAGCTTGCGGTTCGAGAAGTCGTTGGAGTACGGGTACACGACGGCGACGTCCTCCAGCGCCCGCTCCCGGAACAGGTCGCGGATCTCGTCCATGAAGCTGCCGAACCGGTACGACACGTCCGCCTCCGGCTTCTCCGTCCCGTCCGCGCGCAGCGCGCCGATGTGGGATTCGTTCGCGTTGTCCATGTAGAAGTTCGTATTCCAGATCCACTGCACGGCCCCGGCGCCGCCTGCCGCGAACGCGTAGGCGTACTTGCGCTCCAGCATCGCGCGCAGCTCTTCCTCCGACCGCTTCGCGAAGCCGGCCGGCGTCTCGACGTACATGATGCCCGTCTCCTGCACCACGTTCGGCTTGTCCGCCGTCTTGGCGAAGATGCCGTCCCAGAGCAGGTTGTCGTTCAGCCACCAGGAATGGACGGTCGTGTAGTCCACCGCTTCCCCGTAAAAGAACGGCGACGGACGCTGCGCGCCGAGCGCCTCGTCCTGGCCGACCGTCACGAGCTGCGACGGATTGCCTTCCTTGATCGCGCAGACCAGCTGGTTCGCCCAGCGGTTGTGCATGTCCATCGAGAACAGCGCGTAGTCCAGCCAGCGCGTGCCCCGCTTGCCCTGATGCATGTCCTGCACGTCGAAGTTGATCTCCTCCGGCTCCGGAACCGCGGCTGCGGCGAAGTCCGGCAGCTCGCCCGGGGTCATGCCCCAGCGCTCGCGCAGCGCCTCGACCGTGCCGTGGCGCTCCGCCAGCCAGGCGGCGTACGCCTCCCGCTCGAAGCGGTCGCGGCTCGAGCGCGGCCCGGCGGAGAAAATGCGCGCCGGATCGAACATCGACGGCTCGTTGATCAAGTCCCAATCGACGTTCGTCGTCTCGCGGTGGCGGCTGACGATGGAGCGGATGAACCGCTTCTGCGCTTCCACGCTGCGCGGGTCGAGGTACGGATTGACCCCTTCCCACGTCTCCGGCGTGAAGGAGAAGAACGTGAACGTCACGTGCAGCCCGTGCTTCTTCGCGGTCAGGAAGAACGCGTCGATCGAGCGCAGCACTTCCTCCGACGCATGGCCGTCCACCTGCATGATGTTGCGGTACGCCGTCCAGACGCCCGTGCGGATCCAGTTGATGCCGGCCTTGCGCATCTGCGCCATGTCGCGGTCCCAGACCGCCGCGTTCGGCAGGAACAGGAATTTGCGCGCGACGTCGCTCGTCATATAGGTCATACCGACGACCGGCATCGGCCGGCCGTCCTTCTCGAAGTAATCGCGGCCGCGCTTCAGCGGCGCGCCTTCGCGCAGCAGCGCCTCGTCCGCGCCCCAGAAGCCTTGGCGCAGCAGGCGCGTCTCGCCGTCCGCCGACGCCGCGACGCAGTCCACCTCGTAGAAGCCCGGGCGAACGTCGCCGAGCAGCGGGATGCGCTTCAGCTCGAGCGCCGCGCCGACCTCCGCCTCGTGGCGGTACGCGAACGTAATCGCGCTGTCCCCGCGGCGGCGGACCTTAATATCGAACGTCCATCTCGTCTTCGCGCCGGACGCGCCCGAACCGGCGTCCGCGCCGGAGCGGCCCAGCTTCTGCGCCTGCAGCGTCAGCATCGGCCGCTCATGCGGCTCATACGACGCGTAGCCCGGCTTCAGCCACAGCTCCGTCACGCCCGCGGCGCAGAACGCCGCCCAGTCGAGCAGCGCGTCCGCGCCGCCGCGCGCGAAGAAGTCGTCGCCGAGCGGCTGGTTCACGAACAGCCAGCGGCCGCCGGCGAAATCGCCCTTCGTGTTCTCCCACAGCACCGCCGGCGCCGCCACCTCGCGGCCTTCGGCCGAGACGCCCTTCAGCAGCGCGTGGATATGCGCGTCCATCGGACCGGCCGAGCCCATCTGATGCGGCAGGTCGCTCGCCTTCGTCACATGCGGCACGAGGTTCCACGTGTCCGCGACGGGGAGCAGCGCTTCCCGGCCGCGGAACAGCGGAATATCCGCCGACGCGGCGTATTCCTTGACCGGCGCCGCGGCGACCGGCAGCATCTCGTGGATGCGCAGCTGCCGGTGATACGCCGTCTGCTCCGGACCGGCGAGCCATGAGCCGGCTTCCTTGCGCACCGGCACGCGGAACGGCGCGCCGCCCGCGCTGACCAGGCCGCCGCCGCGCTTCAGGAAGCCGACCAGCGCTTCCCAGGCCGCGACGGGAAAATAAGGCGCGTGCAGCGTGACGAACACGCCGCCTTCCGCGCCTTCGAGACGGGCCGCGAGCTCGTCCGCGCCGCAGACCTCGCCGGCCGCGCGCAGCCGCTCAAGCTCGGCCCCGCCTACGGCAGAGGCGCCTGGGAAGGCGCCATCATGGAAAATAATCGTCGAATTAGGCATCGAGCAGCCCTGCTTTCATCGATTTATAGACAAGCTGGGAGAACAAGCTGTTGGACCAGGCGAACCATTTGCGCGTGAATACGGCCGGATCGTCTGCGTGGAACCCTTCGTGCATGAAGCCCGTATCGGCGTCCGTCGCTTCGAGCGCCGCGATCATCGCGAGCTTCTCGTCGTCCGTCGACGCGGTCAAGCCCTGCATCGACAGCGCCATGTGCCAGATGTAGCCCGGCGGCGTGTGCGGGCTGCCGATGCCCTTCGCCGCCGTGCCTTCGTAGTAGAACGGATTTTCGAAGCTGAGCGCGAACCGGCGCGTGTTTTGGTACACCGGATCGTTCAAGTCTGTATAGCCGAGGTACGGAATCGAGACCAAGCCGGGCGTGCCGGCGTCGTCCGCCAGGCAGTAGTTGCCGAAGCCGTCGGTCTCGTACGCGTAGATCGGGCCGAACTCCGGATGGCGGTAGATGCCGTACAGCTGGATGCCGTGGTCGATCTCCCGCTCGAGCTTAGCCATCTCCCGCTCGAACGACAGGTCGCGGAACACGAACTCGGCGATCTCGCGCATCTGGCGGAGCGTCACGACGGCGAACATGTTGTCCGGAATGTTGTAGTGGAAGTCGCACGCGTCGTCGCTCGGCCGGAAGCCGGACCAGACCATGCCCGTATAGTTGACCGGCATGCCGAGGCCCTCGTTCTGCAGGGAATCCGTCATGATGCCGTTATCCCGCTCGAAGCGGTACGGCGAGCGCTCGAAATGGCGCTGCTCCCGCTTCCACAGGTCGACCGCGGCGCGCATCGCGACTTTGAAGTCGGCGTCGAAGATGTCCGCGCGGCCCGTTTCCTTCCAATACGCGAACGCGAGGCGCATGGAGAAGCAGATGGAGTCGAGCTCGAACTTGCGCTCCCAGACCCATGGCGACATGTCCGTCTTGTCGTCGGTGTTCCAGTGCCAGTCATTCGCCATTTCGTTGAACGCGTTGGCGTACGGGTCGATGACGATGTAGCGCATATGCAGCTTGATCAAGCCGGCGATGATGCGCCGCAAGTCCGCGTCGTCCTTGGCCAGCGGCACGTAGTGGATGACCTGCTCGACGGAATCGCGCAGCCACATGGCCGGGATGTCGCCGGTGATGACGAAGGTCGTGCCGTCGTCCTGCAGCTTCGTCGTCGTCTCGAGCGTGTTCGGGAAGCAGTTCTTGAACAGCTGCAGCAGCTTCGGCCGGTGCGCCAGCCGCGTCTCCGCTTCCGCCAGCACGTCCCGCACCGCCTGAGGCAGCGGAAGATGCGGCATGTCGATTTTGGGCAGTCTGAATTGTTCCATGGTCGGTTTTCCCCTTTTTGTCAGTACTCGGGTCGTGGCTCGGCCGGCGCTAGGCGCGGCGCAGCCCGCGATCGCGCGGATGTGCGGCTCCGGCGGCAAACGGCGAGCCTTGCGCGTTCCCGCGCAAGGCTCCCGCCTGCCAGTCCTTCATGCCGTCAACCATTGGCTTCGCGAATCGTTCCGGTTCGCGGTCTGTGGACCTTCGGTAATCTGTATATCCTTATAATCATTTATCCCTATTAATCATTCGGCGCGGAACGCCTTATTCCTTCACTGCGCCGACCGTCAAGCCTTGGACGAAATAACGCTGGAAGAACGGATACGCGAGGACGATCGGGCCGGTTGCGAGGACGACCATCGCCATCCGCGACGTATCCTGCGGCATCGACTGCAGCACGCCCACGCCGAGCGATGTGTTGTTCGAGTTGGCCAGAATGAACTGCATGCTGTTCTCGATCCGCATCAGCATCGACTGCAGCGGCACGAGGTCCGGATTCTCGATGTACAGCTGGGCGTTGAACCAGTCGTTCCAATAGCCGAGCACGCTGAACAGCGCGATCGTCGCGAGGCCCGGCAGCGCGAGCGGAATGATCAGCCGGAAGAAAATGCCGAACTCGCCGGCGCCGTCGATCTTGCCCGACTCGATGATCGCGTCCGGGATCATCGTTGCGAAGAACGTCCGCATGATCATGATGTAGAACGCGTTGACGGCCATGGGCAGAATTAGCGCCCAGAGCGTATCCCCCAGGTGGAGAAACTGCGTCGTCACGATGTAGGACGGCACGAGGCCGCCGTTGAACAGCATCGTGAAGAACGCCATGAACGAGAAGAACTTGCGGTATTTGAAGCTTTTGCGCGAGATCGCGTACGCGAAGAACGAGATCATCGCGAGGCTGATCGCCGTGCCGACGACCGTAATGAGGATCGTGACGCCGTACGAGCGCAGCAATTGGTCGCCCGCCTTGAACAGGTAATTGTAGGCCTCGACGCTCCATTTCTTAGGAAACAGCGAATACCCGTCGCGCGCCAGCGTCTTCTCGTCCGTGAACGAGACGATCATGACGAGCAGGAACGGAAACACGCAAGCCAGCGAGAACAGGCCGGCGAGGAGATTGAACACGACGTTCCACGCGGGCGTAAGCCGGTGGAAGTCCTTGGATTTCGTAAGGGATGCCATGATGATGCTCCTTTCTGCCTAATTGCTTACGAAGCGGACGAATGCTGCATTCCCTGTCTCCGACAGTGAACGCAAACCAATCGTCTTAAAACAACGCGTTATCCTTGTTGAACCGGCGGACGATGTAGTTGGACGTGATGACGAGCACGAAGCCGACGAACGACTGGTACAGGCCGGCCGCGGTGCTCATGCCGATTTCGCCGGTCGTTTTCAGGCCGCGGTAGACGTACGTATCGATAACGTTCGTGACGCTGTAGAGCGTTCCCGAGTCGCGGGGTACTTGGTAGAACAAGCCGAAGTCCGCGTAGAAAATGCGGCCGATCGCGAGCAGCGTCAGGATCGTCATGAGCGGCGCCAGCATCGGCAGCGTGACATTGCGGATCTGCTGCCACTTGTTCGCGCCGTCGATCATGGCTGCTTCGTACAGGGACTTGTCAATGCCCAGGATGGCCGCCAGGTAGACGACGCTGTTGTAGCCGAGCGACTTCCACAGGAACACGAGGATGAGGATGAACGGCCAGTATTTCGGCTCGGAGTACCACTGCTGCGGATCCATGCCGAGTCCGAGCGCGATTTTGTTGATCACGCCGCGGTCGAAGCTGAGGAAGCTATATACGAAATAACTGACAATGACCCAGGACAGGAAGTACGGCATGAACATGCCGGTCTGGTACCATTTCGCCAGCTTTTTGTTTGCGATTTCGGAGAGAATGACCGCCATGGCGACCGCCAGGACAAGCCCGATGAAGATGAACACGATGTTGTAAAGCAGCGTATTGCGGGTAATGATGTACGCGTCGTCGGTGCTGAAGAGGAACTTGAAATTGTCGAAGCCGACCCAGCGGCTATGCATGAAGCTCGACAGGAACCCTCCGTGTATCCGGTATTCCTTGAACGAAATAATGGCGCCGAGCATCGGCAGATACGAGAATAAAAGAAACCAGATGGTCGCCGGAAGCACCATCAGGAGCAGGGCTTTATTGCGGTTCATGTCTCTGAAGAAGCGCCCTAAGGCTTTCATGGGGTTCATCCACCCTTTCTAGCGAAGTCGGTTCGCAGCGCCATGAAAGGCCTGCGGCTGTTCGTATCGTCCCCGGCGATTCGGGCGGGTCCGCTGTGCATGGCAGCGTCCGCGCCGGCCGTCGCCGCCTTAGAATCCAGGAACGCCGGGCACTGTCGCTCCCGTGCGTCCGCAATCCTAAAAAAAGGGCGAATGCCGAACATTCGCCCTTCGGTGCTATAAGCGGCTTACTTGGCTTGCGTCGCCTTCCAAGCGTCGAGCTGCGCCTGCGCTTCGGCCATGACTTTGCCGAGGCCCGCGTCGTTCAGCTTCTTGATCGCTTGCGGCAGGTATTTGTCCGGATCGACCGTACCCGTCATCAGCGGCGCCCAGAACGACTCTTTCGCGTTCTGCACGGCCGCGATTTCGCTCGAGACCTTCGTCGGATCGAAGTTGAAGCCGAGCAGAGCGGCCGGTTTGCCGGCGTCGTTGTATTTCTTGAACTGTTCCCATTTGTCCGCCGGGTCGCCCGGGTTCAGGTACGTAATCATGATGTTGCCCAGGGAGAACGTCGGCATGTCGTAGTTCTTGGACTCCGGCAGGTTCTCCATATAGTTGCCTTCGGTCTTCTTGTAGTGCGTGCCTTCGATGCCGGAGTCGACCATGTTGCGGAGGACCGGATCGGTGTTCAGCAGGTTCAGGAATTGCATCGCTTTCTCTTTATGCTTCGAGTTCGCGGAGATCGCCTGCATGGAGCCCATGACGGACGAGTTGTAGATCAGCGCGTCGCTCATCGGCGTCGAGACGATCGGGTAGCCGTAGCTCGTCGACCATACGTTGTCCGCGAACGGCTGCGTCGTCGCCTTGTCGGCGAACCATTTGCCCGTCGCTTGCACGTCCGAAGACGATTCCAGCGTCGCGGCTTCCGTCGGGATGTAGCCCGCTTGGTAGTATTTGTGCATCGTTTCGAGCGCTTGCTTCATTTCAGGCGTTTCGAAGACGTTGACGATCTTGTAGCCCGAGTCGCCCAGCTTCACGGCCAGCGGGAACTTCTCGATCAGGTAGTCGTACGGGATGTACGGCGTGAAGTTCTTGTCCACTTGCAGCGGCGTCACGTCCGGGTTGTTTTGCTTGACCGTCTTGAGCAGCGGCTCGAGGCTTTCCAGGGAACGCACGTCCGTGATGCTCAGCTTGTTCTCGTCGAGGATGTTCTTGTTGAAGCGCCATACTTCGGCCGTCGGCAATTCCTTGTTCGCCGGTACGCCGTAGTTCTTGCCGTCAACCTTGGAGCCCGTCAGGAACGCCGGGTCCAGCGTGTCCACGATGCCTTGGCCGTACTGCTTCAGCAGATCGTCGATCGGAGCGAACGCGCCTTTGCGCGCGTTTTGCACGTAGTCGAACGCCCATGCGGCCGTGAACATGATGTCCATGTCCGCGCCGGAAGCCGTCAGGACCTGCATCTTCTGGTTGTAGTCGCCCCAGTCGATCATCGTCATTTTTACAGTTGCGCCGATCTTGTCCTTCGTGTACGCGCTAACCGCTTCCATGACTTTGTCGACGTCCTTCTGCGGCGTGCCGATGGTGTACCAGTTCAGTTCAACCGGCGCGGCGCCTGCATTGCCGGATCCGGACGTATTGTTCGCCGGCGCGTTGCCAGAGCCCGCGTTGCCGTTGTTGCCGCCGCTTCCGCAAGCGCTTAACAGCAGCATCGCCGCCATGGCGGACGTGAGGCCGACGGCCGCTGTTTTCTTTTTCAATGCCATTTGGTGTTGCCTCCCTTTTGTCTGTGAGTCGAAGCCTAGTCGCGACTTGGTGCTTCTTCATCTTAGAAGATGAAACCATTTTCAAAAATAATAGAAAACAAAGAATAAGTGTACAAAGTAAAGAAAGGAACCGCATGCGGCGCCGGCGGCGTCACAGCAGCTCCTTATAGTCCCCCGGCACCATGCCGACATGCTTCTTGAACTGTTTGTAAAAATAGCCCGTTTCCCAATAGCCGACCTGACGCGCGATCTCATTCACTTTGAGGCGGCTGTCGGCCAGCAGCTCCTTCGCGCGCTCGATGCGGTATTTGTTCAGGTAATCCGTGAACGTCTCGCCCGTTTGTTTGTGAAAGAGCTGCCCCAAATAATTCGGGTGAATGTGGAACTGCCCGCCCAGCGACTTCAGCGTCAGCGCCTCCGCGTAATGCTCGTGGATGTAGCGCAACGCCTGCTTGATGACGGGGCTCATGTCCTCGCCGGCAAACGAATCCGCCGCGAAGAACGCCGCCGCCCGGACGGCGCCCTCGACATCCTCGAGCGCGATTGCGCCCGCCGCCCGGTCGAGCACGTCCCGGAACAGCTCCGCGGCGTCCGCGCGGCCGAGCTTGTCCACTTCCATCTTCATGAGAATGATCAGCTCGACCGCCGCGGCCCTCGCCCTTGCGGGACTTAAGCCCCCCGCTGTCCGGATCGCCGCGAAGTCCCGCGCGATGCGGGCCTGCAGCTCGTCCTTGTCCTTGGCGAGGATCGGCTTGGCATACGCGTCCCAATCGAACAATTCCGCCGGCACGGCCGACGTCTCCCGCGAGATGGCGGCGTAATCGAGCAGCCGCCTGTCCGGCAGCACGAGGAAGAACTGCTGCGCCCTGCGTGCCTGCGCGAAGCTGGCCGCGGCGTCCGCGGCCGGCGCCAACCCGCCGAGGGCGATGCGCGGCGCGAGCCCGCGGCGTTCCCAGCGATCCGCCAGCCGCGCCAGCGACTTCGCTACCTTAGCATGATCCGCCTCTCCGCCGTTTATGCAGCAGCAGGCGACGGTGAAGTCTTCGTCTTCGTTCAGAAACGGCACGAATGACAGCCCGTCCGCTTCGCCTTCCGCCGTCAGCGCCGCCGCATCCGCTGCGAGGATGGGGAACGCCGGAACGGCTCCGGGCCGGTAGGCGCCCTCCGGGGTGGCACCCGGCGGAGCGGCGCCCGCTGGTGTGGCGCCCGCCCCGCCGCCGGCGTCCAGGCTGCCCTCAGCGCCGCCGGCCGGGCCGCCCTGTTCCGTGCCGGCGCCCGCCGGCGGCCCGAAGCGGACGATGGCGAAGGCCGCAAACGGCTTCGTCAGGTCGATGCCGAGCAACGCCGCGCGTTCGGCCAGCTCCGGGAACGCGATCCGCCCATTCGCCCAGCGCGTCAGGACGTTGTCGCGCAGGATGCCGATCTCATCCTCGCCGAAGACCGGCATCGGCTTGTCGGCGTCCAGCTTGCGCACCGTGTCGGCCAGCGTCGCCTCCAGCTCCTCGAAGCGGATCGGCTTCAGCAGGTAGTTCTCGATGCCTAGTCGCATGCCTTCCTTCAAGTAATCGAACTCGTTGTAGCCGCTCAGGATGATGACCTTCAGCTGGGGCCGGATGAGGCGCGCCCGGCGAATCAGCTCGAGTCCCGTCAAGATCGGCATGGATATGTCGGTGATGAGCAGGTCGACGCATACCTCGATGATCCGCCTCAGCGCTTCGTCGCCGTCTTCGGCCGTGCCGACGACCTCGAGGCCGAAGGCCGACCAGTCCACCGCGTCGCTGAGCCCTTCCGTGATGAACGGCTCGTCGTCGACAAGCAATACTTTATACATCGCCAGCTTCCTTTCCGTACTCCGCCGCGGGCCAGCTCACCGTCACCGATGTGCCCCTCCCCGGCGCGCTTTCGAGATACAGACCGTACCCAGGGCCGTACACGAGGCCGATCCGTTCGTGCACGCTGCGCAGCCCGAAGGATTGGGACTCCTCGTTCTCCGGCGCCTTCAGCCGGCGCATGACGGCGGCCAGCCGCTCCGGCTCGATGCCCTTGCCGTTGTCGCGCACGCGCACGACGATCAAGCCGTCCTCCCGCGCGGCCTCGATCGTCAGCCGGTTGTCCCTGCGCCGGGAGTCGAGGCCGTGCAGGATATAGTTTTCCACGATCGGCTGCAGCAGCAGCTTGGACACGGGCGCCGGCACGAGCTCCCGGCCGCAGCTGATCGCGTACGTGAATTTATCCTTGTACCGGATCCGGAACAGCTCCAGATACAGCCGGCACATCTCCAGCTCCTCGCCGAGCGTGCTCTCCGCCTTGGCGTCGACGGAGCTGCGGAACAGCGCGGCCAGGCTGTAGATCATCTCGCCGACGTCCGCCGCCCCCTGGGACACCGCCCGCATGCGGATGACCTCGAGCGTGTTGTACAGGAAATGCGGGTTGATCCGCGCCTGCAGCGCCGCCAGCTCCGTCTGCTTGAGCCGCAGCTCCGCCTTGTACTCCCGGTCGATATGCCGTCCGAGCTCGTCGAGCATATCGTTGAAGCTCCGGGAGATCTGCCCGAGCTCGTCCTCGCGGGCGTCCTGCAGGCGGGCCGACAGGTCGCCGCCCTCGACCTTGCGCATGAAGTGGACGATCCGGTTCGTCCGGCGCGCGATGCTGAAGATGACCGCGGACGGGACGATGACCGCGACGATGATGCAGGCGGTGCTGATCAGGATGATCGTCCGCTTCAGCCCCGCGTAGGCCTCGGCCATCACGCGCTTCGGCGTGATGCCGACGACGGTGAAGCCGGCCTTGCTCTGCGTTAGCGTATTGATATAAGCGGGCTCGTCCAGCATGACGGTGTCCTTGAGGGAGCCGATCTGCCGCATGTACGGGAACGGCTTGCCGTAATACCCGTTCGCCGAATCGGACAGCACCTGCCCGTCCGGCGTTACCACGACGATCTCGCCCTTGAGCGGCGTCCGGCTCTGGTCGAGCGACCGGCTCACCATGCCGGCGTCGAAATAGACGAGCAGCTGGCCGATGTTCTTAAGCGAGTTGCGGTCGTTGATCTGGCTGCGCATCGAATACAGCTGCGGGTTCCACTGGCCGATCAGCTTGCGGATCCATAGGTTCGGCGTCGCCGCGACCGGCCCTTCCGCCGCCATGATCTCCGGGATGTAGGACCGGATTGGATTGGTCGTATACAGCCGGCGCGGCCCGTTGCGGTTGAACGCGTACAGCTGCTGCATGTCGGCGCTGTACAGCAGCACGTTCTGTATGTCGGCATCCGCCTCCATCCGGTCGGACAGGAAGCCGAGGATGTCGACCGCGCTTTCGTTGCCGCCGGGGTAGTTCTGGTCCAGCAGGTACTGCGCGTAGTCGCCGTACGAATGCTGCAGGAAATACGAAGCGTTGCTTGCAAGCGCGCTGTTCCGGTAGATATCCTGCACCGTGTTCCGCACCCAGTCGTACTTCTGCTCCATGTAACGGTTGACCCGCTCCATCGCCTGCTTCTGGCTGCTCAGCTCCCCGTTCACGACGGACGCCGACATGAGGGTGAAGAGGAAATAGGAGAGCGTGATGATCGTCAGGTTCACGATGACGGCGAAGACGAGGATGACTTTCACGAACAGGTTGTTGCGGATGTAGTTGTCGTAGATCTTCCGAAGTCTCACGCGCAGCTGCCCTTCTCTCGCGAATGGTTGGGATTTGCGGCCATTATACCATTAAGTCCGAAGGCTCGCCTATTCGGCGGGCACGCGCGCCGGCTGCCGCCGCGGCCTGTCGGCGTTTGCCGATCCTTCACGCCGCGTTTACGCGTTTCTACCCCTTTTGTGGTAGAATAGGGGTTCGATTGGTAGACGCGGTTGTCGAATTTGCTAGACCCGCAAGCTTAAGTCCTCAGTCAGTCAGAAGGTAAGGAGTGATGAATTCGCATGGAAACGAACATCGAGACGACGGCGCCGCGCACGGCGGAACGGACCGCGCGCCGCTCGAAGCCGTCCGTTCCGCTGTTCCTGGCGGTATGGGTGCTGCTCATCGGCTGCGGCGCAGCCGGCACCGTCTGGTACGCCGGCCAGCTGAAGGCCAAGCTGACCCGGGAGATCGGCGAGCAGACCTCGCGGCAGATCACCGCCATGCAGCACGACTACGATGCGCAGCTGAAGCAGATGCAAACCCAATTCTCCGGCGAGCTGAGCAAGGTGCAGGGCAAGGTCGACGCCTTGAACGAGCTGCTGGAATTCACGAAGGATAACGCAAACTCCAAGACCGACAACAGCAACAAGCTGTTCACGCAGCTGAGCGAGGTCGAGAAGAAGCTGGCCGAGCTCCAGAAAAGCTTGGACGTGCTCAAATGAGGGTGCCGGAATGAGGTTAACGGTTAAACACATTAATCGCTTCTGCCTGTTGACCTGCGCCCCGTTCATCGGGCTCGTCGTCTGGCTGCTCGCGGCGGACCTGTCCATCACGCTGCCGGACGACGCCTTCCCGCAGCCGGCCGCGGCCCCCGCGGCGGCGAACGCCGACAAGCTGGCCGCCGGCCTCGACCAGGCGAAGCAGACGGCGCTCGCGACCGCCAAGTCGCTGAAGAAATCGATCGCGCTGTACGCGGCCACGAACGAAAGCATGGGCGCCATCGTCACGCTCGCCGATTCGCAGGCCGACCGGCCGTACAAAATCTACGACCGCCGCATCACGCGGAAGATCGGCGCGCCCGCGAAGCAGATCGACTCGGACAACATCCGCGCGCAGCTGTTCGTCGTACGGGCGCAGCATTTCACCGGCTACGCGCTCAAGGTCAAGCTGAAGTCGCCGGACGCGATGAAGATGGTGCTCGGGCAGGACAAGAACGGCGGCGCCGAGACGACGCTCGCCGCCGCGAGGCGGTACGGCGCCATCGCCGGGGTGAATGCCGGCGGCTTCGCGGATGACGGCGGCAAGCGGTATCCGCTCAGCACCACGGTCATGAACGGCAGCTACCTGAACGGCTTCGATCCGTCGTACAAGGACCTGTTCTTCGTCGGCATGAACAACAAGATGGAGCTGATCGGCGGCAAGTACGCGAGCGAGGACCAGCTGGACCGCGAGAAGCCGCGGTTCGGCGCCTCCTTCGTGCCGGTGCTGCTGCAGAACGGACGCGCGCAGCCGATTCCCGCGAAGTGGCAGTCGAACCCGCTGCGCGCGCCGCGGACGATCATCGCCAACTACAAGGACAACCAACTGCTCTTGCTCGTCATCGACGGACGCAACGAGAACGGCAGCTCGGGCGCGACGCTCGCCGAAGCGCAGATTCTGCTGCAGCGCTTCGGGGCCGTCGACGGCTACAACCTCGACGGCGGCGGCTCGTCGACGCTCGTGTTCGACGGCCGTGTCGTGAACCATCCGTCGGACGGCCGGCCGCGGCCGGTGCCGACGCACTTCCTGTTCTTCGAGTAACCCGGGAAGCGCCGGGGAGCGGCGTTCGCCTTAACGAGAGACCAGGAGACCGGGACGCCTGTCATTATCGCTTCATTCTGCATCTAGGCCTCATATGCGCTTCACGGGGACCGGCCGCTTGCCGCGCAAGCGCCGGTCTTTTTTTGCGCGGCCGCGGCCGCCGGCACGCCGGATACCGGATAGGCGAGACTTTTTAAGAGAAGGCGAGATGTTTTTGCGAGACATGGGCTAGTATGCCCGTTTTTCCAGCCCGGCGCCGCTTCGCCCGCGAGTCCGGCGCGAACGCCGCGAAAAAAAGCCCGGTCCGCATTGGGGACCGGGCTTGCGCGACCGGGCTATCTGGGACGGGGCTTACGAGACCGGGCTCTCAGGGACCGGACTTTCGGGAACCAGGCTCTTAGGGACCGGGCATTGCTCCTGACTTGCCGCGGCTTATTCCACCGCCGCCGGCTCGACGAACACGTGGCGGTATTTGTCGTAATCCGCCTGCCTGCACTCCATCGTCAGGCGCGTGCCGTTCGGCTCGTAGCTCGTGGCGAGCACGTTGCCGTTGGCATTGAAGTACGAGACGAGCCGCCCTTCCGTGAACGGAATGACGACATCGCAGCGCACGTAATCCTGGAAGATCCGCTGCTTCACGAGCGCGACCAGCTCCTCGAGTCCCGCCTCCTCCTTGACGGAGAGATAGACGGCGTCCCCCTCCGCGCGCGGATAGGCTTCGCCCGTCAGGTCAGTCTTGTTGTACGCGTACACCATCGGAATGTGGTCCGCGCCGAGCGCCTTCAGCGTCTCGTTCGTCACCTCGATCAGCCGATCGTGCTCCAGGTTCGCGTAATCGACGACCTGGATTAGCAGGTCGGCTTCCGCGACCTCCTCGAGCGTGGAGCGGAACGCCTTGACGAGGTGATGCGGCAGCTGGCTGACGAAGCCGACGGTGTCGGTCAGCAGGAACGACTTGTTGTCCGGCAGGTCGATGCCCCGCACGGACGTCTCCAGCGTCGCGAACAGCATGTCTTTGGCCAGCACTTGCTTGGCGGAATCCGGCATGTACCGGGCAAGCAGCGCGTTCATGAGGCTGGACTTGCCGGCGTTCGTGTAGCCGACGAGACAGACGACCGGCACGCCGGTCTTCCGGCGCTGCTTGCGCTGCACCTGGCGCCGCGCGACGAGCTTCTCGAGGTCGTCCTGCAGCGCGGAGATCCGCTCCTCGATCCGCCGGCGGTCGAGCTCGAGCTTCGTCTCGCCCGCGCCGCGGTTCTTGAGGCCGGAGCCGCCGCCTTGGCGGCCGAGCGATTCGCGCAGGCCGACGAGACGCGGCAGCATGTACTGCAGCTGCGCGACCTCGACCTGCAGCTGCGCTTCGCGCGTCTGGGCGCGCTCGGCGAAGATGTCGAGAATGAGAATCGTGCGGTCGATGACCCGGCGCTGCAGCTCGCCTTCGAGGTTGCGCAGCTGCGACGGCGACAGCTCGTCGTTGAAGATGATCGTCGAGGCCTCGAGGCCCTCCGAGAGAGCGGACAGCTCCTCGACCTTGCCCGTGCCGAGATAGTGGGAGCCGTTGAGCTTGACCGCCTTCTGCGTCAGCTCGCCGACGACCTCCATATTGCAGGCTTCCGCCAAGTTCCGGAGCTCCTCCATCGCGTACGCGAAGTCTGGCCGGTCGTTCAAATTAACGCCGACGATTATGGCTTTTTGCAAGCTAGGTTGTTCCATCATATACGTGATTCCTCCTTTGTCTGCGACAAAAACGGGGACAAAACAAAAAACGCACGGCGCGCCGGCCTGTGCGTAAGCGGAGGAACTCGGGATCGGCGCCCGCGCGGCGTACGGAAGCCATAGCTTCCCGCCAGCGGGCGAAAGGTCGGTTCGGCAGCGGGTGCCGCGAAGAAGCCCGCGGGTGGGCGGGACGCGGCGCCGGGCCGAGTATGAAGCCGAAGGCAACGACGCGAACCGGACCAGCTGCCGGCCGGCGGTTCGTAGGCGTCGATGAAAGCTAACGGGTTACCTTCAAGCGGACAGACCTATCCTGAGATCCTCTGCACAGGGCAGAGCATTGGCGCTATTCAATTAGCCGCGCAACGTTCTCAACCGGATAAAGTCTATCACACGTAACCCTCCGTTCCTTGTAAGTATTGCCATTCTAACACAGGACGAGCAGGCATTGCAATCCATTGGAAACGAACTAGGAAATCAGTCCGCCCTCGCGTCTCGGCCTAGCCCGTCCCGCCCGGAGCCTCACGACACCCAGGTCACGCTCATGTCCTGCAGCGCTTTCTCCCAGCCGGCGGGCGGCCCTTCGTTCGAGACGATGTAGTGCACGTCGGAGAGGTCGGCGATCTTGGCGACCGTCCGCTTGCCGATCTTGGACGAATCCGCCACCGCGACCACGGTCTCGGAGCTGCGGACCAGCTTGCGCGTGAACAGCGCCCGCTCGTAGTCGAATCCGGACAGGCCGCTATCCAGCGACACGCCGTCCACGGAGATGAACGACTTGTTCACGTAGAAGTCCTCCATCATCTTCTCGGCGATCGGCCCCGACACCCGCAGATGCTTGGCGTTGACCTCGCCGCCGATGAAAATGATTTTGCCGTCGAAGACGCCCCGCTTCTGGTATTCGATCAGCAGGGTGAGCGCCGGGATGGCGCACACGAGAACCGTCAGCTCGCGCTTGCCCTCCAGGTAATGGATGATCTGCATCGCCGTGCTGCCCTCGTCGATGACCAGCACGTCGTGGTCGTCGATCAGCTTCGCCGCGTGCTGGCCGATCAGCCGTTTCTCCTCCGCGCGGCTGACTTCCCGCTCGTGGTACGCCGGCTCGATGTCGTGCGCGAATTTCACCGCCCCGCCGTACACCTTCTTGAGCTTGTTGTCTTTCTCCAGCTCGTCCAGATCGCGCCGGATCGTTTCCGTCGTGACGTCGAATTTTTGCGACAGCTCGTTGACGTTGACTTTACCCTTCTCGTTCAGCATGAAGAGAATGCCGCGCTTCCGTTCTTCTCCCGCCAGGGACATGCCGTTCTCCCCTTCGAATCTGTTTATTGCCTATTATACCATTTGCGCCGTTATTCGTAACCGCAGCCGTCCGCGGCTTCGCGGATGCATTGCCCGATGATTTCGAGCGCCCCGCGCATCTCGTCCTCCGTAATGAGCAGGGACGGGCGCAGCGTGATGACGTTGCCCTCGATGATCTTGAAAGCGACGCCCCGCTCCATCGCCTTGTACATGACAGCCTCGGCTTCCGCCACGGCCTTCTCCTTTGCGCCGACGCCCTTCACCAGCTCGATCCCGATATGCAGCCCCTTGCCGCTGACGTGGCTGACGAGCGGACAGCCCGCGCGCAGGCTTTCGAGCCAATCCAGCGCGAACGCGCCGACGCGCTCGGCCTGCCGCACGAGATCGTGCTTCTCGACGTACTCGATCATCGCGAGCCCCGCCGCGGCGCACAACCCGTTCTTCTCGTGCGTGTAGTGGCCGATCGAGACATGCGGCAGCGTGTTGTACGCCTCGCGCGTCACGATGCCCGCGAACGGCAGCAGCCCGCCGCCGAGCGACTTGCCGAGGACGAGCACATCCGGCGTGACGCTGTGCTCGCAGGCGAACATGCGGCCCGTGCGGCCGAAGCCCTCGATGATCTCGTCGAAGATCAAGAGCGCTCCGTACTTCTCGCACATCGCCTTGACCCGCGCCCAGAACCGGCCGCTCGGCACGACCGGCGTCGACGAGAAGTGCCCGGAAGCGTGATGAAATCGGCCGTATTGAATTCGTCCGTGCGGGTGTACACGTCATGGTCGCTGATCGAAATAAAATGATAGCCCTTCGCTTTGAACGCTTCGACGACTTCCGCCGCCGGCAGCCGGCCGTCCGACCACGTGGTATGCAGATGCAGATTGCCTTTGTACGCCGGTTGGTTGCGGTCGATCAAAATGATGTCTCTCACGAATGTCCCTCCGATTGGTTTTATAATGTATTTAGTTGTGATTATGTTGTTTGTATTCAGCATACATTGGCCTCCCCTGCAATTCAACCGTATCCGGGAGATTTAACAGTATATTAAACTCGCAGCCGCAAATCCCCGCTCCCGTGCTTGGTTTTGCAAGCCTCTTCGCTGCACGGCGCCGGCGCGGCACGAAGCCTTGCGCTTGCCGGGACGGTCGGCCGCGAAGACGGGAAGGTCGGCTCCTTTACGCCAAATCAACAAAATCCAACATAAATAGCCGACACGTGCCGCTTGGCGGCTTGGTGTCGGCTGTGCGCTGCCGCGGTATTCGGTTATCGGCCGCAGGCTGCAGTCGCGTTCAGCAAAAGGAGGGCGGTTCATGCCGTTAAACGTTCGGGTCGGCGCCGGGATGCGCCCCGGGAACGCCGGAACGGCCGGACCGCGCGATTGACGCCGCCTCCCCCGTGCGCCAAGCACGGCGAAAAGCCCGGCCTGCTCGGCCGGGCTCTTCGCCATTCGGGTTGCTGCTCTCCCTACTCGTTCACCATGACCATCTTGATGGCCGACCCGCGGTCGTCGCGCAGCGCCTTCATCGCATCCGGAAACTCGTCCAACGCGAACGTATGCGAGATGAGCGCGTCGCCGTCGACGGCGCCCGACTTCAACAGCTCGATGCATTTCGGGAAGAACAGCGCCGGCGTCGCGTGGGAACCCCGCAGCTGCAGCTTCTTGAAGTGGAATTCGTTCGCGTCGAACGAGATGCTCGCGCCCGCGCCGTATTCGATGCCGATGTAGCCGATCACGCCGCCCGTCCGCGCCGCCTTGAACGCGGGCGGGATCGTCTGCGGCGGCGACGTGACGAGCACGCGGTCCACCCCGCCGCGTTCGAACGGGTACGTCTCGAGCGGCGTCTTGTCCGTGTAGATGATCTCATCCGCCCCGAACGCGAGCGCCGTCTCGATGCGCTTAACGGAGTGGGAGCGGGCCGCCGCGTAGATTTTGCGCGCGCCCCGCAGCTTCGCGAGACGAAGCGCCATCAGGCCGATCGGCCCGAGGCCCAGCACCAGCACGTCCTCGCCCATGCGGATGTCGACCGTCTCCGTCAGGTCGACCGCCACGCCGAGCGGCTCCACGAGCGACGCAACCGCGAAGGACAGCCCCTCGAACGGCACGACGACCTCCTTCGGCGCGACGACGTACTCGGCGAAGCCCATGGAGAAGCGGCGCCCCCAGAAGCTCGGCCCTTTGTTGCACAAGTCGTACCGGCCGTCCCGGCACCATTCGCACGTCCGGCAAAACGTGCTCGTCTCCAGCGTCACCGACGCGCCGACGCCGACATGCCCGACGCGCGCGCCCTTCTCGACCACGACGCCCGCGATTTCGTGCCCGATCGCCTCCCAGTCGGCCGCGGCCGACTTCACGCTTGTCATGTCCGTGCCGCAGATCCCGCACGCTTTGACGCGGATCAGCACTTCGTCCTCGCCGATCGCCCCCAGCTCGCCCTCGCGTAGCTCGAATTGAAACGGCGCCTTGGCGTACCATGCTTTCGTCTTCATATTCCCGTATCCTCCCCGGCCAACCCTATTCGTCCTTTCGACATCTCCATTATAAGCCCGCGCGCGGATTCGAACAGTCCGTTATCACGCCAAACGTCCCGCATCCCGCCTGCGCCGCCGCGGACCGGCAGCCGTCCATATGCCCCTGCTCCCGCGCCAGGCGGACGGCCGCACGTCAAATCCGTACACCAAATATTCGGTTCCTTTCATCGACTTTTCCGATCCCCTTTGCCATACTTATGGGATGAAACGGGTCCCTGGGGCGTTTGCCGCTCCCCCCGTTACCTGAAGGAGGCTGCTTCACATGAACATTCGCGTTTTGCCGCTTGACCGGATCGGCGCCCGCATCGCCGACGACATCGCGGAGGTCGTCGCCGCGAAGCCGGACGCCCTGATCGCCTGGACGACCGGGAACACCCCGCTGCGCACCGGCATTTACCGGGAACTGATCGCGCGGGAGCAGGCGGGCGCCGCCGATTTCTCATCCTGCTGGTTCGTCAATCCTGACGAGCAGATCGGGATCCCCCGCGAGCACGAGGAAAGCTACCACGCCTATATGCAGCGCCACTTCTTCGGCCACATCCGCCATCCCGAGGAGCGCCGCTTCATCCCGGACGGCATGGCGGAGCGCCCCGAGGACGAGTGCGAGCGCATGGAGCGGTTCATCGAGGCGCACGGCGGCATCGACTATCAGCTCGTCGGCCTCGGCATCAACGGCCACCTCTGCTTCATCGAGCCGGCCGCCTCGCTGCCCGCGCGTTCGTTCGTGACGCCGATCGCGGAGGTCAACCGGCAGCTGTACGCGCCGCTGTTCGGCGGCCGGCTGGAGGACGTGCCGACGGCGGCCGTGACGTTCGGCTGGGGCACCGTGATGCGCTCCCGCCGGATCGTCCTCGTGGCGGTCGGCGAGGAGAAGGCCGGGATCGTCGCCCGGGCGCTGCGCGGACCGATCACGACCGAATGCCCGGCGACCGTGCTGCAGCTGCATCCGAACGTCGAGGTCGTGCTGGACGAAGCCGCGGCGGCGCTCTATCTGCAGGCGGAAGCCGAAGCGGCCGCGCGCCGCGAGGGCCGTTCCGAAGCAGCCGGGGAGCCGGCACGATGAGGATCGCGGTCGCCGGCATGATGCCGGCAGGCCGCCGGCAGGTCGCGGGCATGATGCGCGAGATCTATGCGTTCACGGCGCTGCGGACGGGGCAAGGATTCAGCCATTGAGGGGAAAGGCTCGCGGTTCGGCAGAATCGCCAGCTATGTTACGACGTTGATTATTCATGGCGTGAACGATGCCACGCCGCGCGAAAGCCCGGCCTGTGCTGACCGGGCTTCTCGGGGATGGTTTCGGGGCCGCCTGCAACGGAGACGGCTGCGGCTGTCCTCGGCAACAAGAGCCAGCCCGCTAGTTTGGCGGACACAGATGCCGCTATTTCGCCGAAAACGGCGATTTTCGCGATTAGGCGGCCACACGTTCCGCTATTCGGGTGCCAAACCGCCGATTTCCCCTCGATCCGGCCCAATAGCGGCTCCTGTGGCCGCGAAGCGCCGAAAATGAAGCCTTTCGCGCCATTAACGGCTTTCCTGTCCGCGTGGCTAGCTTGTCTGGCTGCGAAGGCGCATCCCCGCGGCAATGCCTGGCCCACAGCGGCGCCGGAGTGTACCTCGCCTGACCTAGCGAGCGAACGAACAACCTTCCTCGCGTGCCATGCGCCGCACACTCAACCGCACCGGCGCCCCCCCGCGCCCAAAACCGCCGCCCCCAACGCGTCACGCGCCAGGCTATCGTCCCCGGCTGTCCTGCACCTGCGCGAAGAACCGCCGCAGCTCCCGCCGGTGGGCGTACGCGAGCAGCCCGAAGCTGACGAGCCCGAACAGCACCGTCGCGCCCGGATAGCCGGCGACGGCCAGATAGCCCGTCAGCAGCAGCATGCCGGCCACGACCTGAAAGCCGTCCGCCGCCGAGGAGGTCGGCTTGCCCCGCGTGAACAGCCGGGAGCCGGCCAGCAGCGCCGCCAAAATGACGGCATAAGCGAGCGAGGCGGCGAAGCCCGTCAGCCCGCTCCATACCCCGAACGTCACGGCGATTGCTTTGCCGCCCCGCCCGCGCAGGAACGGGGAGAACATATGCCCGAGAATCGCGGCGGCGGCGGGGGGCACGAGGCCATACCCGTCCAACGCGCCCGTCGCGGCGAGCGCGAAGAGCGGCGCCCAGCCTTTCGCAAAATCCAGCGCGATGCCGGCCAGCCCGTACGAATAGCCCGCCGCTTGCCACAAATTGATCGCGCCCGGATTGCCGTCGCCGACGTCGCGCAAGTTATGGTTCGCCAGTAGGCCGAGCCAGTAGGAGAACATCAGGGAACCGCAGAGAAAAGACAGAACCGTCCACACGATGATCATCGATTTTCCCGGCCTCCCACCTCGATGCGCCTTCCCTTCCATGCGACATGCCCCAGGAAGACGACCTGGTACGCCGAGTATGCCATCACATACAGGAAAAACGCGGTGCTCAGCAGGTGAACCGCCGGCAGCCACCGGCCGAAGCGGCCCGTATAGCGCACGAAATAATAAATCTGCGCCGTATAGAGCGCGTAGGCGGCGACGAACGGCCAAGCCCAGGAGGTGCCGAGCAGGAATGGCGCCGCCTCCGCCGCGATCAGCCCGACGAGCCACGCGGCCACGAGCGCGATCGTCCGCCCGTTCAGTTTGCCCGTGCTGAGCACCGCGCCTTTGCTGAAGCCTTCGATCTCGCTGCGGATGCCGCCGGGGTACATGCGGAAGGACACCGTGCCGCGGCCGATAAAATTCGTCACCGGAATGCCGGCCTCCGTGAATTTGGCGCCTAGGTTCAGGTCGTCCAGCAGCTCGGATTTGATCGCCTCATGGCCCTGCGCCCGTTCGTAATCGTCCCGCGCCGTCAGGATGCACGACCCGTATAGCCCCTTCTTCGGGTTGGTCCGCTCGAACGGGGATGTGAACGCGAACAGCCCCAGGATGTTCGCGACGAGCGCCAGCCGTTCGTAAAACCGCTCCGTCTGGTGGAACGGCACGACGGAGACGACGCCCCCCGTCTTCGCCCGCGCCGCGAGCAGCGCAGCCAGCGCCCCCGGCGCGAGCCGCACGTCCGCGTCGAGGAAGGCAATCAGCTCGCCGGACGTACGTTGGTAGCCGTTCCAGACGGCCCAGTTTTTGCCCGTCCAGCCCGGGGGCGGCGGCGTGCCGGCAACGACGGTAACACCGAAGCCCTCCGCGACGGCCCGCGTCTCGTCCTCCGATCCGTCGTCCACGACGATGACCTCGAACGGCCGGAGCGTCTGCGCCCGCAGCGAGCCCAATAGGCGAGGCAGATTGCGCGCCTCGTTGCGCGCCGGGATGACGACGGACAGCCTGCCGCCTGCCGGCGCGTCCGAAGGAAGGGCGGAGGGAATCGTATTCGCGCGAAACAAGACCAAGCCCGCGGCGCAAGCGCACGCCAGCAGAGCCGCCAGCAGCAGAAGCGGCAAACCCATATCCCCACCCCCGTATCGTTTAGGATATGAATCTATCATAAGAGATATTTCCATAAACTTCCACGATTTTGCAGACCGCCGGGAATGCGGAAAAGCAGCATTTCGGCGCTTGGCGGCAAAAGCTTGTCCAGACGGCAGGACGGCGGCGGGCGGGGCGGCAGGAGCTGCCCGCCCGTACGGCAAGCGGGCAACGGCCTCCCCGCCGCTGCAACCGGTCGGCAAGCGCCGCGGGCGCACGCCGACCTGCGGCGCGCCTCAACCAGCAAGCGTGGCGCACGTCGCTCGTGCGCCCGGCCGCATGCCCTCACCCCGGTCCGCCTGGTTCCCGCGCCAATCGCGCCTCCAGCTCCGACAGTCCCTCGGGCGTGTCGGCGTCCAGCCCCCATGCCGCGTCGCCGAACGGGAGGATCCGCAGCGCGGCGCGGTGCCGGGCGAGGATGGACTTGCCGCCCTCGTCGCCGCTCAACGCCGCGAACTCCGCGTACAGCCCGGCGTCGAACAGCACGGGATGGCCCGGCGCGCCGGCGTAGGCGGGCCGCACGATGCGGACGCCCTCGCCGCGGCCGCGGCCGTACTCACGCAGCAGCGCGTCCACGACGGCGCGCGGGACGAGCGGCTGGTCGGCCAGAAACACGAGCGCCGCGTCCGTCCGGTCCGCCGGCGCCGCGATGCCGGTCCGCAGCGAGGATGCCATCCCCGTCTGGTACGCCGGGTTTTCGGCGATCACGAGCCGCGCGCCGAACGGAGCCGCCGCCGCGGCAAGCTCCCGCACGCGGTGGCCTCCGACCAGGACGACCGGGGACAGCCCCGCCGCGAGCGCGGTCTCCGCCGCGTAGCGGAACAATGGCTTGCCGGCCAAGGGAACAAGCGGCTTGAACCGCCCCATCCGCGTCGACATGCCGGCCGCGAGAATCACGGCGCCGACCCGGCTCATGTCCGCCTCCGGCGCCGGCCGCTCCGGTGCCCGATCAGCTCCGCGACGATGCTGACGGCGATCTCCTCCGGCCCCTCGGCGCCGATGTCCGCGCCGACCGGCGCGCGCAGCCAGCCCGGCACGGGATCAGGCGCGACCAGCCGCTCCGTCCGGCCCCGCGCGCCCAGGACGCCGGCGTAGCGGGGCGGCGCCGCCATCAGCCGCCGCACGATCTCCCGGTCCTGCGCGAAGCCGTGCGTCATGACGAGCACGAAAGCGTCCGCGGGAATCGGATGCCGCGCGAGGTACGTCTCCGGGTGCAGGGCGACGAGCCGCGCGTCAGGATAATGCGCCGCGCTGCACCTCGCCTCGCGCGGATCGACGACCGTGACGGCGAAGTCCGCCGCCGCCGCGAGCCGGACCAGCGGCTCGGTATCGGGCCCCGCGCCGAAGACGATCAGCCGCTCCGGCGGCCGGTAGAGCTCGAGCAGCAGCATCCCTTCGCCCGCGGGCAGCGGCACGGTCCCGATCGCCGCGCCGCGCGCAAGGAACCGGTCGAGCGCCGCAAGCAGCCAGCCGTCCGGCGCCTCCAGCCCCGCCGCGCGTCCGAACATCTCGCCGTCCTCCGCGTAGAACAACCCAGGCCCATCGTCCCGCTCCCCGCCGCGCCAAGAATCTCCCCCGTCATCGCGGTAACCCGCGCGCTCCGGCTGCACAGCCGCCTCGGCCTCGCCAGCACCGCCGCGGCGGTCTTCCCGCCCGTGTTCGTCCTCCGGGAGTAGAGCCGCCTCGCCCCCGCCTTGGCGGCCCGCCCACCTGCTCCCTTCCTCCGGCCGCGGCGGCGCCTCGGGCCTCGGCCGCGGTCCCGTCCCGCTCGCCTCGTCCCCCGCGCCGATCGCCTCGCCCCCGCCGCGCAGCCGCCGCGCATGCACGACCTGCGCGCCCCGCTCCAGGCATGCCGCCGCGCGTGCCCAGACGGACGCCCCGCCGCCTTCGGCCCCGTCCGTCCAGGCGCACGGCTCGACATAGACGGTGACGCGCCCGTTGCAGCCCGCTCCGCGGCCCCAGGACAGATCGTCCTCCGCGCGCAGGTCGTACGTCAGCGACAGCGGCCGGCCGGCGGCCATGACCTCCACGGCGCGGTGCCGCAGATCCTCCTCCAGGCAGCCCGCGCTGATGACGCCGTGCGCGGTCCCGTCCTCGGCGATCAGCATTTTGGCGCCTGCGTGCCGATAGGCCGAGCCCTCCACCGCGATCACCGTCGCCATGGCGCAGCGCTGCCGGCCTTGCGCCTTCAGCGCCCGCAGCATGCGGCAGCGGTCATTCACGACCGAGCACCGCATGGATCGCCGCCCGGATCTCCTGGTAGCTCGTGCAGCGGCAAATATTGGAGCGCAGCCATTCCGTCACGACGGCTTCGTCCGCATCCGGGACCCGTTCGACGAGCGCCTGGCAATTCATGATGAAGCCCGACGTGCAGAAGCCGCATTGAAACGCGAAATGGTCGATGAACGCCTGCTGGATCGGCGCGTCCTCCAAGCCCTCGATGGTCGTGATGCGCATGCCGTGCGTCTCGATGGCCAGCACCAGGCAGGACTTGACCGCGAGGCCGTTCAGCATGACCGTGCAGGCGCCGCAGTCGCCGTTCTCGCAGCCGGCCTTCGCCCCCGTGAGCCCCAAGTTTTCGCGGAGCACCCGCAGCAGCGTATCCGCCGAGCGGACGACGACGGGCCGCCGCTTGCCGTTGGCCAGCAGCTCCATTTCGCCTTTGACGATACCCCGATCGCTCATATGCCCCTCCGTTCCAATTCCGCCATCGTATCCTGCAGCGTGTTGCGCAGCACGAACGTCCGGTACGCCGCCGAGGCGAGCATGTCGCTCAATATCGGCGCCGGCCATTCCGCGATGGCGCGGTCGATCCGCTCCTCCATAGGGAGCGAGGCGTCGTTCAGGATCGCCTCCAGCCGCGCCGAACGGAACGGTATGGCGCTGACGCCGCTGAACGCGATCCGGATGCCTTCGCCCGTCTTCAAGGCCGTCACGCGGACGAGCGGATAGTCGATGCGTTCCATCTTCGTCTTCTTGACCGTCACGTACGGCAGCCCGAAATACCGGCGGTCGGCCATCACCTGCACGAGCAGCTCGCCCGGCGCGAGCCGCGGCTCGCCATTCAGAATATCGGCGATCGGCACGGTCCGCGTCCCGTCCGGCCCTGCGAGCACGGCTTCGGCGTCGGCGAGCAGGAAGGGCAGCAGCGCTTCCCGATAGTAGAACCGGCCGCATAAATTGCCGCCGACGGTGATGCGGTTCCGGTTCGTATGGTCGGCCACGTCCCGCGCCGTGTCAGCGAGCAGCGGGAACAGCGGATGCTCCTCCACCGCGATCAGCGGCACCGCCGCCCCGATGACGAGCCGGCCGCCGCGGAATTCCATGACGCAGCAGTCGGGGATCGCCTTGATGTCGATGACCGCCCCGGTGCGCAGCTGCTCCAGGCGCGCCATCGAGATGATCTCCGAGCCGCCCGCGTAATAGAGCGGCGACAGGCCTCGCGCCTCCGCCTGCCGGTACAGCCGGACCGCTTCGCTGACGGACGCCGGCCGGAAATATTCGAAGTCGTACGCAATCATGGCTGTCCACCGCCCTCCTTATGCCGCCAAATCAGCTCCGGGGTCAGCGGAAGCTCGTTCAGCGGGACGCCGGCCGCGGCCGACAGCGCGTTCGCGAGCGCCGCCGGCATGCCGATCGTGCTGTGCTCCCCGATGCCCCTCGCGCCGTACGGGCCGTCGAGGTACGGCGTCTCGACGAAGTCCACCAAGTAGTCCGGCGTTTCCCCGTAGCGGGTGATCTTGTACGTCCGCAGCTGCGGGTTAAGCACCGCGCCCGCTTCGTCGAACAGGAAGCCTTCGCGCGTGGCGAAGCTGAGCCCCATGTTCATGCCGCCCATGACCTGCCCGCGCGCCAGCGCTTCGTTCAGCACGCGGCCGGCGTCGAACACGGACGCCGCCGTCAGGATGCGGTACGTCCAGTCGCGGGTGTCGAGCTCGACTTCGACGGCCTGCGCGCCGACGGTCCACTGCGGGCCGGGAATGCCTTTGCCCGTCTCGGGGTCGAGCGTCCGCAGCCCGTGCACCCGGAACGTCCCCCGGCCGATGACCGGTTCCCCGGCGGTGCTCCCGTCCGGATAGGCGTAGCCGTTCGCGAGGTCGCCGAACGTCAGGCGCCGCTTCGGGTCGTCCCTGGCGTACACCGCGCCGCCGGCGGTCTCCAGCTCCTCCGGCGGGCGCTTCAGCACGCGCGAGGCGTTGCGCTTTAGCTGCGCGAGCGCGTCGTCCGCGGCGCCGAGCACCGCCCGGCCGGCCATCATCGTGGACGAGCTTGCGACCGTCTTCCAATGCTCGGGGGTCAGCTCCGTGTCGACGTCCATTTTGACCCGCACCCGCGACAGCGGAACGTCCATCCGCCGGGCCAGCAGCTGCGCCATCGCGGTCCGGTTCCCCTGCCCGATCTCGCTCGGGCCGACCCCGAGATTCAGGCTGCCGTCCGGGTTGAACGTGACGACCGCGCCGCTGCCGGTGTCGATCTTGGACGTGGACGTCTTCCATATGCAGGCCGCGCCCTTCGCCCTCACCTTGCCGCCGGCGTCCTCGACCCGCCTGCCGTCCTCCCAGCGGATCAGCGTCTTCAGCCGCGCGATGCACTGCTCCACGTCGCCCAGGTTGCTGCGGTTCAGCGGCGCCTGCGTCGGCGTCGTGTCCCCCGGCTTGACGGCGTTCAACAGCCGCAGCGCGAGCGGATCCATCCCGAGTCTGTCCGCCAGCAGGTCCATCGCCCGCTCGATGCAGTAATGCGATTCCGTATGGCCGAAGCCCCGGAAGGCCGTCGCGTACGGATGGTTCGTATACACGCACAGCGAGTCGCAGCGGACGTTGTCGACGCGGTACGGCCCCGTGCAGTCGACCGCTGCGGCCTTCGCCACCGAAGGTCCCAGATCCGTGTAGCCGCCGGTATCGAATAAATACGTGATGTCCACGGCCTGCAGCTTGCCGTCCCGCGAGGCGCCCACCTTTACGGCCGCTTCCAGGCCAATATGGCTGGGCGAGCCGGCCATGTCCGTCTCCCGGACGTTGTTGATCTTGACGGGCAGCCCCCCGCACGCCTTCGAAGCCAGGTACGCGATATATTCCAGCTGCACGGAGCCCTTCCCGCCGAACGCGCCCCCGACGAAAGGAACGCGCGTCGCGACCTGTGTCTGCTTCAAGCCGAATACCTGCTCGAACAGCGGACCCATATGAAAGCCGTCCTGCGTCGACGACTCGATCCGCACGAGCCCGCTCGGCATGATCTCCACGATGGCGGAGCGCGGCTCCATCGCGGCGTGGTCGGACGGGCCGAACCGCAGCGAAGTCTCCACGATGACGTCGCTGGCCGCCCACCCTGCATTCATGTCGCCTTTGCGGATGCGGGTGCGGCTGCCGATATTGCTGTTCGGCTCGGGGTACACGTCTCCGTACCGGCGGTACGCGGCCGGGTCGTCGTGCACGAGCGGCGCGTCCGGCAGCAGGGCCGCGCTCGGGGACCGCACGGCCGGCAGGGGCTCGAACGCGGTGCGGATCCGTCCCGCCGCCAGCTTCGCGAGACGCTCCGTGTCGGCGACGACCACCGCGATCGGCTCGCCGAAATAGCGCGCCTTGCCGTAGGCCAGCGGCGGCCGGTCGGCGAGCAGCGGCCCCGTCGGCTCCGGATGCGCCTCCCCGGTCACGACGGCGCGCACGCCTCCGAGCTTCAACGCGTCGGAAGCGTCGATGGCGACGATCCGCGCATGAGCATGGGGGCTCGTCACCAGCCACCCGTGCAGCAGGCGGGACGCTTCCGTATCGTTCGTATAGCGGGCGAAGCCCGTCACCTTGTCCCGCGATTCCAGCCTCGGCACGCCCTTGCCGATCGTATCCACCGTCGTCTCCTCCTTCGCGCTTGGCCGAGTGCGCCGGCTTTAAGACGCCTTGTATCATCATATAGCGGCGGGATGTTGTCTTATGCGCGCGCGGGGCGTTCCGCCGCAGGGCGGCATAGCGGCCGGAGGCGCGGTTGACCGCGGCGCGGTTGACAGCCGCCCCGCGCGGGTATGAACAGAAAGAACCTTTGCTCCCGCAGGGGCAAAGGCTCTTTCTGTTCGTGCGGGCCGGCGCGCCGGCGGACGCGCGCTTAGTCCCGCGCCATGGCGCGCAGCTGTTTCCGCGCGCGGTGGATGCGCGTCTTCACGGCGGCCACCGTCAGGCGCTCGGCGCGCGCGATCTGCTCGTAGGTCAGGTCGTGCGCGTAGATGAGCAGGAGCGGCTGGCGCAGCAGCGGATCCAGCCGCAGAATCAGCCGAAGCGCGTCTTCGGCGACCGAGGCGCGGTCCGGGCCGGAGGCCGCCGCGCTCCAGCGCTCGACCCGGTCCGTCAGCAGCACGCGCCCGCTCGCCTTGCGGCGGTAATCGATCGCCTTGTTCCGCGCAACGGTCGTCATCCAAGCTTCCGGATTCGCGGCGTTCCGCACCGAATCGAGGCGGGCGTAGATGTTTAGAAATACCTCCTGCGCGATGTCCTGGGCCAAATACCGGTCCCGGACGATCGCGTAGGCCGTAGCGTGGACGAGCCGCTCGTACCGCGCGTACAGCCGGTTGAACTCCTCCTCTCTCGCCTCCCGTTCCGATGCGGCAGCCAGCTGCCCCGCGCCGCTCATCGCGCAGCCCCCGCGTCGCCGCCCGGCGCGGTCACGGCGGCCGCGCCTTCGTATTCCTCGAGCGTCAAGCCCTGCCCGTACATGGCTGCAGCCGTTGCCTCGCCGACGTAACGGAGGTGCCATGGCTCGTAGACGTAGCCCGTCACGGCTTCTTTCCCCTTCGGATACCGAATGATAAAGCCGTATTCGTGCGCGTGCTCGGCGAGCCAAGCCGCCTCCGGCTTGTCCGCGAAGCAAGCCGTCGCCTGGCACGTGCCGTCCGCGCCGGAGACGTCGATCGCGAGTCCCGTCTCGTGCTCGCTCGTGCCCGGATAGGCGCTGTACGTCTCCGCTTTCGCGAGACCGTCCTCGCGTACGTAGCGGTCGAACAGCTCCTTCTGCCGTTTGAACGAGCGGTACGCCGACACGCCGGCCAAGGGCAGGCCGTCCTTCTTCGCGGCCGCGAAGAGCCCCTCGAGCGCGTCCGCGGCTTCTTTGCGCATCATCCGCTTCTCGATCTTTTCGCGGAACGTGAACTTGACGTCCGGATACACGAGGTCGTCCGGTTCGTACGCGTCCGGCAGCTTGTTGCGCTTGTTGACGAGCGCCGTCACGGCGTCCGGCTCTGCGACCGTCTGCCGGGCTTCGGCGTCCGCTCCGCCGCCGCTCGCCGGCGTCTCGCCGCCGCTGTTCGCCGGCGCTTGGCCGGCGCCGCCGGCCGCCGCGTCCGCGCGCCCGTCAGGCTGACCGGCAGCCCCGCCGGCTTGTTCATTCGGGCCGCCGCCGTCGGCGAGCCGGCCGTCCGCGTCGCCGGAGGCCTGTCCCGCAAGGCCGCTCCCGGAAGCGGCTTTCGATTGAAAAGGCCCGCCGGCGCAGGCCGTTAACGTCATCAGCATCGCGGCAAGCAGCAGCGGGATCCACCAGGTTGACTTCATGTTCGATTCGTTCTCCTTTATCTCCGGCGCGCGGGAATGCCGCCGCGCCTTGGTTTACTCCCAGTGTACCGGCGTCCTGTTGCCGATTGAAGCAGCGATGTATCCGGCATGCGGCCGACTTGTAACCAGATTGTAAAATCATGGCGCTGCGCATAATAACCCCGCAATCTCCTGCTAAGATGAGGGGAACGCACACTTTCACGGAGGCTTTCAACTATGGATAAACGCACCATCCTGGTCGTCGAGGACGAGAAGGCGCTCTCGGAGCTGCTCGTCTACGCGCTCGAGCGGGAAGGCTTCGCGGCGGCGAGCGCCGGTTCCGGGACCGAGGCGGCCAATCGGGTCCGCGCGAGCCGGCCGGACCTCATCCTGCTCGACTTGATGCTGCCCGACATGAGCGGCTTCGACCTATGCCGGACCGCATCCCGTGAAGGCTGGAACATTCCGATCATCATGCTGACCGCCAAGTCCGACATGGTCGACAAGCTGCTCGGCATGGAGCTCGGGGCCGACGATTACATTACCAAGCCGTTCGACGTCCGCGAAGTCGTCGTGCGGATCAAAGCCGTGTTCCGGCGCATCGAGCAGGTCATCGGACGCGAGGCGGCGCAGGCGCCGGAGACGATCGCGCTCCGCGGGGACATCGAGATTCGCAAGGCGCAGCGCCTGGTGTGCCGCGAAGGCACGAAGATCGAGCTGAAAAACAAAGAGTTCGAGCTGCTGCTCTTCTTCGCCGAGCACCGGGGCATCGTCTTTACGCGGCCGCAGCTGCTGAACCGCGTCTGGGGCTACGATTTTGCCGGCGATACGCGAACCGTGGACATTCACGTGCAGCGGCTGCGCAAGAAGCTGGACAAGCCCGGCGAGGTATCCGTCATCGATACCGTCTTCGCCGTCGGCTACCGGATGCCGTGAAGCGCCGGCGCTTCCGCCCGGACTCGTCGATCCGGGACAAGATGCTCGTCGCCTTCACGCTCGTCATCGTCGCCGGCCTGCTGTCGCTGCTGCTCGTCTCCATCCGGATCTCGGAGCAAAACGTCTCGCGGATCATCGGCCAGGACGGCGTGCAGCTCGCCAAGACGATGAACATTTACCTCAAGCAATATTTTATGACCAAAAACATCGCGATGGACGCGGACGCCTTCCGTGCCGAGGCCGACGGGCTCGTGAAGGAGCTGAGCGCCGCGGCGGGCAGCCCCGTGTCCGTCTTCGACGCGGGGGGCGGCAGCCTCTCGGCGCTGAACGCGGACTCGGCCCCCGCTTCCGCGGATTTCGCACAGGCGCTGCGCGGCAATGTCGCCTATTCGGTCAGGCGCGACGGCGCGGGCGCGTTCATCAGCCTGTCGAACCCGATCGAGGCCGGCGGCACGCGGATCGGCATCGTGAACACGGTGAAGCGCTATGCCGACCTCGATACGTTCACGAGCCGGTTCCTGACCGCGCTTCGCTGGTTCGCGGTAGGCATCTTCGTGCTCGTGTTCCTGACCGCCGCTTGGCTGGCGGACCGGATCACGCGCCCGGTCGACCGGCTTGCGCGCAGCCTCGGCCGCGTGTCCGAGGGCCTCTACGAGCCGGTGGCGGCTCCGGACGGTAACGACGAGCTCGCCCGGCTCGCCCGGGCCTTCAACGGCATGGTGGAGAAAATCCGCGAGCAGTTCGCCACGATCGAACGGGAACGGGACGCGCTCAAGATCACCCAAGACATGAGCAAAACCTTCTTCGATAACGTGACCCATGAGCTCAAGACGCCGCTCGCGACGATACGCGGCTACGCGCAGCTAATGGAGGAGAACGGCTTCACGGACCGGCCGTTCTTTGACAAAGGCATCCGGTACATCATCGAGGAGAGCCAGCGGTTGAACGACAAAGTCGTGCAGATCCTGGCCTTCTCGACGTCCGGTTCCGAGCGGATCGCCTATCGGTCGGAGCCCGTGGACCTGACCGCGCTGGTGCGGAGCCTCTGCGAGGACATGCAGGTGAAGGCCGGCAAGTACGGCATCGTGATCCGCTGTGACGCCGAGGAATGCCTGACGCTGCGCGGCGACCGGGAGAAGCTGCGGGAGATGCTGCTGAACGTCATCGATAACGCCGTGAAGTACGGCGGCGTCGATTCGGCCGTCGATGTGCGGGCGGCGCGTTCCGGACCGGAGGCGGTCCGCATCGCGGTCCGCGACCGCGGCCCCGGCATTCCGCCAGAGCACGCGGCGCGGTTGTTCGAGCCGTTTTACCGCGTGCCCGGCGACAAGCCGGAGGAAGAGCGCGGCAGCGCCGGTCTCGGCCTCGCCATCGTCAAGACCGTCGCCGAACGGCACGGCGGACGGGCAGATATCCGCAGCACCCCGGGCAAAGGGACGACGCTGACGATCGAGCTGGGAGGGGCGGCGCATGCGTAACGATCTACGAAACCTGAGGAGGGCCGCCGTCCGCGCGCTCGGGCTCGCCGTCATGGCGGCGCTCGTCGCCGCGTCGTTCCTCGGCGTCGGGAACGTCTACCTGCGTTCCTTCGGCGGAGACAAGACGTTCGTGCTGGACCGCTCGCAGCTGGAGGACGGCGCGGAAGCCGGCTTTCGCGTCGAGGGGGCGGTCAAGCGGCATCTCGCCGACACCGTCCTCGGCATGGCGCCGCTCGGCGGCGACCGCCTCTTCATGTCGACGCAATCGGCCGTCGACACGTCGCCCGCGCGAGTCAGCCTGACGGTCCTCGACGTGGCGAGCGAGCGGCAAACGGCGGTGTTGTCCGACGCCGGGCTCCAGACGTACGCCCTGTCGCCGGACAAGACGACGCTGGTCTACCAGAAGGCCATCGCGGGCGCGAACGAGACGGTCTGGTACGATCTGGGGGCCATGCGCCCGACGGACACGCGCTTGAGCAAATCGGGCGACTGGGAGAACTGGCAGAGCCTGCTCGCCGACGGACGCGTGCTGGAGCTGACCAACCGCGAGGTCGCGCTGCGGGACTTGCGCACCGGACGAACCGACATCGTCGTGACGACCGACGCGCTCGAAAGCTTCCTGGCGGCCGAAAACCGGAAGGGCAAGCTGGGACTGGGCAAAATGATGGCGATGGCATCATCCCCGAACGCTGACCGCGTCTACCTGCAGTACTTCCTGCCGGACCGGGAGCAAAGCCTCGTCCTTTCCGTCGATGCGGCGACCGGCGACATCGCGGAAGAAGCGGCCGGCGACATCAAGGCGTTCGTGCCGCTGCGCGGCGGCGGCGTGCTGCTGTCCGGAACGTTGAACGGGGTCGAAGGGCTCTATTCGGCCGCAAGCGGACAAAAGCCCGCCCTGCTCGCGGAAGGCGCGTTCGCGAGCCTTGCGGTCGATCCGGCGCGGGACGTCGTCGCCTACGTGCAGCCCGAAACCGCCGGCATGCAGAGCATCAAAGTCGCCCGCTTCGGCGGCGGCGGCTTGACGGACGCCTCCAGCGTCTATTACGTGCCGAGCATCGTGCGGAGCCTGGCCTGGAGCCCGGACGGGAACGTGCTGTTCGGCGTGTCCGAAGGCGTCTCGGGAAGCGACGTCTACCGCTTCCAGCTGCGCTGAGCGCGGCGGGAGCGACGGGCGGCGGGTAGACGAGGACGAAGGGCGAGATGACGGCGGACGCTGACGGCTAGCGGACGCGGGCTGCGGCGAAGGGCGTGAGTTGTGGAGCGGCGGCCTCGACGGGCGGCCGGCCGATGCGCCTTCCGGCGCGGACCGCCGCGCCTGATACGGATTGAAATTTAAAGCCATTGATCATTGATGCGATAAAGCATTGCTCGCCTTAAATCGGACAACCCCGCGGCTTCATCGGCCGGAGGGTGATTTCGGGCGCAAGCCAAAAAAAATCCCCCGCCCGCGTATCGCGAACGGAGGATGATGGGATATAGGCCCGGTGGGGGTCGAACCCACAACCTACCGGTTAAGAGCCGGTTGCTCTGCCATTGAGCTACGGACCTGCATTAAGATAATTGTATAACAGTTTGAGTGAGCATGCAAGTCTCGATCGGGGTCGAAAAAGCCGGCAGCGCAAATGCCGCGGAGCTTGTCCCTGCCCTGACGAACCGCACGGCACAAAATCGCCGCTAGGATGCCGAAACGCGCGTCAATCGCGGCCCATCCGCCACCTATTCATGAATAACCTCCGGACCGCTGACAAGCAGCCGGAGGTTTGGTCATGCTTGCCTGCCGCGATGCGTTCCCGGGACTGCCTCGGGCGGAGCGCACCGCCGAAACGCGGCACCATGCGGCCGACGGTTACAGCCTCGCGCCGTACCGCCGGACCCGCCAGCCGGTTAACGCAGCCGGGCGAACGAAATCCAGCTCAGCAGGTTAATCCGCGTTTTGACGCCCTTCTCTTTCACCATGCCGTAGAACTCGCCGAGGAACTGCTGCCATTTCCCGCCGAGCTCCTGCTTGGCGGACGGATCGGCCTGCACGTCGTCGATGCTCTGGTTGATCGCCTGCTCGAGATGCGCGAGCGCCTCCCGCAGATGCTGGTCAATGGCTTGGCTGGCCATGCGGCGCCTCCCCCTTCTCCATCGCATACGCGGCTTCCGCCGCGATTTCGCGGTCGAGCCGTTTGCGCATCCGTTCGAACTGGGCTTCGGCGACGATGTCCTCCACTTCTTCGCGGGCCGTCCGCAAGGCATACCGGATCCGGTCCGTCACGCCGGCGATCGCGCCTGTCACGGCGCCCGTTCCCGCGCCCGGACCAGCTTCCGCTCCTTCGCCAGCCCCCGCCCCGGCGAGCGGCCTAAGCGTATTCTTGACGATCGGCAGCAGCGTCGCCGCCGCGAAGGCGAACGCCATGCCCATGATGAGTTTCTCGGTGTTTCGTTCCAGCATGGCCGGATACCCCCTTCTCACGCGTATCGTTAAGGTCGTTTAAGAATCGGTTCAAGTCGTTTCGCTTGTTGTTCAAGTCTGTGTCGGTCAAGTCTATGCGCCGCCGTCTAGGCCGCGATACCGGCCGGGACCAGTGGCGCCGCCGCGCCTTTGCGTTCGAGCAGCGTCAATATCGGCTTGGACAGCGTGGACACCGAGCCGGCAACGAGCAATATCGGCAGCCATTGCGGCAGCGGAATCGGCGACGTATGGAAGAACCCGTTCAGCGCCGGCACGTACAGCGCCGCCAGCAGCGCGGCGCAGGAGAACGCCATGGCGCCGAGCAAATACCGGTCCTCGCGCCATCGCCCCGCCGCCGGCTGCCGGCTCCCCTCGCGCCGCCAGGAAAGCGTCTGGCCGAGCTGCCCGGCCACGAGCGTCGCGAACGCGATGCTTTGCGCCACGGGCACCGGCTGGCCGGAAGCCAGCGCCAGCCCGAACAGGCCGAGCGCTCCCGCGCCCAGCAGGACGCCGCGCGCGATGACTTTCCGATACAGCGGCTTGTCCACGATGTCCGTCCGCTCCGTCTGCTTCGCCCGGCCGCCCGGGTCCACGGCCAGCATCATCGCCGGAATGGCGTCCGTCAGCATGTTCATGAGCAAGATCTGAATCGGCACGAGCGGGATCGGCATGCCCATAATGATCGCCGTGCTGGTGACGAGGATTTCCGCGAGATTGCCGGTCAGCAAGGAGCCGATCGCTTTGCGGATATTGCCGATGATCGTGCGGCCTTCCTTCACGCCGTCCACGATGGAGCCGAACCGGTCCTCCTTCAGCACGATGTCGGCCGTCGCCTTGCTCACTTCCGTCCCGGCACGCCCCATCGCGATGCCGACGTCGGCCTGCCGGAGCGCCGGACTGTCGTTCACGCCGTCGCCGGTCATGGCGACGACGTGGCCCTTGCGCCGCAGCATCGCCACGATGCGCCGCTTATGCTCCGGCGCCATGCGGGCGTAGATGGACACGCGGTCGACGGCCTCCGCCAGCGCCTCATCGCTCATCCGGTCGAGCTCGTGGCCCGACAGCACGTCGCCCGGCCGGCTGCCGGCGGCGATGCCGATCTGCTCGGCGACGGCGATCGCGGTGATCGGGTGATCCCCCGTGATCATGACCGGCTTCACGCCGAGCGCCAGCGCTTCTTCGATGCTCCCGCGGACGTCGGCCTTCGGCGGGTCGATCATGCCGGCCATGCCGACATAGATCAGATCCTGCTCGTCGAGCCCGATCTGGCCGTCGTGTTCGTCCGCCAGCAGCGGACGGTACGCGAAGGCGAGCACGCGCAGGGCGCCGGCGGCCAACCGTTCGCTCTGCGCGACGATCCGCTGCCGCACCTGGTCGTTCAGCGGGTAAATCTTGCCCTCGTGCTGGTAGCGCCCGCAGCGGCGGAGGATCGACTCCACCGCGCCCTTCGAGAAGATCGAGCAGGCGTGGCCGCCGCTCGAGACGTCCCGGCAGACGACGCTCATCTTGCCCGTGCCGGAGTCGAACGGCACCTCCGCGCCGCGGTGCCAATGGGCGAGCCGCTCCGGCCGGATGCCGCCCTTGTAGGCCATCGCGAGAAGCGCGCCCTCGGTCGGATCGCCCTGCATCGTCCACGTATCGCCCTCTTTGGCCAATCGGCTGTTGTTGCACAAGCAGGCGATCTGGAGCAGACGCAGCAGCTCCGGCTGGGCGACGGCGGCGCCGTTCTCCCCGAACGACTTCCAGCCTTCTTTCATCCCCTCCTTCAAGCTCTCGGGGCCGCTCCTAACCATCCTCTCCCGGAACCCGCCCGCCGGATCGTAGCCGCTGCCGGAGACGTCCCAGGCATGGCCGACGGAAGCGATCTGCTTGACGGTCATTTCGTTCTTCGTCAAGGTGCCCGTCTTGTCCGTGCAAATGATCGTGGCCCGGCCCAGCGTCTCGAGCGCCGCGAGCTTGCGGACGTACACGCTGTTCTTGGCCATGCGGAAGAGGCCGGCGCTCAGCCCGATCGTAATGGTGACGGGCAGCCCTTCGGGAATCGCCGAAGCGACCAGCGTAATCGAGGATCCGACCAAGGCCGGGAACGGGATGCCGCGCAGCAGGCCCGCCGCGAACACGACGCTGCCCGCGATGAACGCGTACTTCATGAACCGCTTGCTGATGGACGTGACCCTGGCCTGAAGCGGCGTCTGCGCGCGGTCGTCGCGCTTCAGCATCGCCATGAGGCGGCCGATCTCCGTGTCCATCCCGGTCCGTACGACGACGCCGAGCGCCTTGCCGCGGGAAATGTCCGTGCCCATGTGCAGCATGCAGCTGCGTTCCGGCAGCGGGCAGTCGCCGCCCGCTTCGGTTTCCGTCTTCGCGACGGGCAGCGACTCTCCGGTCAGCGCGGCTTCGTTGGCCTCCAGGTTCCAGGCGCGGACGATCCGGATGTCGGCGGGCACCTGGTCGCCGGACTCCAGGCGGACGATGTCGCCGGGCACGAGCTCCGCCGCGCCGATCAGCCGTTCCTCGCCGCCCCGGATCACCTTGGTATCGTGCGGCAGCACCCGGTTCAGACTCTCCACGATCCGCTCGGCCTTCCGTTCCTGAAACGTCCCGATCGCCGCGTTCGCCAGCAGCACGGCGCCCATCGCGAGCCCGTCGAACATCCCGCCCGTCAGCAGGGCGAAGGCCGTCGTTCCGAGCAATACAAGCGTCGTGAATTCCTTGAACTGGCCGAGGTAAGAGACAATCCACGGCGTCGGCGGCTTCTCCGCGAGCCGGTTCGGTCCGTACCGGAGACGGAGCGCCTGCGCTTCGTCATCCGACAGCCCGTGCTGAATGCGCACGCGGAACCGCTCGGCGACGCGTTCCCACGGGAGACCGTGCCATGCCGCGGTCTCCGCGTCCGGCGCCGCCGGAGGCGCATGAATCAGGGCGGCGCCGGAGGCCGCCGTCTCCGACGCCGCGGCCACTTCGCCGTGCGCCGCGAACGCCGCGGCCGGCGCAGGACGCGGCGCGCCGCCGGCCGGGAATTCGCGCAGCGCCAGCTGCTGCGTGCGCGACAGGAAGACGAGCGACAGCGCGTCGCCGATCAGATTCGCGAGCGGCGCGCCGATAACGCCCGCCGCAGTGAGCAGCGCGCCGCACGCGGTCCACAGCCGCGTCAGCTTGAAATGCGACCGGGCCGCTCCGCCGATCCGCCGCGCGGACCGTCTGGCATCCAGCAGCCGGGCAAGCCCGTCCGGCGCGACAACCGGCGCGCCCGCTTCCTTCAGATACCGGAAGCCGGCATCTTCGTCGTCGTCGTTCGGCTCGCCGACGAGCAGCACCGCTTCGCCAGCCTCATGCAGCTTGGCGAGGCGCTCCGCCACTTCGTACGCCGGCGCGTCCAGCCAATCCGTCCGCAAGCCGAAGCGTTCCATCGCAGCATGCCCGAAGCCGGCGCCGTCCGCCCACACGGCCGCTTGCAGCCCTTCTTCGCGGGCACGAGAGAGCATCGTACGCCATTCCGCGCTCATGTCTTCCACGCGGTAGATCAGCCCGAGGCAATGCCAGCCGCCGCCGGCCTGCTTCGCCAGGTACAGCACCTCGCAGCCTTTGCTCTCCAGCCGCTTCGCCTCTACATAATAGGCTTCGTACGGGATGCCATGGCGCATCATGCTGGACAAGCTGCCGAGGCAATACGGCACGCCGCCGATCAGGCCGCGCATCCCGTCCTCCTCGCGCTCCACCCGGAAGGCGGTACGCAGCGTCCGGCACGAATCCTTCGCTTTGCGCAGCACCTCCGTCTTCCACGGATGATCCGCCTTGGCCATAAGGCTCGCCGCCGCGCACACGAGCTTGTCCGGATCTTCGTCGTTCGACAGCGACGCCGTCTCCCGGAAATCCGCTTCCGCGAGCAGCGACGTATTCTCCAGCAGCAGCGTGCCGGACTGCGCGATGGCCGCAAGCGAGACCGAGTCCGGCAGCGGATGGCGCGCTTCGCGTGCCGCCAGCTCGGCCTGCTGCCAGGCCGCCTTCACAGGAATGGTCGCCGGACGCGGATTGGACGCGAGCAGCACCCCTAGCGCCCGCATCGGGCTGCGCGTCAGCAGCCAGGTCACGCCCGCGGCGGCGAGGCCGAGCCGGCCGGCGCGCTCGCTGTACGCCCGAACCTCAGGGCCGAGCGGCTGCTCATCTATGTCGCGGACGCCGAGCCGGCTGCGCTGCCAATTCATATACTGCAGCACCGTGAAGCCGCCCAGCACGACAAGGCTTTCGCGGAACAGCGCGAGTCCGAGTGCGGCCGTGCCCAGTACGAGATCGGCGTTCAGCTTCCGAGATTCCGCGAACCGGTCGAAGCCCCGCCGCAAAAACGGATAACCGGTGACGGCCGCAACCGCCCCGGACATATAAAACAAGCCTGGCTTCTCCGCCAAAGCGGATCGGCCGAACATCAGCTGCTTCGCGCCGAGCGCGAGCAGGCCGCCCATCGCCACGGCGAGCGGCAGGGGCACTCGGGACGGCGCGAGGGTGGACGGCAGCGGCGCGTCGGCCGACCTGCCGGGCTCGCCGCCGTCCGGACGCGTCCGCGCATCCGGCGGATCAGCCGGCGCCGGGGGCGGCGCGCCGTGCGCGGCCTCCGCGTGCGCGGCCGGCAGCTCGAGCGAAGCCGCCGTCATGGCGTGCGCCGCTGCCATGGACGGCGCCGGACCGTCCGCGTGCTCGAGCGCGGCTGGCCCTGCCGCGGGCCGAGCCGCCAGCCCTGCAGCCGGCCCGGCCTCCTCCCCGGCCGGCGCCGCGGACGGTCCGCCCGCTGCCGCGCCCGACTGCCCGGAGATGCCGCGCTCCAATTCCTCGAGCCGCCGCAGCAGCGCCGGCTCGGAGAGCACGCGCTCGTCGTACCGGACAAGCACCCGTCCGGTCACCGCGGAAGCGTCGACGGCGGCGATGCCCGGCCATAGCGCCAGCTCCCGGCGCAAATCGGCTTCCATCCGCTTGTTATGCTGCAGTCCCGCGAATTCCAGGCGAATCCGCCCCGGCAAAGAGCGGCAAATGATATTGTGAGGCGTGTGACTGATCATGAAGAGCTCCTTTCGGGGTAAAGCTGCATGGTACATGGTATTTAGCGTAGTATACGCAGGATGAATCGGCTTATGCAGGGGCCGCGCGCTGCCCGAACCGTGCATAGATCGCCGCATGGCGAGGGATAATTTGCCTACTTGTTCGGTAATCGCAATCGGGGACCGACGTGACTACAAAGGAGGAAACAATCATGATCAAATCGCGCGTAGGCTTGCTGCTGGGCGGGGCGGCCTTGCTGCTGGCGCTGTCGCCGGAAGCCAGAAGGGCGGTCCGCCGCTGGGCGGTCAAGGGTACGGAGGGCGTGCTCGACATGACGGATATGGCGAAGAGCGCGGGCGCGGCGGTTCAGCGAAGGTTCGCGGCCCCGTCCGATACAATCATTCCCAGCGACCGGCACACGCAACATTAGCCTGAATCGGGGCACACTCTGAGCAGGCCGTTTTTTTCGGGCGGCCTGAATCGGATATCGAGAAACGGAGGCAATTGCAATGATTCAAAGCAGTTCGGTCGTGGCTGGCATTCTTTCGGGTGGCATGACCCAGCTTCAAGATACGCGCAGCCTGCAGCATGGCTCGATGGGCAAGCGGGAATACACCGCCCATACGGTCGAAAACGTCACCGGCGCGGTAGGCGTGATGGCCGGCGTCGAATACGGCGCCGTCGTCGGCAGCGCGCTGCTTCCGGGCGTCGGCACCGTGCTCGGCGCGGTCGTGGGCGGCGTGCTCGGCGACCGTCTCGGACGCGCGGTCGGCGGACAAGCCGGCCATATGATCAGCCGCAACCAAATGGTCAACAAAGTGACCGATCCGATCGCGGAAGCGATTCAGTAAGCCCCGAACCGTCCGTCATCGCTTCAGAGTCCTTGGGATGCCGGGAGGGACGCACTCGCCGCGGTCCTCCCGGACTTCCATTACAACCTTCCCGCCAACTTCCCAACCTTCACCGAACCCTCCATCGCATGCACGACTGCTGTACGACCGCTGCATGACCGCGCGCATCACGCCCTTCCCGAGGTGCTGTAACGGCATGCAAAAAAAAGCCGCGTCCCGAACCGGGTCCGCAGCTTCATCAGCGGCGATGCGCGTAAGGGCGCGGGCCGCCTATTTGCGTGTCATCAAACGGTAGCATCTGCGCAGCAATCGCCAGGTCACGCTCGTGCGAATCGAGATCGTTTCCGGCGGCTCGTTGCGGTTGGTCATTTCCATGCGATCACCCCTCTGGATTGGCGCCGGCTCGCATGCCGGCATTCTATTTCCCATTGTCCCCAACCTTTCGCGAAGCCATGCGTCCGTACGGACTGGTGAATGCCGGAAACGACCGGCGGACCGTCCCGCTGACGATTATGATCATCAAGTGATATAATGTCCCTTAACGAAACCGTGCAGAGCACACGACAAGCGAGGACTGATGACGATGCGAAACGCCGATGCGTCGAGAGAGCGCATCCTGGAGGCGGCCATGGCGGAATTCTCCGCGTACGGCATCGCGGGCGCGCGGGTCGACCGTATCGCCAAGGCGGCCGGCTGCAACAAGAACCTGATCTACATCTATTTCGAAAATAAAGAAACCCTCTTCGCCACCCTGCTCAAGAAGCACCTGCTGCGCGTGTACGAGGACATCGCTTTCACGCCCGACGACCTTCCGGGCTACGCGGCGCGCGTGTTCGATTTCGGGATGTCCCGTCCCGATCTGATGCGCCTGCTCGCCTGGTTCAACCTAGAGCAGCACAACGTCGTCCCCCCCGAACGCGGCGCGGCGCACGGCGCCAAGGTCGAGGAGCTGGCGGAGGCGCAGCGCGACGGACGCATCGGCGGCGCGTTCCCGCCCGACTTCCTGATGACCGCCATTATGGCGCTGGCCACGGCCTGGACGGCGGCGAACCCGTTCGGCGCTTCGCTTGACGCGGCCAGCACGAAGGACCTGGCGGCGCTGCGCGGCGCCGTCTCGGCGGCGGTCGGGCTGCTCGCTCAGCGGGACGACGCGTCCCGCTGAGCGCGCCCCTGCATTTCCCTTCATGCCCTTTCCTCCGCCGGAGACGCCGGTATGGTACAATCAAGGCGTTCGCTAAAGCAGAGGAGTTCTTGAATGACCCTATCGAAAAGTTTGAACTATTTGCGGAAATTGCTCGCCCCCTACGAACGCTCGAGCTGGCCTCGCAGCGTCTGGCAGCTGTTCAACACCTTCGTACCGCTGATCTTGCTGTGGTACGGAGCGTATCGAAGTCTTTCCGTCTCCTACTTGCTTACGCTCGCGATCGCTTTGGTCGCCGCCGGACTTATGGTTCGGGTTTTCATCATTTTCCATGACTGCTGCCACGGCTCGTTCTTCGCGAACCGAACGGCAAACGAAATCATCGGTACGCTGGCGGGCGTGTTGACCCTCAGTCCATTTCGCCAGTGGCGGAACAGCCATGCCATTCATCATGCGACCAACGGCAACTTGGACCGGCGGGGAACGGGCGATATCTGGACGCTCACGGTCGACGAATATGTGGCCCTGCCCCTGTTCAAGCGTATCGGCTACCGCATCTACCGGAATCCGCTCATCCTGTTCGGCTTAGGTCCGATCTATGTGTTCCTGATCGACTATCGGTTTAATCGCAAAAAGGCGAAGACGGCCGAACGGCTCAATACGCATCTCACGAATCTAGGCATCGCCGCGCTCGCCGCGCTGCTGTGCGAGGCGGTCGGCTGGCAGGCATTCGTGCTCATTCAAGCGCCGATCTTCCTTGTCTCGGGCGTGGCCGGCTTCTGGCTGTTCTACGTCCAGCACCAGTTCGAACACAGCTACTTCGAGAAGAACGAGAATTGGAGCTATGTCGATGCCGCGCTGAACGGAAGCTCGTTCTATAAATTGCCGGGCATCCTGCAGTGGTTCTCCGGAAACATCGGGTATCACCATATCCATCATCTGAGCCCTCGGGTCCCGAATTACTTTTTGGAACGGACGCATGACGAGAATCCGATGCTGAACGGCGTCCGCCCCGTTACCTTGATATCCAGCCTGCGCTCTCTTCGATTCCGGATCTGGGACGAACATCGCAAGCAGTTAATGGGTTTCGGCTATGTCAAACAGTATCGGGCGGCTCAATCCGGCAAGAGCGCCTGATGCCCATCGCAAAAAAAAAGCCAAACAGACAACTGCCCGCAGTTGTCTGTTTGGCTTTTGACGCGCGTTCGCCCCGTAGGACGGCCGAAGGTCACTCTTCCGTCCGCTCCTTCGACTCCTTTTCGGCGGCTTTCCGTTCCAGCCCCGAATCGTACAAAATCGGCAGTTCCTTCTCGCCCGCCACCATCGGCGATCCGCACTGCGCGCAGACGGGCGAATCCTCGAATGAATAACGCTGGCGCATCCAGCCGTTGCAGTCCTCCTTCGTACACGACCAGATGGCGGTCATTTCCGTCGGGTACTCCACCGGAACTCTCTTGCGGGAATTGTACACGGGCGCAAGCCTCCTTATCGCTCCTCGAAAAAAGCCGCCTATCGAAACCAAGCAGCCCTGCTGCCCTTTCAGTACGCGGCATTTCCAATCTTATACGAGACTTATACTATACCACAGCAGGCCCGATTTAGCGATGCCCGATTCGGATGCGCGGCCGGACGGCCTGCGCCGAAGCCGACTTGCGCACACCTCGAACGGCCGCCCAGCCTGAATTGATATATCATTTGAATAAAAATGAATATATTGACATCTCGCGAGCGAGAGAATTATAGTGTTGATGAAAGCGCTTCATAGTTCGGTTCACCCTTGTCCGTCCTCATCGCAGATGCTGCCGAACAATCCTTTTGCAATGGAGGTAACCTGACGGTGCTGAACAAATCGACATCCCGGTTATTGGCGGTTGCGGCCGCCTGCTCGCTGGTGCTTGCTCCCCTCACGGCCATGGGCCCCGCCCCCAAGGCGAACGCCTACTCGTCTACGGACGCCGACACGGCTATCAAGGCGTTCAACGCGGCTTTCTGGGACGGCAGCGCGAAGTATTTCCGGGCCAATTCCAAGCAAGCCGACAATTATCAAGGCTTCTGGGTGGAAGCGGAGCTGTGGGAGACGGTCATGGACGCGTACCTGCACACTTCCGACCCGGCGCTGAAGGCTCAGCTTCGGACCCAGATCGACGACGTCTTCGACGGCACGGTCGCCAAGTACGGCGACGACTGGACGAACAACCATTTCAACGACGACATCATGTGGTGGGCGATGGCGAGCGCGCGGGCGTACGCGATCACCCAAGAGCCGCGCTATCTGGAGAAGGCCAAGTATTATTTCGACTTCGTCTACGACACGCAGTGGGACGACGAATTCGCGGGCGGCGGCATCTGGTGGATGAACAGCCAGCATGACAGCAAGAACGCGTGCATTAACTTCCCGGCGGCCGAAGCGGCGGTGTTCCTGTACGACGTCACGCAGGACGACCGTTATTTGCAAGCCGCAGCCCGGATTTACACATGGGGCAAAACAATGCTGACGGACGGCAACGGCAAAGTATACGACCGCCTCGAGGTCGGAAATGGGACCGCCGGCGGCGCGACGCACTACAATCAAGGCACGTTCATCGGCGCGGCCGCCGGCCTGTACCGGCTGACCGGGGACCGCACGTACCTGGACGATGCCGTGAAGGCCGCGGCCTACACCAAGCGCGACCTGACCGACGAGAACGGCCTGCTGCGCTACGAAGGCCCGAACGGCGACTTGAAGGGCGGCAAGACGATCCTGATCCGCAATATGGCTTATCTGCTCGAGGCGCTGGAGCCGCAGACCGACGGCCCGTACGTCCAGGCGCGCGGCGAGCTGGCCGACTGGCTCGCCTTCAATGCGGAGACGGCTTGGAGCAACCGCAATCCGGACGGCATCGTCGACGGCAACTGGGCGGGGCAGCTGCTAGCCGGCACGTACGAATCGTGGTCGGCCTCCGGCGCCGTCGAGGCGCTGTCCGTGCTGGAGCCGCGGACGGCGCAGGTACGCTACGCGGACAAGGACCCGTTCAACCGCATCGAAGCGGAGAAATACAACATCGGCACCGGCTTCGTGATGGAGGACAGCACGGACGGGACCATTCAGCTCGGCGGCATTCAGCCGGGCATGTACGCGGCGTACCGGAACGTCGATTTCGGCGCGGGCGGGGCCAAGGGCTTCATCGCGCGGGCGGCGAGCGCCACCGGCGGCGGCAATATCGAGATCCGGCTGGACGCGCCGGACGGCCCCAAGGCCGGCACCTTGAACGTGCAGGGCACCGGCGGCTGGAACAACTTCTCGGACGCCGTCGGGCTGCTGACGGACGATCAGGGACGGCCGAGCGTCGTGACCGGCAAGCATGACGTCTATCTCGTCTTTACGAAGACGAACGACCAATATCTGTTCAACCTGAACTGGTTCAAGTTCACCACGACCGATCCGACGCGCACGGACGCCTACGCCCGGCTGAAGGCCGGCAATTACGACGATGCCGCCGGGCTCGGCAAGAACGCCGAATTCGGCTTTCTCGACGGCATTACGAACGGCGCGCATGCCGTCTACCGCGGCATCGACTTCGGCGCCGCCGCCGCCGGCGCGACGTTCCACGTCGCGAGCGGCAGCCAGGGCGGCACGATCGAAGTGCGGCTTGACGCCCTGGACGGTCCAATCGCCGGCACGGTCGACATCCCGGCGCTGGGCACGTGGGACAAGTGGGTCGACATCATGGGCAATCTCGACGACACGCGGGCGAAGGGCATTCGCGACGTCTACCTCGTCTTCCGCGGCGCAAACGGCAGCGACTATCCGCTCAATCTCGACTGGTTCACCTTCTCGACGGTGAAGGGGCAGGCGCGGGACGCGTACGGCAAGCTCGAGGCGGAGAACTATACGACCGCCGTCGCGGTGGGCCGCGAGAACGGCGGCGGGCAGACGTACCTGGCCGGCGTCTATGGACCGAACGAGCCGTACGCGATGTATAATTACGTCGATTTCGGCAGCGCGAGCCCGACGGCGTTTACCGTCAACGCCGCCAGCGACACGGGCGGCGGGACGATCGAGGTGCGCCTCGACAGCCTGAGCGGCCCGTTGATCGCGACAAGCACCGTGACGGGAACGGGCGGCTGGCAAAATTTCGAACGGTTCACGGCGAACGTGACGGCGCAGGTGACCGGCAAGCATATCGTCTTCCTGCTGTTCAAGGGCGGGGATTATCTGTACAACCTCGATAAGTTCACGTTCGGCGATCCTGCCGTATTCGACGCGCCGCCGGCGCCCGGGACGCCGGCGGAAGACCACGTCGCGCCGGGCGAAGTGACGCATGTGCAGCTCGTGCGCGGAGACGACCAAGTGAAGCTCTATTGGGACGGCCCATACGACACCGACGCCGAGAAGGTGCAGCTTGCGCTGCTGAAGGGCAGCCAGCCGGTCGGCGAAACGGTCGAGGTAAAGCGCGGCGTCCAGAGCATCGTCCTTCCGGGCATCGAGAACGGCGCGACGTACACGGTGTCGATCAAGACGGTCGACAAGGCGGGGAACGTCTCGCACGGCGTGATGTTTCCGGTCGAAGCGGCCTTCGCGCTGGAAGCCGGCGGAACGGCGGTGCCGGAGGGCGGCGCGGTGCCGGATGACCGGCCGCTGACGTTCCGGCTGCAGGCCGGCCTGACGGCCGTTCGGTCGGCCGCGATCACCGTCGACGGTCGTACGTACACGGTCGATGCGGCGCATCCGGCCGCCGAGCTCGACTTCGCCGGCATGACTGGCGCCAGGACGGCGGCGATCGTCTTCACGGACTACGCCGGCGTCTCGATCCGGCAGACGTTCGGCTTCCGGGTCGAGACGAGCATCGCTGCGTTGGAGCGGCTCGTCGCCCGCTATCAAGCCTCCGGCGACCTGCGCGGTCCGCTCGTGCCGCAGCTCGGCAACGCGCTTGACCAGGCGCAGCATCAGCAGGACGGCGGCAAGCCGAAGCAGGCGGCCAAGCATCTGCGGGATTTCCTGAAGCATCTGAACAACCCGGCTATGGGCAAAAACGTGTCCGACGGTGCCAAAGCGGTGCTGGGCGCGGACGCGCAGTGGCTGATCGAGCAGTTGTCGTAAGCTAAAAGGAGGCTGCGGCGGAGAACCCTCGCCGGCCCGCCCGGCGGAAGAGGATGCGGTGCAGGGTCGCGCCGCATCGGAGAACACGAGAAAAGGGATACCCATGCTCTCTCGCATGGGTATCCCTTTTGCGCATGGATGCTTCATGCCGTTAACCAGCCGTCCCGCTCCGCTTCTTATCTCCGCTTCGGCTGCTTCTCCCGGCCTTCGCAATCTGGACCCGCAGGGTCAAGCAGCAGCCGCCTCTGCCCGCGCGTCTGGCGCCTCCCATTGTTCCCGGCCGGGGAAACGGGTAAGATCGAAGGAAACGGGACAACCCCTGCCCGACAAACGAATCGATGGGAGGACGCTCCATGTACCTGGTCACATCCGAAGAAATGCGCCGGCTGGACCGGCAAACGATCGACGGCCTCGGCATTCCGGCATTGGTCCTGATGGAGAACGCGGGCCGGGCCATCGCCGAGGAGGCAGTCCGGCTGCTCGCCGAGGCGGGCAAACCCCGGGCCGCATGGGCGATCCTCGTCGGCAAAGGCAACAACGGCGGCGACGGCCTCGTCTGCGCGCGGCATCTGCGCGAGCTCGGCCATGAGGCGGTGCTCGTATACGCCGTGCCGCCGGAGCAGCTGACCGGCGACGCGGCCGTGCAGCGCGGCATCGCGGAGCGGCTCGGCATTCCCGCGCGCGCCTTCGCGGACGCCGGCCCCGCCGCCTGGGAAGGCTGCGACGGCCTCGTCGACGCGCTGCTCGGCACCGGCACGGCCGGCGCGCCGCGGGAGCCGTACGCCGCGCTGATCCGGGCGGCGAACGCGAGCGGGCTGCCGATCGTGGCGGCGGACATCCCGAGCGGCCTGAACGCCGACACCGGCGGGACGGCCGAGCCGTGCATCCGCGCGTCCGTCACCGTCGCGCTCGCGCTGGCGAAGCGCGGGCTGCTGCAGCATCCCGGCGCGGAGGCGGCCGGCCGCGTCGTCGTGCGGCCCATCGGCATCCCCGAGGCGCTGGCCGCGGCGATGGACGTCCGCGCGTTCGCGCTCGGCGAGCGGGCGTTCCGCGAGCGGCTCGGCCTCGCGTGGCCGCTTCGCCGCCAAGCCGACGCGCATAAGGGCACGTACGGCCACGCGCTGATCGCCGCGGGCTCGCGGGCGATGAGCGGCGCGGGGCTGCTCGCCGCGAAGGCGGCGCTGCGCGCCGGCAGCGGGCTCGTCAGCTGGGCACTGCCGGAGGCGCTTGCCCTGCCCATGGCCGGGCGGCTGCCGGAAGCGATGCTGCACGGCGTGCCCGACGACGGGCGCGGCGATTGGCGCGCCGCGCCGCCCGAGGCGCTTGCCGCGCTGGCCGCCGGCAAGCAAGCGCTCGTCATCGGCCCGGGACTCGGCCGATGGGAAGGCGACGGCGCCTGGCTGCGCGCCGTCTGGGAAGCGGCGGACGGCGTCCCGCTGGTCGCGGACGCCGACGCCTTGAACATGCTGGCCGCCGCCGGCGAACACGGCGGCGGCGAGCCCTTCGCCGCCTGGCCGCGCCGCCGGGCGCCGGTCGTGCTGACGCCGCATCCCGGCGAGATGGCGCGGCTCTGCGGCCTGACCGTCCGCGAGGTGCAGCGCGACCGGATCGGCCTCGCGCGGCGCTTCGCCGAGCGGCACGGCGTCACGCTCGCGCTGAAGGGCGCCGGCACGGTCGTCGCGACGCCGGACGGGACGGCGTACGTGAACCCGACCGGCAATCCCGGCATGGCGACGGGAGGCTCGGGCGATGTGCTGGCCGGCATCATCGGCGGCCTGCTCGCCCAAGGGCTGACCGCCGGGCAAGCGGCCGCGGCCGGCGTGTACCTGCACGGCGAAGCCGGCGACCGGGCCGTCGCCGCCCGCGCCACGGAAGCCGGCCTGATCGCCGGCGACATCATCGAGGCGCTGTGAAGCCGCCTCGGGTGAGCAGGCCGAGACTCGCCCGCCGCCTCCTAGGCGCTCTCCTGCCCCGATAACGACGAAAAGGCTGCCGAGCTCGGCAGCCTTTTCGTTCTCTTCCTTAATTATTCACCGCATTAATGCATGCGCCCGGAGGCTTTCAGCAGGTCATGCAGCACTTTCGCCGCGGCTTCGCGCGTCGTCGCGTCGGCCGGATGGAAGTAGTAGCTGCCCTGCGCCTCGACGCCCTGCATCAGGCCGGCATCCGTGACGATGCGGATGCTGTCCTTCGCGTAGCCGCCGAACTGCGCGGCGTCCGCGTAAGCGTGCGAGCCGGCCGTGCCCGATGGCTGCAGGCCGATGAGCTTGATCGCTCTCGCCAGCATGACCGTCAAGTCTTGGCGCGTAATCGTCGCGTTCGGCTTGAACTGGCCGTCCGCTCCTGTGACGAGCCCGGCCGCGTACGCCGTCGCTACGTCGGAGGCGAACCAGTCGCCGCGCTTCACGTCGCCGAACGGCGCCGCCGCATCCTGCGCCTGCAGGCCGAGCGCCCGGACGAGCATGGACGCGAACTGCGCGCGGGTTACGTTCGATTTCGGCGAGAACGTCGTCGCCGTCGTGCCGTTCAGCAGGAATTTGTCCGCGAGCGACTGGATCTGCTCCTTCGCCCAGGACTTGTCCGTATCGGCGAATGCGGCATGGCGCGTGGCCGCCGCATACGTCGAGAAGCCCGGACGGCGGATCGTCGCGATCGTGGCGCCGTCCGCGGTCCTGGTCATCGCGGCCGGAACCGGATAGACCTTGCCGCCCTCGAGGTACAGCGCGCCGGCCGTGCCCGCGTCGCCGGCAACCAGGAACGAGCGCGCCGCGGCTTCGTCCGCGTTCAGCTTGAGCGGCGAAGCCGTGCCGCCGCTGACCGTGCTCGCTTCGAAGACGTAAGGCGTACCCAGCACCGTCGCGTCCGGCGCTTGCTTCGCGAACTCGGCTTTGCCGGTTTCGTCCCGCTTGATCGTAATCACGATGTCCGCGCCCTCGGCCGTACGGGCCAGAGCCGACAGCGGCAGGGAGACGGACGCGTCGTTCCAGGCGAAGACGAGCGCGCCGGTCAATCCCGCGTCCTTCAGCTGCTTCGCCTGCGCGGCGGTCAGCGTCAGCGTCGCGGAGGATGCCTCCTTGGAAGCCGCGCCGATGGTCAGCGCGACCGGCGGCTTCGCGTCCTTCAGCGCCGCTTGCAGATCGGCGTCATTGACGGTTACCGCCAATTGCGCGCCGGTCAGGCTCGATTGCGCCGCGACGGTAACGCCCGTCTGGCCCTTATCGATCACGGATGCGGCCACGTCCTTGTTATAGGCCGCGTCGTTCGGCTGAACCGGGAAGCTCGGGAACGAGCCCGGGTCCGTCGGCGGCGGCGGAGGCGTAGTGCCTTCGTCTTCGCTCACATAGAACGTTTTGAACGCCGCGGATTGATCGACGAGATTGTAGGCAGCGTCGTACTCCGAAGCGACAAGGACGACTTTGTACCGCCCTTCCGGCAGCTGCTCGTTATACTTGTTGCCGTCGTTCAGCCAGGTGCCGACGTTGTACGAACCGTCGAATTCCGGGATGACGAAGTCGGACGGGAGCGGCTTCAGGATGTCCTTCTCCTCGTCCAGATCGTAGTATTCGGCCAGGATGCCGAGCGGCTGGTCGTTCAGATCATAGATCGCCGCGTACAGATGATTGATAGTGCCCGTCGGCAGCGATGCCGTGACGTCGATCGGCGCGTCCTTCGACACGGTCGTGCCGCTGAGCGTCAGGTTCTGGATCGGGAAGTCGTTGTCCTCCGAGTCTTTGCCGACGTGAATCGCGAACGGCAGGTGCAGGGATGGAAGGCCGTCGCTCTCGAGCAGCACTTCGCCTTCGTATACGCCGACCTTCGCCTGCGGGCTGACAGCCGCCGTCAAGCCGAATTCGACCGCGCCGCCCTTCGCCACCGTCACCGCGTCGCCCGCGAGACCGGTCAGCTTCACCGCGATCTTGCCGGTATCCGGCGTCGGAACCGGGTCATGCGGGTCCGAGGTGACCGACGGATGCATGACGACCTGCGCGCTGTACGTCACGGCCGCTTCCGACAGGTTCTTGACGCGGAGCGGCTTCGCCGCCTCGTCACCCGGCTGCATCAGGCCGAAGCTGACGCTGCTCGCCTCGCTCGGGATGACCGTCGGGTTCATCTTGTCGTCATAGATCGTGATCTGATCCAGCGATTCGATGATTGCGCGCGTGTCGATCGCGTGCATGACGTCGACCCGGCCGGCGCCTTGCGAATAGACGTCGTACGGCGTTCCGTCCTGGTCGACGATCTCCTCGGCCGTATTCGCCAGCGCGGCGCGAATGTCGGTCGGCGTCCATTCCGGATGCGCCTGCTTGATCAGCAGAGCGAGACCCGCCACGTGCGGCGTCGCCATGCTCGTGCCGCTCATCTTAGCGTACGCTTGGTCGTAGTTCGCGTCCGGATTCGCTGCGCCGTAAGCCGGCACGGACGAGAAGATTTGCACGCCCGGCGCGCTCAGGTCCGGCTTGATGCCGTAGTTGCCGTCCGAGTTCGGGCCTCTGGAGCTGAAGTCCGCCATGAAGTCGCCCGCCGCGGGCGTCTTCTCGAAATCGTTCTTCATCGTGAACTGCAGCGTTTCGTTCGGATGCGCCTTCAGTTCGCGGGCCAAGGCGCGTCCCGAATCGCCCGCCATGTCGAACGTCGGGATATAGTCGTAGCTGTCCCCGAGGAAGGCCACCGGCCCGATCGGACCGTTGCGGCCCTCGATATTCTCGGACAGATCGGGTTCGTTGATTTCCGGACTGATGGCGTTGCCGTTGAAGATGACCGCGGCCTTCGCGCCGTGCTTGGCAGCGTTCTTCACCTTCTCGTCGAAGGTAAGATTGCCCCGGGAGATGAAGACGATTTTATCGGCCAGGAACTCCTTGCTGAGGCCATCGTAATCGTCGTTCGACCCGAGACCGACGTACACGCCCTTGATCGGGCCGTCGCCGAACATCTCGTTGAAGTTCTCCTTGTCCAGCGTCCAGCTCATCAAGTCCATGTGCGCCTCGTGCGCCGTGGAGCCGACCTCGCTGCGCACCCCGCCCGCGACGCGGATGCTCTCGCTCGTCACCGCGCCGACGGAGATGGCCAGCTGCGCCGATGCCGGCGAGCCCATGGAATAATAATAATGATTGCCCGCGCCGGCGTTGCCGTTCGCGACGACGGCGACGACGCCCGCCAGGACGGCGTTGTTCACCGCGATGGCATCCGGCGAATTCGGATCCTTCTCCAGGTCGCTGCCCAGGGACATGTTGATAACGTCCATCTGGTCTTCGACGGCATGCTCGATCCCGTCGATGACCTGCGCGGACGTGCCGCCATTCGGCCCGAGCACCTTGTACGCGTACAGCTTGGCGTCATAAGCGACGCCCTTCTGCACGTGCTCGGCCGTAGGGTTCGAGGCCGTCCCGGCAATGGTGCCGGAGACGTGCGTGCCGTGGTAGGAGCCTTCGCCATCGCCTTCCGGCAGGTCCTCGTACGGGTCGTCATCCAGATTGATGGCATCGTAGCCGCCTTCGACGTAATTGCCGGCGAGATCGGGATGCTTGTAGTCGATGCCGGTATCGAGGACGCCGACCTTCAGCCCTTTGCCCGTGTAGCCTTGCTCCCAGGCCTGCAGGACGCCGATCTGCTCGAGCGGCACCGTATCGAACGCGGACGATCCGGCGGCGGCTTGGTAGCTGTCGGCTACGTCGGCCGGATAATAGCGGATGTTCTTATGAACGGCCTTCACGCCCGGCAGCTTGGCCAGCTGAGGAATCGCGTCCGCGCGGATCGTGATCTCCATCCCGTTCAGGACGGTATCGAAGCGGCGGTCGACCTTGAACGGCACGCTGCTCGCCCGCGCGCGCTGGACGAACGCGTCCTGCTCGGCGCGCACCTTCGCCTCGGTCGATGCCGCGGCCAAAGTTTTGAAGCCTTGCTTGGCCGCATAGCGGCCGACGGCCGCGGGCTGGCCGCTTAATTGCACGATGACGTTGATTTCGTCCGCCGACTTCGTATTGATGTCTTCGGCCACGTACGCCTCGCCGGAGGCCGCGGCGCCGGCTGCCGGCCCGGCTTCTTGCAGCAGGCGGGTGACCGCCTGCAGGCCTTCCTCCGTGATGAAGTGCTTGTCTCCCGGGACGGCATGCGCCGCGGGCAGGCTCGTCGTGACGACGCTGCCGGCCAGCACCGAGATTGCCGCGAGCGAGAGCGATTTTTTGAGAAGTGATGGATTCACGTTCAGGTACCCCATTTCGGATCGGAATAATAGCTGTCTCTCGGGCTAGTTCAGGTTCAGGACGTCCAGGCCGTCGATCGTGACGATGCCGCCGCTCGACTTCGGATTGCTTTCGCCCGCATGCTCGATCTTGATCTTATGCGCGCCGCCGGCGAGCTCGCCCGACGTGAAGACCGGCACCTGGTATCGCGTCGTCTCGCTGTACAGATCGACCGGCGTCGGCGTTACGGACTGTCCGTCGATGTAGATCTTCACCTTGCCGCGGTTGCTGCCCGTCGTGGACCAGACCGTCACCTTCGTCCCCGTGAACGGGAATTCGACCGCGCTGCCCGGCGTCGTCGTGTAGCTCTCGGAGCCGTCCGGGTATTTCTTGCCGTACTTGAACGCCCACGGGCCGGTATAGCTCGCGGCCTTCGACGTCGGCGAGATCAAGCTGGAGAACGCGACGGCGTCCAGGTTGATGGCCAGGATCTGGTTTGCGCCCTTCATGGCGCGGATCTCGACGTCGTGGTGCCCGTTCGGGATGACCATTTTGAACAGCGACTGCTGCGTTTGCTTCTTCTTGCCGCTAAGGTCGGCGTAACCCGCCGGGAAGCCGTCGATCCGGATCTCGGCGACGCCCAAATTCTCGCCCTTCGTGCCGATCCATTCGAACAGGTTGCCGCGGAAGCCGAATTTGACGGAGCCTTCCCCGGTCAGCTGCTTCATGGTGCCGCCGGAATACGAAGCGTCCGATACCGTCGTCCAATCGCCCTCATACGTGAACGATGCGTCGTCGTCCTCGAACTTGCCCGACGTGTTGCCGTAATCGACGTTCAGCGTATACTGGCCTGCGCCGGCAACGGCATAGACGTTGATGTAGTACGTGCCTTTCTCGGACGCACGGAACTTGATCGTTTCGGAGGACGTCCCCGGCGTTTCGGAGAACGCCACGGCGCCGTCACGGCTCGCCACCGTCTTCGCGGAGGAATCGTACAGGATCAGGTCGAAGTCCGTGCCCTTCGCGCCGGTCAGCGAGAAGGCCGCTTCTTCGCCGGCATTCAGCTCAACGGCGTAGACATGGTTCGGATCGGCCGCATGATCCAGCTTCCCGGTCACGGATGGATCGATCAGCGTCATGCCCGGAATGTCCTTGTTCCACAGCGCGCGGTACGCGCTGATCAGCCTGCCGCTCGCCGTGCTCATCTTGAGGCTGTCCAGCGGCTTGCCGCTCGTCACGACGCGCTGCTTGACGTCCGTGGCGCTCAGGTCCGGGTATTCGCCCTGCACCAGCGCGGCCACGCCGGCCGCGTAAGCGGCAGCGTACAGCGTTCCCTGCGAGTAGGAATACTTGCCGTTACTGTTCTTGATGTTGACCTTCGTCATGTCCGGCTTGTTGCTGATGACCGTATCGTAGAACAGCGCGAAATCCATCAGCTTGTAGATCTGGCCGTCGTAGATCGTGTCCGGCACGCCCCAGCCCTTAAAGACGTACCCGCCTTCCTTGACGATCGTCAGGCCGAGCACGTCCCGCACGAACGGGGAGGCCGGGCTTTGATCGATAGCGTCTTGACCCGTCAGCATCAGGTGTCCGCCGCCGTTCAGGTACGCCGTCAGATTGGCCTGGTCGGCGTCGGTAATCAGCTTCTTGCCGTTCAGCGTCCCCGCCGTTCCGGTGAACCAGACGACGATGTCATAGTCCTTCAGCTGCTCGAGGGGCGGTCCGTCGAAGCTCTCGTCCTGCGTGGTTGCCGTGTCGTAAGCGTAGCCGGCATGCTGAAGCAGCTCTTCGTAGACCGCCAGCTGGTCGCTCTCGTACATCGGTCCGATGCCGCCGCCTCCGCTGCGCTGGCTGTCGTTCACGAGCAGAATGCTCGGAGCCTCGGCGCCATCCGGCTTGAGGAAGTTCATGGCGCGGTCGAACATATCCTGCCGCTGGCCGGCGTACTGCGGATCGTCGATCGGAACTTCCTCGAAGCCGATGCCGTTGTAATAGGCTTTGTACGTGCCGTTGTCGATCTGTGCCGCATAGCCGGCATCGATGTCGGGCACCGTCGAGATGATCAGCTCGGACGGCGCGGCGACGTCCACGGACTGCTGGCCGATCGCATTGTCCAGCGCCAGGTTGCCGAGAATGTCGACGCCGGTCACCGACAGCACGTTCGGGCTCGGGTAGGCGGCCGGGTATACCGGATCCACGTCGAGGTTCAAGGTTTGGCCGAACATGCCTGAGCTCTCGCCCGCCGGAGCGACGAAGAGCATGCTGGAGGCGTTGATCGCGTCCTCGATCAGCTTGCTTCTGTAGGTGTACACGATGCCGAGCGTGGCGATCTTCGCGCCGTGCGCTTCGGCGTATTCGATCGCATCGACGACGTCGGAGAAGTAGCCGCCGTCCGGCGACACGACCTTGAGCGGCATGACGCTCGCGTTCGGCGCGACGCCGGCGATGCCTTCGTTATTGTTCATCGCGGCGGCGATCTGGCCGGCGACCGTCGTGCCGAGCAGATCGCTCAGGCCGTCGCTCGTATCGAACACCGTATTGTCGTCGTGCAGAAAGTCCCAGCCGTTCACGTCATCGACGAGCCCGTTGCCGTCGTCATCCACGCCGTTATCCGGAATTTCGTTCGGGTTGGTCCATATCCGGCCGACCAGGTCGGGCACGTCGGTCTTGGCGCCGTTGCCGATCACGGCGACGGTGACGTCCTGGCCGCCCTGCGCGATCTCCCAGGCTTCCGGCAGATCCATGTCGATGTCGGGCGTGCCGCCCGGAACCGAGCCGTCGTTGAGGTCTTGCCCGGTGTTATGCAGGCCCCATTGTTCGTGGAACAGCGGATCGTTCGGCAGGATGGGGGAGCCGTCCGCCTTCGCGGCCGCCGCGGAAGCCGGGGCGGCGTCTTCCGCCGGACGGAACGTCTGTGGGTTCAAGGCGGAAGAGACCTTGTAGTCGGGCTCCGCGTAAAGCACGTTCGGGTTCTTCCGCAGCTGCTCGATGACGCTATGTACGTCGGCGCCCTCCGCCAGCTTCAGCAGCTCCGCGTTCGGAACCGGCAGCGGGCTGGCGCCTGTAATTTGCGCGGATAGCGATTCTGCCTGGACGGCAGCGTCCGATGACCGGTACTTCACGATCACCCGGCCGGGGGCGTATTCGGGTACGGCAGGCAGCATGCTCGCGAACGCGGGACGCCCGGCGGATGCTTGACCGGCCGCGGCGCTCGCGTCCAGACTTGCGGGGATTACGGGGCTTGCGGAATCAAGCGCGGGGGGTTCTTCGTTCATTTGGCTTTTTCGCAGCGGATCGTGGTGCTGGGATTGCATGGCCAAAGCGGGCGTTACGACTCCAAGCGCCAGCATCGCCGAAAAGACCGCAGCCGCCATTTTCTTGCTTTTTCTGGTCAAGCTTTGTCACTTCCTTCGCCTAATAGTGAATAACGATCATGAAAACGCTTTAACAATAGGTTAGTAACTTTACTTACTAGTAAGTAACTATTGCTCGCAAAACGACGATCCGCGCGCTGTTCTCGCCGCCGATGGGCAAAAACGCTGCGGACTGTTCAATCACCTCTTCTCTGGTTCCCCCCGCCTCGGCTTGTTAGTCTATGCTTACGAACGCGGACCGTGGTGAAAAACCGGATATCATGTCATTAAATCTGACAATCCCTACCCAATTTATGAGAAGATTATATATTCGCGGATTTAAGAGAGTCAATATATTTATTTTTTTAACGTTTTATGAAAATTTATCGCGATTTTCATTTTTAGCGTTAACTTTATTGACATTATTCGATTTGTTTCGTCAAAATCCCCCGACATTATTCGCTAAATTCCTGCAAAGCCCGAAAAGCCGACACGAAAAAGCCGACCCTGCGGTCGGCTTTCGGCATTACCGTTTACTCGGTTTACGCGGTTCGGATAACGAGACGCCTCTAAACGCGTTTCCGCGCCCCGACCGGCGCCGGGACGGCAGCCGCCTTCTCGTCTTCCCCGGCCTTATTCCTTCACGGCGCCCAGCATGATGCCGGAGATGAAGTACTTCTGCAGAAACGGATAGACGACCAGCATCGGCACCATGGCGATGAATACTTTGGCCGAGTTCAGCGTCCGGTTCGACAGCTCCGACAGCTTCTTGTACTGCTCGGGCGTGAGGTTCGTGCCGACCGGAATGTTGACGACGAGCTGCTGGATATAGGTTTGGAGCGGATATTTATCGGCGGTGTTCATCAGCACCAGGCCGTTGAAGAACTCGTTCCAATGGTACACGCTCAGGAACAGCGCCACGGCCGCCAGCACGGGGATGGAGCACGGGATGTACACCCGGAACAGGATCGACCACGGACCGGCGCCGTCGACGACGGCCGCCTCGTTCAGCTCTTTCGGCAGGTTGCGGAAGAAGTTCATGATCAGAATGACGTCGAACACCGGCACGCCTCCGCCGAGCACGAGCGCCCAGATCGAATTGATCAGATGATAGTTCTGGATCGTAAGGTACCACGGGATCAGGCCGCCGTTGAACAGCATGCAGAACACGAGCACCCACATGAACGTATTGCGCATCTTGAAATCCTTCTTCGGACGCGCCAGCGGATACGCCATCAAGACCGTCATGAGGAGCGAGAAGCCCGTGCCGAGCACGGTCCGCTGGATCGAGATCCAGAATGCGTTGAAGAAGTTGCCGTCGTTGATGATTTCCTTGTACGGCGTGAGTGAGAAGCCGATCGGATAGATCGTGACGAGCCCCGCGTTCGCGGCGGACTTGTCGGAGATCGACACGCAGAAGGTGTACCACAGCGGATACAGGCAGCTCACGAGCAGCACGCCGAGGATGAGGACGTTGGCGATTTCAAACGTCCTGGAGCCTAACGTTTTATTTCTGACCAATTTCGCGCCCTCCCTCAGAATACCGTGTAGTCGGCATAACGATACGCCAGACGATACGAGATGAAGATCAAGACGAAGCTAATGACGGATTTGAACAGGCCGGCCGCCGTCGCCAGCGAGAACTGCAGGTTTTGCAAGCCCAGCCGGTATACCCAGGTGTCCAAAATATCGCCGGTCGAATAGACGAGCGGGTTGTACAGGTTATACACTTGATCGAAGCCGGCGTTCAGCACGTTGCCGAGGCTGAGGACCCCGAGCAGCACGACCGTGGTCGACAGCGCGGGCAGCGTGACATGCCGAATCATATGCCAGCGGTTCGCGCCGTCGATGGCCGCCGCTTCGTATAGATTGAGGTTGACGCCCGTCAGCGCCGCGAGATAGATGATGGCGTTGAAGCCGAATTCCTTCCACACGTCGGTGCCGATGAGCAGCTGCCGGAAGATCCCCGCATCCGCCATGAACAGCTTCGGATCCCCGCCGAACATGCCGATGATCGTATTGATAACGCCGTAATAGCCGAAAATCCCGATGACGATCGTCGCCATGATGACCCACGATAGGAAATGCGGCAGGTACACGACGGTCTGCACCAGCTTCTTGTACCGCATGCCGCGCAGCTCGTTCAACAGGATGGCGAAGACGAGCGGAACGAGCAAATTGAACACGATCTTGCCGATCGCGATGATGAACGTATTAACGATGACCGTCTTGCTGTCGTTCAGCTGAAACATGTACGTGAAGTTATCCAGCCCGACCCACTCGGACTTGAACAGGCCGAGGCCCGGGTTATAATTCTGAAACGCCATGAGAATGCCGAACATCGGCACGATATTGAACAGCGCGAGCCAGACCATGCCCGGCAGCAGCATGACATAGTAGTGCTTCTGATGGCCTAATTTCCGCATTGCGGCCTAACCTCCGTCCTCCCGCCAGAATCGCGGCGCCCGCGGAAGGCACCGGCACCGCCGGCGCCTTCCGCAAGCTTCCGCATGGCACCTTACTTGTTGAGCAGCTCCGCGACTTCCTTCGTAATCTCATCTCCGCCTTGCGCTTTCCAGTCCTTCACGAACTTGTCGAAGGAGTCGACGGGCGCCTGGCCGAGGATGATCTTCAGCACGGTCTCGTCTTCCATCTTCTTGAGGTTGGCCCACTTCGTCTCCATCGTCGGCGTCTGGTTGTACGTGACGCTGTACACCTTTTTGTCGATCGGCGTCGTCGCGAACGGACGGTCGCCGATCAGGAGCGAATACATCCGCTGGAAGTCGCCGAAGTTCGCCGTGTTGAAGTTGCTGACGCTCAATTCGTCGTACGGAGGCTTGACGACGTTCTGCACTTTGGTCGCATCCGAATACATCAGTTTGTACAAGCTGTTCGGCTTGTTGTAATCCTCGGGCTTGGTTTCGCCCTTCAGCACCTTCATCAGCTCGGTATACTCGTATTCCGTCTCGTTGGCCGCGGCCATGACGTTGCGAAGCGGATACCAGCCCACGCTCACGGACAGATCGAAGGTCGCCTCGTCGCGCACGAGCGCGTTGTTCATGATGAGAATGGCTTTGGCGACGTCCGGCTTGGCGTTCTTGCTGATCAAGGTGTAGGTGCTGCCCGTCGTCTTCATATGCACGTTCCACTTGTTATCGTCGGAGTAGACCGGGTAGGCCTGCCAGTTCGCCGTCGGATCGTTCTTAAAGGAGTCGCCATTGCCGTAGCCGCCGTTCCACCACGGACCGAAGAAAATGCCCGTCTGATTGGCGTTGATCGGATCGCCGACGTTGTCGCGGGTCCCGACCTCGGGGTCGATCAGCCCCTTCTTGTACCAGTCGGCCAGCAGCGCGAGCGACTTCTTCGTATTGTCCGACAGCGTGCCGTACGAGACCGTCCCGTCGCCGTTGTCGAGCCAATAGCCCGGATACGCGTCCATCGCGCCGAAGATCGGATCGAAGCCGCCCATATTGTTGGAGGAGACGAGGAACGTCGAGTACGGGAACGTGTTCTTGGACGGACCGGCGATTCCGATCGTCTTGTCCCCGCCCATCTTGTTGTCCATGAACGCTTTCGCCGTCTTCTCGATATCCGCCACCGTCTTCGGCACCGGCAGGTTCAGCTTGTCGAGCCAATCCTTGCGGATCCACATGACGTGCACGCCGTCGGTATCCACGGTGATGTTCGGAAGCGAGACCATCTTGCCTTTGTAGCTGGCGTTCTCCATCGCGCGGCCGTCGGTGCTGTTCATGATGTCCTTCACCTGCGAAGAGGAATATTGCTGGAACAGATCGGTGATATCGTACAGCAGCCCCGAGCTGGCCGCCTTGGTCATGAAGGAACGGTCGTCGACGACCATGCCGTCGGGCAGCTTGCCGGATGCGATCGTCAGGCTGACCTTCTGCTTGAAATCGTTGCCCGTCGCCGCGGTCCAGTCCACGATGACGTTGATGTTGTACTTGTCCTTGAGGTAGCGCGTGTACTGGTTGTTGCTGACGCTGTCGCCTTCCGGCAGCGTTTTGTCCGTCGGGTCCACCACCATGCCGATGTGGACGTCGACCGGCTTCGGGAATTTGGAGAAGGCCAGGTCGTCGCCGGTCAGCGGCGGCGTGTTCGCGCCGGTGCTCGCGTTCGTGCCCGAGTTCCCGTTTGACGGCGCTTTCACATCAGTGTTGGATGAGTTGTTGGACGAACATGCCGTCAAGCTGAGACCGAGCAATGCGACCGACAGCAGCGTTGCCATATTCCGTTTCATCTAATCCCTCCCTCTTGATCTTGCCTCCTCATTTTACAATGTAAGCGCATAAAAAAAGGCCGACGGTTGTGTCGGCTTTTGCGGCGCATATCGCCGCGGGGTAGAGATTTGTTCGCTCTGCCGCGATCATTCTTCCCCCTTCACTCCTCTCCCTTGTGGAACTGGGCGCGGAACTCGGAGGGCAGCAGGCGGGTCTGTTCGTAGAAGAGCTGCGAGAAATATTTGGAGTCGTTGTAGCCGACGGCCTGCGCCACCCAAGCGATGGAGCGGTTGGTCTCGCACAGCAGCCGTTCGGCGGCGCCGATCCGCTCCTGCCGCAGGAATTCGTTGAACGTGGCGCCCGTCAGCTTCTTGAAGCATTGGCTGAAATAGCTTCGGCTCATATGCACGTGATCGGCGACATCCTCGGCATGCACCGGATTCGACGCCTGCTCGCGAATGTACAGCACCGCCTTCAGGATGCTCATCGTCGTGTTGGCGCAATCCGCGGAGGCGGCGACCCGCGCATAGACGCGCTGCCGGTAATCGCGCAGCCACGCGATCGCCGAGCGGACGTCGTGGACGTCGGACCGCGGCTCGGCGTCCAGCTCGATCACGCTCTCCATCTGGGACAGGACGCGCACGAACAGCCCCTCCACGCGGCGGAACGCCACGCCAGCTTCCATGGTCTCCTTGCAGAGCCGCTGGAACACCGCTTCGTTATACAGCCAGTAATGCGCGCGCCATTCCTGCTCCAGCGCGGCCCACCGCGCTTCATCCGCGGAACCGCCGGATGGCCCGGGAGCGGCCGCCGGCCAGGCAGGGAGCTCGGCCGCGCGAGGCGCCGGCGCCGGCAATCGCGCTTCGCTGGTCATTTGCTGCCGGATCCGCTTCAGAATCTGCTCGTCGTCCTCGGATTCCAGCCGCACCTTGGAGATGTAATCGAGCACGCCCATGCGGTACGCCGTCTGCACGTTCTCGAACTCTTCGTGGAACGACAGCACGACGGAGCGCAGGCCCGGGAACTTCTGCCGCGCGACCCGAAGCAGCTCCATGCCCGACATGACGGGCATCGAGAGATCCACGAACATGAGGTCCACCTCATGCCGTTCCATGAACTCCAGCGCCTTCGCGCCGTTCGCGGCTTCGCCGACCACCGTCATATCGTGCTCGGCCCACGGCAGGATCGAGATCAAGCCTTTGCGCGCCAGCTTGTCGTCGTCCACGATCAATACCCGGATCATATCCCCCGCTCCTTTCTGGATTGCATATACGGCAGGGTCAGCGTGACCGTCGTGCCGCGGTTCGGCGTGCTGTCGATCCCCATGCGGGCATTCGGGCCGTAAAAGGATTCCAGCATGGAGCGCACGTAGCGCAGCCCGATCCCCCAGCCCGTCTGCTGCTGATCCGGCGTGTCGCGCTGCAGCAGGGCCAGCGTTTCCTGGCTGAGCCCTTTGCCGTCGTCGCGAATCGTGATGCGCACCAGCCGTTCCGTCTCGTCGGACGCGACGCGGATGTCCAGCCGGCCGTGATCGTCCAGGCCGTGGCAGACGGCGTTCTCCACGATGGGCTGCAGGATGAACCGCGCGACGGGGCTGTCGAGGTAGGCGCCCTCCTCGATATCCAGCTCCACCTCGAAATCATGCCGCATCTGCTGAAGCTCCAAATACGTCCGCATCACCCGCAGTTCCGAACGGAACGTCGCCGTCTCCTCCGACTTGCCCAGGTTGTAGCTCAGCAGGAAGATCAGCGAGGCCACGAACTTCTCGATCTCCTCCTGCTTGTGCAGCACCGCCAGCCAGCGGACGGAATTGAGCGTATTCATCAGAAAATGCGGGTTGATCTGGTACGCCAGCTTCTCGAGCTCCAGCTGATGCCGCCGCTTCTCCTTCTGCTCCGACTCCACGATTAGCTGCTGGATCTGCCGCTTCATGATATTGAACTGCTCGAAGATCCGGTCGAATTCGTCGATGCCCGTATGATACTGCCGGGTGCCCATGTACCCTTTGCCGAACGTGATCATCTCCTTCTCGATCAAGCGGAACGGCCGGTTGATCAGCCGCCGCAGCAGCAGCGTGAGGAGCACCATCATCAGCAGCCCGACGGCGAGGATCCAATACATGCGGTTCTTCCAGGTGTAGAGCTCATGATTGTAGCTGCTCACGGGCAGCAGCAGCGTGATGTCGTAGCCGTAATCGCCCGTCATCCGGCTCCACACGTAATCGTCCGTCACGCCTGACGCCCCGCTTAGCCGGAGCCGCTCGCCCACCGCGGGCGCCGCCGGATTGCTGCTGTAGGTCACGGCGCCGGACGCATCGGTGAACGCCAGCGTATACGGCATGTTCACGTTCGCCGTCAGCGAATTCATGTCCGTCGCGATATCCGTCTTGGCCTCGACGTACACGACCAGCTTCGTGCCGTCCGAGAAGGTCACGTCCCGCGTCACCGACACGACCTGGTCGTCGCTGAAGCGGCATAACGATTTGTGCGGGGACTGGTAGTTCAGCACGCCCTTGCCGGCTACATTGGGAAGCGCTTGCATATCAACGTCTCCGCGAAGCGGCAAATTCGACAACGCGGCTTGCCCGCTCTCGGGATTATAATACATGACGAGCTCCATCGCCGGATTCGAGAACGTGATGAGGCCGATGTTGTAGGAGATGTCGCGCGAGAGCACGCGCTGGCTGTACGAATCCTTGGCGGAGACATAGGTCTCCATGAGGTTGCCGACCGTTCCCTCCGGCGTCATCTGCTGCGTCACCAGCAGCAGGTTGTTGTACATTTGGTTCAGCTTGGTCGTCTGCTGGTACAGATCGAACGTCATCGAGGTCTGGATCTTATCGCGCTGCATGGCGTAAATCGCATTATACGATACCGTCGCCATCAAGATGGCGCAGCCGGCGAAGCCGACGGTGAGAAACGCCATGATGCGCTTGCGAAGCGAGGAAAACCCGAACCGGTTCCGCAGCCTGGCCAAGACGCCGATCTTCCCTTGAACCGTTCGTGCGGATGTCAGCCAATGCGTACGATGCATCCTCCATCACCTCACCATGAGTCTGGAACACGAAGTCCGGAACATTTAATTCGCCTGCCGGGCGCGTTTTTCCTTCTGGGAAGGAGAGGGATGGCGCGGCGGCAAAGCAAAAACCACATCCTCGGGCGGATGTGGTTCATGATGGTGGAGGCGAGCCGTGGCTGTGCAAAACCACGATCCGCCGCCAAACATAATTAACTTCTCTTTCTTCGGCGAAGTAGCATAGCCGTTAACGTAACGGCAATGATAACGATTCCGGTCGCTAGATATAGAACCGCTATTCCGGAAACCTTCCGATCGCTGAAAATCAGAAACAACCAGCAATAGGCCCCTTCATCGGCGGCGGGTTGCATGATGCGGTCGACAAGCGGTTGAGGACGATGCCCGTTATTCCAAACGGCTCATAGAGCAGACTTACGCACGCGGGCGCAAGAATACCCGCAAGCGAAAATGCCATTTCCTTCATACCATAAACCCAAATAAAGCGTGCGCAAACCGCTCTTATTTAACGGTATCAATTAAAACCCTCCGGATAAAAATACATCTGTTTTCATGCTGTCGTCTCTTCTTACCGGCGTCGTATAGACAAAGGCACAGCCAAAGAAACCTGCCTTAACAGGCAAGTCTACTCATACCGTACGCAAACGCTATACAAATTCACCTTCGGTTAGATGAGAGTGAGGAGCAGCATGCTGCAGATTCTCCTTATTATCCCGATTGATCCCCTTATCATAGCCCCAAGGGATTGTCCAAGTGAATAGGCCTAGGAAAAGCAAAAATCCACTACCTCATGCGGTAGTGGATTTACATGGTGGAGGCGAGGGGATTTGAACCCCTGTCCGAAGACAACGCCACACAGGCTTCTACGGGTGTAGTCACGGTATTGATGTCACCCGAACGTCGTCCCGTAACCGACTACGTTTTGGGTCAGCCTGATTATCTTCTTCCGTCGACCCCAGGCGGAGACCGATCGGCGTATCCCACTAAAGGTTAGCCCCTAGCCTGGCACATGGGCGATGCAAGGTAGAAGCCGCGTCACAGGTTATTAAGCTGCGAAAGCGAGTTGTTGTTGTTGTTTGCCGTTTAATAGGCTTTAGCGTTGATGAAGCGGACGCTCCCCACTACCCGCAACCCATGCTCGAACTATCCCCGTCGAATCCATAAACGCCCCCGAATCGCATAAACGGCGATCAGCCCTCCGTTTAGCAGGCGACGCGCCGACGCATGAAACCCTGATCAATCGCAGGCCTCACGTTACCGAGCATGTCGTTGTGTTGCTTAATTAGTATACCACAGGCCGGCCCATTGCGAACCGATGTCTTGTTGGAAGCCGTGCCGACGATCTCCTTCGCTTCCTTGTCTGCGGCCGCTGCCCTAGCGAGCGACCTTCTGCTTCTCGCGAAGCGCGCGCTGGATATCGCGCTGGGCATCCTTCTTCGCCGCGGACTCGCGCTTGTCGTACTGCTTCTTGCCTTTGCCGAGACCGATCAGCAGCTTCGCGTACCCGTTCTTGACGTAAATCTTGAGCGGCACGATCGCGTAGCCTTCCTGCTTGGACAGGCCGAGCAGCTTATGGATCTGCGCCTTGTGCAGCAGCAGCTTGCGCGCCCGGGTCGGGTCCATCGGATTGCTCCGGTTCCCCTGCTCGAAGTAGCTGATGTGCATGTTGTGGATGAAAATCTCGCCGTTCCGGATCGTCGCGAACGCATCGCTGATGTTCGCCTTGCCCATCCGCAGCGACTTGATCTCGCTTCCCATCAGCACCATGCCCGCTTCGAAGGTGTCTTCGATGAAATAGTCATGGGAAGCCTTCTTATTCTGGGCGAGCTGCTTGCCATCGCTCTTCTTCGCCATGCCGTTCACCTCTCCCTTGTCTGTCCGTCCCCGGATAAAAATGGACTTCTAACCGCAGCTAGAAGTCCATTGTAGCAACTTTGCGAACCGAAATCAACACGGTTCAAGGGCGAAACCCGCGCTTTACTTGCGTTTCTTCCGGACGAAGGCCGCCGTGGCGTTGCCGCCGCCGGACTTCTTCTTGCGCGGACCTGCGCCGCCCTGACCGCCGCCGCCATTCACCGGCGCGATCTGCAGCTGGCCGGCTGCGGCATTGCCGCCGGCTTTCTTCTTGCGGCGCGAGCCCGTGCCGCCGGCTTGCGGCGCGCTGCCGCCGGCTTGCGGCGCGCTGCCGCCGGCCGTGCTGCGGCGTCCGCCGCCCCGTCCGCGCCGCGAGCCTTCGCCGCGCGAGCGGTAGCTGTCATCCGGGTCCTCGCCGTAATCCTTGAGCGACCCGGCGTTGCGGACCGGCAGCCCCCACATGTCGGTGCGAATGGCTTTGCGCCGTTCGCCGCCGCTGCCTTGGGCGCCGCCGTTCGGGTTCGGATCGCCGCCGCCGGCGTTGTCGCCGCCGCTGCGGTCATTGCCAAGCAGACGATCGAGATTGTAATCGTCCTCCGGCTTCCACGCGCGCTGCTCGCCGCGCGCCCGGTTCGCTTGCGGCGCCGCGCCGCCGGCATTGCCGCCCGCCGGCTGCTCGCCGCCGCGCTCCC
>NZ_JBHSHY010000009.1:0-158003 GCF_042653205.1 Paenibacillus sp. GCM10023250 | reverse complement strand
TTTGTACGTCTGATTGCTTAAACTTCATAGTAGGAGCGCCTCCTTGATGTGTTGTCGACAAACCCATCATACTGAGGCGCTCCCTTTTTTACAAAGCCCATTTCTTAGGCTCAACAGGAATGTTTAGTAACACCCCTTAGTTTCCACGTTAATCATTTTATCTTATCTTCGTACTTCTTCTCTTGAGTTTCCCAGTTAATAATGATTGATATTCTATCTTTCTGTATGGCATCTAGTGTTGTATAAGCATTGTCGATAATCATGGCATATTTTATTGTAAATTCATTCGTATTTCGCTTTTTAATGTCATCAATGATAACCCCATACTTCCCCTCATATTCTTCCTGATATCCTCCGTTATTTATCAATTCTGATTTATAGGATGGGTCGTAAATGTTTACTATTTGTGTGCCTAATGCTGTCCCTTGTGCAAAGGAAATCTTCTCCACCTCATGAAGGTCTTCTAAGTCACCTTTATATTGATAAATTATATTAAAATAGTGCTTCCCACCGTGTTCAATAACTTTGTTCTGAATTGTGGCTTTCCATAGCTGTCCTTCGGACTGAAAGATTATGTTGTCTTCGACTGGCTTTCCACCTGAACAGCCACTTAATGTGAACAGAAAAATAACATACAAGCACACTTTTTTCACAACATCCCCTCTTTCACGGAAAACCGTATTGTAACAATATGCGTTCCAATTTTTGGATAGTTGCGTTAAACTGCCCCGTTAGGAGCGTAACAAGCGTAACGGAGGGCTATCAACTTGACAGCCCTCATAATGTTTAACCTTTTGCTTGTGCCAGATTTGAAAGTTCATTTAGATTGTGATTTACGTCATATTTCACTTTCCATTCTTCATTGACCTTGGTCATTGTCAATACACCTGTTATTTTTATTTCCTTCGAAGTGCCTTGGTCATTTGTAAGCTCCAAGACCAGGTCATAGCTCAGGCTCTTGACTCCACTTTCTTCATTTTGAGCCGATTCAAAGTGAATTTTATCTGCTTTAATACTCGACTTTTCCGACTGAGCTATTTGCAATGGTAAGCCAGTAACACGGTTTGCCATTTGGCTGTTATAGAAGTCATTGGTCACGTATGGCTTAGTTTCATCCGCTTTTGCCTGAATACCTTCAGGGAGAGTGACTTTATGGTAATCGTCTACTTTATATTCGGTTTCCTTGTATTTAGTTGCAACTTGAATTGCTTCTTTGTCATCAGAATTCTCACTGCTACATCCCACGAGAATGGAAAAAATGAGAACAAAAATGATGATTGTAACCGTACCTAAGTATTTCTTATTCATAATCCATCCTCCAGTTGAATTCCAAATTTTATATTTTATGAGCTTCTCTATAAGTACGCATCTTTCTAATCAGTAGTTGCGCCAAACTGCCTATTAGTTGAACAAAGGCAGCCGATCGTTTCAGGCCGGCTGTCTGCCTGTATTCTTATCCTCAGTCACAATTAAACTTGTTAAGTACGGGGGAGGAACCGAATGGAAGAATCGAGCGAGAAAACGGTCAAATTTCATTTCGATAAAGGATACTTTGAGGAACCACGCTCCTACGGCCCGGTCAAGCTGTATCAAGTCGGCGATCTATTCTGCCAGGGTGGCTACCGCATCGGCCTACACCGGCAGGTATGCTACGAAATCAGTTATATCGTCTCCGGCAAAGGCGTCTACGAAACGGACGGCACCGTTTGCAAGGTGAAGGAAGGCGATCTGCTGATCAATTACCCCGGCGAAATGCACGACGGTGTCGCCGACTCAATCGAGCCGTTCCGCTATTACTATGTCGGATTTCAATTCGATTTCGCCGGGGAGCCTGACGAGCACCCGCTTCGCCCGCTGCAGAAGCTGCTGGACCAGCGCAAAGTGCGGCAAGTGAAGGATCGGCTGGACATCGCACGTCCTTTATCCGGTCTGCTCGCGGAGCTGTACCATCCTAGCAGCGGTTCCGGACTGATGATTCACGCCTTCCTGCATCAGATACTCGTGCTTGGTTGCCGCAATTTGTACGAGCAACCCGAGCCGATATTCCCCTCCTACACTCAGGTCGACGAGGAAAAGCAGCTTGTCTACGAACTGGTGCAATTCATCGACTCCAAATTGCTGCGCATTACCGAGCTGTCGATGATTGCAGACGAACTGCATTACAGCTATCCGTATCTTTCCCGCCTCTTCGCACGCGAGACAGGCTTGACGATTAAAGAATATTTCGACCGAAAACGCTTCGAGCAAGCGATTCTCTGGCTGCAGAGCAGCAAGCTCAGCGTCACGCAAATCGCAGAGCGGCTTCACTACCGTTCCATTCACACGTTCAGCAAAGCCTTCCGCAACAAATTCGGCATGTCCCCGACGATGTACAAGCAGTGGCTGGAAAACAGCAAAAAATGACCAATACGACGTCAACCGAGGCTAAAGAATGCGCTCACCATCCCTGCTATGATGGTTGCAACAAAAGGGAGGAGATGTGCAGCAATGGCAAGCCTAAAGGTAGCCGTCATCGGCTGCGGGTCGATCGCCCGCAGCCAGCATATTCCAGCTTATAACCGCAGCGAGGCAGCTCAAATAAAGTATGTGATCGACTCCGTCGAGGAGCGTGCCCGCAGCGCGGCCGAGCTATGCAACGGGGCCATTCCACTGACGAATTACCGGGACATGCTGGACGACGAAGAAGTCGAGGCTGTTTCGATCTGCACGCCGAACGCGGTTCACGCCGCGATCGCTATCGATTGCCTGCGTGCTGGCAAGCATGTGCTGTGCGAGAAGCCGGCGGCGGCGACGGTGCAGGAAGCGCGCCTCATGCAGGAAGAAGCTCGCCGCAGCGGGAGCATGCTGAGCATCGGCGTAGTTAACCGCTTCAATAGTTCCGTGAACAGAATCAAAGCCATGATCGAGCTCGGGGATCTTGGGGAGCTCTATCATTGTTACGGCTCGTTCCGTGCACATCGCTCGATTCCCGGCTTAGGCGGTCCGTTCACGAAGAAGGCGATGTCCGGCGGAGGCGTGCTGATCGACTGGGGCGTCCATTTTCTCGATCTGATGCTGTATGCGATCGGAGGGCCGCAGGTCGAGTCGGTTTCGGGAGCAGCGCACGGACTGCTCGGCCGCAATCTGAAGGAGTACGTCTATGTCGATATGTGGGCTGGCCCTCCCGACTACGGCGGCGTTTATGATGTAGAGGATTTCGTCACCGCCTTCATTCGCACTTCCGGTCCGACGCTCTCGCTGAATGGCGCCTGGGCGCAAAACATCGGCGAATCCGCCATGTTCGTTGAGTTCCTCGGAGACAAAGGCGGCGTTAAGCTCGACTACGGAGGCGGCTTCACCTACTACACCTCTCGCGAAGGAGCGCTCTACGAAGTGAAACCGACCTTCCATATGGCCAATGCCTTTCAGGAGGAAATCGACAGCTTTCTCGCCAGCATCCATAGCGGCATTCCCAATCAGGCGCATATCGACCGAACGCTCATTACCTCCGAGGTGATGGACGCGATCTACCGTTCAGCGGCTGAAAGGAAGGAGATACGGCTGTGACAGCAAACAAAGTCGGCTTTATCGACTACTTTCTCGATGAATGGCATGCCAACAACTACCCCGGCTGGATTCGCCAGGAAAGCGGCGGCAGGTGGGACGTCGCGCTTGCCTGGGCGGAGGTTGACGCTCCTCCCGAATACGATCCGGACAAGAACCCCGCTCGCAATACCACGCAGTGGTGCACGGAGCACGGCGTTGAGCGGGCCGCCTCGATAAGCGAACTTATCGAGCGTTGCGACGCTGTAGTCGTCTTGTCCCCCGATCATCCGCAGCATCATGAGCGGCTTGCGGACGAGGTGCTACGGTCGGGGAAGCCGGTTTACGTAGATAAGACGTTTGCAATCAACGCTTCAGCTGCGGCCGGCATGTTCAAGCTGGCTGCGACATACGGTACGCCTCTATTTTCCAGTTCTGCGCTTCGTTTCGCGCGCGAGCTGGAGCCGTGGCAGGCGCGGCGAGACCGGGCGAAGGAAAACCGTGCCGCGTTTGTCTGCGGAGGCGGTGCATTCGACAATTATGCCGTTCACAGCTTTGAGATGCTAACCGTCATGATGGGTACGGGAGAGACCCGGCTGAAAGCGTTCGGGGGAGCGGAGCTATTCACCTACATCGTTGACTATGGCAGCGGGCGGCAGGGTACGGTCGTGCAACCGGCCGCAGCACCGTTTCAAGCCTCGTACGCGGATGCAAACGGAAATACGGAATTTTTCGTTGCATGTACGGATTACTTTCCACGACTCATTCTGGAGTTGTTGCGTTTTTTCGAAAGCAGCGAGGCTCCGGTTGCTTCAGCGGAAACGATCGGGACGATGGCGCTGATCGACGCCGCTCGAATGGCGCGGCAGCGGATAGGCGAATGGGTTGAACTGTGAAGCAAGACCGCAGTCAAATATCGTGGAAACGAGGGATTCGAATGTCAATGGGCATCCGTTTATTTACACGCAATACGCCATTTGCCGTGCTGGCGGGCTTGAGCCTGCTGCTTGCTTCCTGCAGCGGCAGCGGTAGCTCCGGAACTGCGGAAAACGAGGACGCCTCCAAAAGCGCCGAGCCGACAACAAGCGAGCCGTCACAGGAAAAAGTGACCCTGAACTTCTGGTACGGCTGGACCGGACCAGAGGGCGAGGCGATCGAGAAGCTGATTAAGCAGTTCAACGACACGCATCCGAATATATCGATCAAAGGCTTGAGCCAGAGCGACTATCAGAAGCAACTGACCGCCATCACCGGCGGCAACCCGCCCGATATTGCCTCGCAATTCGGTCAAAACGTCGCTGCCTGGGGCACGAAAGGCGCCATGTTGCCGCTCGACAATTACATTTCCAAGGACGCTTTCGACTTAAACGACTTTATTCCCGGTGCGCTTGCCAGCAGCCAGTACGACGGGCATACGTATGCCCTGCCGATCGCGATGCATTTCACGATGCTGTTCTACAACAAGAAGCTGCTTGCGGATGCAGGCTACAGCAAGCCTCCGGCGACAATGTCGGAGCTGAAGGAGTACGCCGAGAAGCTGAGCGTCGTGCAGAAGGACGGACGCCTCGAGGTGCTTGGCTTGTGGCCGGGCATCGATTCGTACACGTTCTCGCAGGTGTACGGCGGCAAATTCTGGGATCCGGAGACGAAGCAGGTAACGCCGGACGATCCCGGCTTCAAGCAAGCCGTTCAATTTTCCAAGGAGCTCTGGGATAAATTCGGCAGCGAAAACCTTGATCGTTTTTCCGCATCGCTCGGTAAATACCAGTCCGCGCAAAATCCGTTTTTCAGCGGGAAGTACGCCATGACGATCGACGGCGAGTGGCTGCCGACGTTTATCAAGCAGTTTGCCCCGAGCCTCGATTATGGCATTGCGCCGATTCCGTACAGTGAAGATCATCCCGAGCTGAAAAACGCCGGTAATATTAACACGAGCGTGCTCTATATCCCGAAAGGCGCGAAGCACCCCGACGCCTCCTGGGAGTTCATCAAATGGTTCTCGGATAAGCAGCAGTTAATCCAGTTCACGGCCGCGCTCGGCAATTTGCCAACACGCGCCTCGGTGCTCGACGATCCGGCATACGACGCGGTGCCTGGCTTCAAGGAATTTACCGAATATGCGAAAGGTTTGAATTTGAAGTCATTCCCGTCTCTGCCGTTCTTCAGCGAATACAGCGACGCGCTGAACAAGGCGGTCAATGACATCCTGCGCGGAAAATCGACGATCGACGAAGGGTTGGCGGGCGTCAAGAAGACGATCCAGCCGCTCGTCAAGTAAAGGCGGCCGGCGATGAGTATCCTCACTCAGGATCGCCCAATGAAGCAAAGTACACCGCTTCAACGCAGACGGCGCATCTTCTGGACGGGCGTTGCCTTCGCCCTGCCATGGATGATCGGATTTCTCGCCTTTACCGTATATCCTTTCTTCGGCTCGTTGTACTTCAGCTTTACGAGCTATGATTTGTTTTCGCCTCCCCAATGGATCGGGTTGGACAATTACCAGGCGATCGCATCCGATCCGAACTTTTATAAGGCGCTGCGCAATACGTTCTACATGGCGTTTATCGCGATGCCGTTCGGGCTAGTCGCCAGCCTGCTGATCGCGCTCCTGCTCAATCTGAAGGTGCGCGGCATCACCTTCTATCGCACGCTGTACTACGTACCGGCGGTTATCCCGATCGTGGCAAGCGCGATCTTGTGGACCTGGCTGCTGAATCCGGATTACGGTCTAATCAATATCTGCCTGCGCGCGCTCGGCCTGTCCGACCCGGCCTGGTTGCTCGACCCGCACTATACGAAACCTTCGCTCATCCTGATGGGACTGTGGGGTTCGGGAGCAGGTGCGCTCATCTTTCTCGCGGCGCTGCAGGGGATTCCGCAACAATATTATGAAGCGGCCTCGATTGACGGGGCTGCCTGGTACCGCCGCATTTGGCATATTACGCTGCCGGGGTTGTCTCCAATCCTGCTGTTTCAGTTTTTGATGGGACTGATCGGCGCGATGCAGATTTTCACCGAGTCGTTCATTCTTGGCGGCGGTGCGAATTCCGGCACGATGGGCGGGCCGGACCAGTCGCTGTTCTTTTATGCCATCTATTTATACCAGAACGCTTTTATTTATTTGAAGATGGGTTACGCGTCGGCGCTCGCCTGGATCCTGTTCGTCATCGTCGTGCTGTTGACGCTGCTTGTACTTCGAACATCGGCCCGTTGGGTTTATTATGGAGGGGATTAGCATAAATCCGGAATCCAAGTCTGCCACCGAGCTTTCCCGGCTCGTTCGCTCGCGACAGAAACTGTGGACGCGCACGATTATGCCACATGCGGCGCTCGCGCTTGTCGGTTGTTTGTTCCTATTTCCGATTGTCTGGCTGTTTATGACCGCGCTGAAAACGCCGGAGGAAATATTCGCCGTATCGCCTTCGCTGCTTCCGAAGGATTGGCAATGGTCGAACTACGCCGACGCCGTGTCGGCGATTCCGTTCAGTCGTTATATGGGCAACACGCTGCTGCTTTGCGCGATCAACATCGTCGGGCAGCTCCTGTCCGCGCCGCTTGTCGCCTATTCCATCTCGAAAATTCCTTGGAAGGGGCGCGGCGTCATTTTCTCTTTAATCGTAGCGACAATGATTTTGCCTGGCCAGGTGCAGCTTATTCCGGTATATATTATCTTCTCGAAACTCGGCTTGGTCGGCACGTTTGTGCCGCTTACGATCGGCAGCTTCTTCGGCGCTCCCTTCTATATTTTCCTGCTTCGCCAGTTCATGCTCGGTCTGCCTAGCGAGTTGATCGAGTCGGCGAAAATGGACGGGGCGTCCGAGCTGCGCACTTATGCCCAGATCATGCTCCCATTGCTTCAGCCGCCGCTAATGACGATCGCCCTGTTTACATTCGTCAACACCTATACCGATTTCATGGGGCCGCTCATTTATCTGAACGATGCGGCCAAATGGACCGTTACCGTCGGCTTGCAGAGTTTCCTGCAAGATCATGGAGCGCAATGGGAGCAGCTGATGGCCGCCTCGGCGCTTGTTACGCTGCCGATGATCGTGTTGTATTTCTTTGGGCAGAAGTATTTCATGAAATCCGGCTCGGCGCTGACGGGCTTCAAATGAACGGGGAGAGGAAACTGCAGCATCTGGAGGGTATGCGCGGCCTTGCAGCATGCGCCGTCGTGCTGGCGCATTTTTTTCAGGTGCTGCTGCCGGCTATGTTCGAGCGCAATCCGGCGCTTACGCATACGGCGTTCGACCGATTTGCGCCACAGACTCCGCTCAACGGTCTGTGGAATGGCAACTTCGCCGTTTGTTTGTTTTTCGTGCTGAGCGGGTATGTGCTGAGCATGAAGTCATTTCGAGGCGGCAACCGCCTGGCAGTGGCAGAGAGCTTACTGCGCCGCTATTTCCGGTTGGCGCTGCCGGCGCTCGCATCGGTCCTGCTGTGCTGGTGCCTAATGGCGGCTGGGTTGTCGTTTTACCCGGAGGCGTCAAAGCTGTCGTCGGCGACGATGCCCGATCCGTGGAGCGTTACGCCGACGCTGGCCGAGGCTGCTTGGCAGACGATCTGGCATACCTTCTTCAGCTACGGCATGGCCTACAATCCGGTACTGTGGACGATGACCTACGAATGGTTCGGTTCGCTTTCGGTATTCGCCGTATTGCTCGCTTTCGGCGGCAGTCGGCGGCACGGCTGTCGGCTGGCTCGCTTGCTGGCGTACGCAGTGGGGATAGCGCTGTCCTGGAATACGTACTACCTCGGTTTCTGGCTCGGAATGATCGCTTGCGAATGGGCGCCTTCGCGTGATCGGTCCGCGAGCGCTGGTAGGTCAGGCGCGCCACTCCGGAACCTCCTGCGCCGTAGCGGCATCGTAGCGGGGACGCTCGGCGCAGTCGGCTTTTACTTGGGCTCCTATCCGTACGTCAACCCGCCTGGCCCCTGGTACGACTGGCTGCCGGTCGGCCAAGGCTTGCGGCTCGATCCGATCGGCTGCCGCATCTGGGGCTCGTTTCTGCTGCTGCTCGGTCTACTTCTCAGCCCGCGTGTACAACACCTGTTGACGGGGGGGATGATGAGAATGCTCGGACGGCTTTCTTTTTCCGTCTACCTCGTACATTTCGCTGTGCTTTGCAGCTGGTCGAGTTGGTTATTCGCGCGATTGCATTCGGTCATTCCCTACCCGCTCGCGGTCGCGCTTACCGTTCTGCTATCGGTACCCCCGATCGCCTTACTTTCAATCTGCTTCGAATGCCTGATCGACCGCCCACTTTTGCGGGGGTTGAAGCGGCTTCAGCTTGGAAGAGGCAGCACCGTATTTGACCAGCAGTCTGGCCGAACGCGGGGGCACTCGGGGTGAGCTGCGTGTTTATTGCTATGAATGATTTCGCTCCGAAGGGAAAGCGAAGCAGAATAACGGTCTTTTTCGCTCATTTTACCTTTGGGATATGTAACGAAAAGGGAGCGTTCCAAACGCTCCCTTTGGCATAGCTCGGTCTACGCCGACCTTTAAGATGCAGAACAACGTCGTTATCCCTTTCGAAGGTTATCGGAAAGCTCCTTTAATAGAGCTTCACTGCTCGTTTCAAGTCGCATCGGGTAAAGAACGACTTTATCAGGTATCACACTTCGGATCTGCTGAAATACAGCCGAAGAAGCATACACGATATCGGATTGCCTGGTCACGTCCAATTCCTGTTCAAATCCCTCGTCATGAACGCCAACGGAATGAACCTGGATGTGATGGATCCCCGCATCTTGAACTCGACTAGACATCCATTCCCCGCCAATCTTCCCTAAACAAGCAAAGGTCACCTGAGTACCCTCACTTAACTTGGCGAGACTCAACAAGGTCTGCGGATCAATAGTAGCGCCAATCACATGAATATGATAATCATGGCCGCCCATTATTTTCCTTAATGAATCGGCATGGTTTACGGTCGTAATTAAAATATCTGAAGGTGATAACAGATCACTCACCGCCAATTGCTCACGCTCCAATTGCTCGATAAACAGGACCGTTACTTCGCAGCCGGTGATACGTTGAATCTCAGACTGATAAAAAAGATAATCGTGTTCACCGCATTCCACGAAAACAATTCGTTTTGGTTGATTCATGGCTGTTTCCTGGAGAAGAACAAAAGCAAGCCCCGCCATAAAAAAAGATTGCAGATCGATAGCTTCCTTTTTGGCGCTGTCTATGGTTTCGATGAACAGACGGTACATCGGTTCACGCTCATTCTGTAATTTTTGAACCTCCGGCCCTCGAGTCACGATCGTTCCACGCCCTTTATGGATCGTGACAAGCCCTTCATCACGCAATTGATTATAGACCCAGTTCACTGTATTGCGGTTCAGCAATAAGTCATCCGCCAATTGACTGGCAGCAGGGAGCATGTCGCCAGGCTCGATTTTTCGAGTTCCAATCAGCCATTTGAGTTGTTCTTTGATTTGCGTATTCACACCAAACGTTAAATTTGGATCAATTTTAAGCATCAAATTTTTATGGATCACTCATAACTCCTCATTTCATAGTTATATAGGTTTATGTCATTATAATACACCGTTTCGACATTGACAAAAGGCGGATGGCGAATTATAAATTAATATATACCTAGTCAAATATTAATTTAAGCATTATAAGAAGGGGGATCCGGATGAAATGATGAAGGAATGGCTTAGTAGGAGATTGTGGGGGCAGTGATTTAGAATTATCCAAAACGAGGAGGAAATAAGATGAGTAAAAAAAGCGGATTTCGGTTGGGAATTTACATTTTTAAAGACGCTGAAATTATCGATTATGCCGCTCCAATGGGAGTGTTCTCGGTAGCAAGGAGACTTGATCCGGAGCTTGATGCATTCCTCGTGGCCGACTCCATTAGGCCCGTACAAACGCAAGCCGGTTTAATCGTTCATCCGAATTACAGTTTTAGTGATCGTCCTGATATGGATGCCTTATTGATTCCTGGAGGTTTCGGGACACGACAAGAAACCTACAACAAACGGTTGCATGAATATATACGTTCCTTGCCTGAAACCACACTTCTGACGAGCGTATGTACAGGTTCTTGGATATACGGCAATATGGGACTTCTTGATGGCTTGGCTGCAACCAATCGTAAAGAACCCGACCGGATCGAAGCAAGCAGCTTTGGTAAAGTACCGATTGACCGATTAGCCGAAATTGCACCTGCGTGTAAAATCAGCAGCGCGCGCATTGTTGATTCCGGAAGGGTCATCACAGCCGGCGGTATCGCATCTGGCATGGAAATGGGATTTCATCTGCTGCGTCGAGCTGGATATGATGAGGCCTTTATCTCGGATGTAGCCCGGATCATGGAATATTCGAAGGCCTATGAAAATTATAAAGAGGATATCGAGTACTTTAAATAAACCATACAGGTGCGTATTGGAGCGGATATATTGAACGACATCACAAGATCGGCCAGCTCACCGAGTGTTGCAATAAGTTAATGAATAGGTATTCGGCCTTTTACTCATGCTAATGTAAGAAATAAGGAGGAGTACGTGTATGCTTGACTTTATGAGGGGATATTTGGTCAAGAGATCCGAGGAGCTGGAACAACGGCTGGCAGCCCTGATATCCGGATTGTCAGACGCAGATTTAAACTGGCGGCCGAATCAAGCCAGCAACAGCATCGCGAACTTAACCGTTCATATCGCCGGGCATATTCGACAACGAGTTGGATCTGGTATGAGGGATGTGCCATATGTCCGGGACAGGGAAGCCGAATTCTCAACATCCTTGAATTTGGACAAAAGTTCACTCCTTGCGACGGTTAGCGAGGTATTCGCCATGTTGGAAGGTACCGTAAGACAGCTATCCGATTCGGAGCTATTGATGGAGCAGACGGTGTCGGGCAACCGTAAGATGACCAATTTGGAAATACTGCTGCGCGGCATCGAGCATTATTCCGAGCATTTGGGCCAAATGATTTATATCGCGAAGCAGCGCAAATAATTGAGGTGCTTTATTTAGAAGTGCACCCCGTATCGTGGATATTGGATGAACACGTTAGTGTATGCCGATGTCCACGATACGGGGTGCTTTTATATGCCCCAACAGCGTCGAAGCCGCTTGTGAGCCGGAGCATCTCCCGCTCGATCGCTTCGATGCGCTGCTCGAACCGCCGGAGAGAGCGGCGCGATGATTGAGATGCCGGCACGCCGGGCGGCTCAGCCGCCCAAGGCATTATCCAGCTCCGGCTTCGCGGGCGCCGTCTTCAGCCTGATCAGCGGCAGCAGCACGGCCGCTCCCGCGAGGATGAACAGCCCCGCCAGCACGTATACGGAGACGAGCGACAGCGCGGTCATGACCACGCTCGACAGCATCATCGTCACGACCATCGCGCCGGTGAACATCGGGCTTAGGAAGCCGTTCACCCGTCCGATGAACGCATCCTCCGTATGCTGCAGCATGAGCGTATTGATGCCGGCGTTGACGCTCGGAATGACGAGACCGCCGGCGAATTGAAACGCGAGCGCTACAGGATAGCTCGTGGTCAGGCCCATGCCCATGAACGTCAGGCCGACGATCGCCATGCTGCACGTCATCAGCTTCGCCGGGGGGAGCTTGCTCGCGAAGGTCATCGCCAGCACGCCGCCGACGACCATCGCGACGCCGTTGCTCAGCGAGAACCACTGCAGCGATTCTTCGGGCTGGCCCAGCCGGTCCGTAATGAGGAAGATGCCCATCGGCTGAATGAGGCCGAGGCCGAATCCGACGGCGAAGAAGCCGCCGCCGAGCTTGCGGAGGACCCGGCTCGCCCGGATGTAGGCGAATCCCGCCCGAATGTCTTCCCGCACGCTGCGCTTCTCCGCCGCTTCCGCGCTCCGGGTCTCCCGCGGCAGCAGCGACAGCGTGGCGGCCGACAGCAGGAACGCGGCGCCCATGATCGCGATGGACGTCTCGATGCCGAAGCGCTGGAACACGAACATGCCGATGACCGGCCCGAAGATCATGAAGACCGCGAACATCGTTTGATGGAGCGACATCCCTTTCTGGACCAGCTCTTCGGGGACGTACAGCTTGAACAGCTTCATGCCCGCGGGCTGCGAGAACTGCGACAGGATCGAGGAGACCAGCGTCGCGAAGAAGACGGCCCGCCAGGAGCCGAGCGCCATGGCCGCCAAGATCGCCAGAATGGAGGCTGCACTAAGCAGGTCGCTGCACACCATCGTCCGCTTCGGCCGCCAGCGGTCCGCGAACGCGCCGCCGACGAACGAGAAAACGAAGATCGGCGCGAACTCCGCGACCGAGATGAGCGACACGGCGAAGGCATCGTCGTTCGTCATGTGTTTGACGTACAGCAGAATCGCGATATTGCGCACCCATATTCCGATTTCCAAAAACAACGTCGAAATCATAATCGTCTGCACGAACCGGTTGCGAAGCAGCGAAGAGGCCGGTGCCGGCCGATCGTCCGTCATCCATCTCATCCTTCCGTCTGGCGTAATGGGCGCAGTCGTTTGAGTTCCGATCGCTTATGGATTCAGCATCCGGAACACTTGCTCGACGTCCTTGTCGCCGCGGCCCGACAAGTTGACGATGAGAATGCGGTCCTTGGCCATCGTCGGGGCGAGCTTCTTGGCATGGGCGATCGCGTGCGCGCTTTCAAGCGCCGGGATGATCCCTTCGACGCGGCTCAGCTCCCGGAACGCCGCCAGCACTTCCTCGTTGGAGACGGTGACGTATTCGGCGCGGCCCGACACCTTCAGGTGGCTGTGCTCCGGCCCGATGCCCGGATAGTCGAGGCCGGCCGCGATGGAATACGTCGGCTTCGGATTGCCTTCCTCGTCGAGCAGCACCAAGCATTTGAAGCCGTGGATCAAGCTCGGCACGCCTTGGGTCAGCGTCGCCGCCTGGTCCGGCTCCACGCCGATCAGCCGCACGGACGGCTCGTCCAGGTAATGCGCGAACGCGCCGATCGCGTTGCTGCCGCCGCCGACGCAGGCGAGCACGGCATCCGGGAGCCGGCCTTCCTTCTCGAGGATTTGCCGCTTCGATTCTTCGCTGATGACGGATTGGAAATGCTTGACCATCGTCGGGAACGGATGCGGGCCGACGGCGGAACCGAGCAGGTAGAACGTGTTCTTATAGTTCGCGATGAGGTCGTTCAGCGCCTCGTCGACGGCGTCCTTCAGCCGCCCCTGGCCCTTGGCGACCGGCACGACGGTCGCGCCGAGCAGCTCCATGCGGAAGACGTTGAGCGCTTGGCGGCGCGTATCCTCGGCGCCCATGTAGATGACGCAGTCCATGACGAACATGGCGCAGGCCGTGGCGGTGGCGACGCCGTGCTGTCCGGCGCCGGTCTCCGCGATGACGCGCTTCGCGCCCATCCGCTTGGCGAGCAGGATTTGGCCGATGACGTTGTTGATCTTATGCGCGCCGGTATGGTTGAGATCTTCGCGCTTCAAATAAATCTTGGCGCCGCCCCAGGCTTCCGTCAGCTGCTTCGCGAAGGTCAGCGGATTTTCGCGGCCGACGTATTCGCGCAGGTAGTAGCGATATTCTTCGTTGAACGCCGGGTCGTCCTTGTATGTATGGAACTGTTCGCTTAAGTAATCCAGCACTTCCTGCAGCTCGGGCGGGACGAAGCTGCCGCCGAACTCGCCGAAATAGCCTTCGGGCTTTAAGGTTTCCGTCATTTTGCAAGCGCCTCCATTTTCCTATAGTCATCCCTTTCGTTTCTATGGTAGCATAATTCGTAGCAATGGTCTTGGGAAAAACTCGGAGCGCGGGCGAAATATTGGAAACGCAATCATCGCCTCGAACCCGGTAAGAAAACAAGGAGGCATATAAGCAATGAGCAATATCGTAAAGCTTGGTATGATCGGGCTCGGAGAGGCGGCGCAGGTCATTCACCTGCCCGTTCTGGAGGCTATGCGGGACCGGTTCGAACTCACGGCGATCTGCGACGTCTCGCCGGGGCTCGTGCACGCGGTCGGGGAACAATACCGCGTCGCGCGGCGGTATACGTCGGCGGAGGAGCTGCTGGACGACGAGGAAGTGGAAGCGGTGCTCGTGCTGAACAGTGACGAATACCACGCGGACTGCGTCGTCGGCGCGCTGCAGCGGAACAAGCACGTCTTCGTGGAGAAGCCGATGTGCCTGAACGACGCCGACGCGAGGCGGATCATCGCCGCGAAGAACGCGTCCGCCGGCAAGGCGATGGTCGGCTACATGCGACGCTACGCGCCGGCGTTCGTGCAGGGCGTGGCGGAAGCGAAGAAGCTGGGCCGGATCAATTACGCGCGGGTGCGCGACATCATCGGGCCGAACAGCTATTTCATCCGTCAGACCGCGAGCGTCCTTCGTTTCGACGACATTCCGGCCGAGCAGGCGGAGGACCGGCGCGTTCGCGGGGCGGCGCAGGTGAAGGAGGCGCTGGGCGAACGGGCGGAACGGTTTTACGGCACGTACCGGCTCATGGCGGGACTGAGCAGCCACGACTTGTCCGCGATGCGCGAGATCCTCGGCATGCCGTCGCGGGTGCTGGCGGCGTCCCGCTGGAACGACGGCCAGTTCATGAGCGCGATGTTTCAATACGACGCGGGCTTCAACGCGCTGTTCGAGACCGGCATCGACCATCAGGGGCGCTTCGACGCGACGATCGAGGTCATGGGCGAGACGGGCACGGTCAAGGTCGACTACGATACGGCCTACATCCGCCATCTGCCGACGACGCTGACGGTGACGGAATCGGACGGCGAGACGTATAAGGAGTCGGTCATCCGCCCGACGTTCACGGATTCGTATACGATCGAGCTGCGGCTGTTCCACGACGCCATCGCGCACGGCGCGCCGATCAAGACGACGCCGGAGGACGCGGCGGAGGATCTGGCGCTGTTCCGGATGCTGGTCGAAGCGATGGACGAGGCGGAGCAGCGTGTGGGCCGCGCGCAGGCGAGCCCGGTTTCGTAGCGATCGGGCGGCCCGGCGATATTCGCAACATAGGGATATGACAAGTTGAACAACCCGGATTCAAAGCGTAATATAGGGGACGAAAGCGCTTGTATCTTAAATTCCATTCGGGAGGTAAGAACATGACGGAAATCGCAATCATCGGAGCAGGACCGGCGGGCGGAAGCGCGGCGTTGTTCGCGGCCAAGGCCGGCAAGAAGACGCTGCTGATCGACAGCGATCAGAGCATCACCAAGAAGGCCTGGATCGAGAACCACTACGGCGTACCGGAAATCACGGGACCGAACCTGGTCGAGACCGGCATTAACCAAGCAAAGAAATTCGGCGCCGAGTACGTGCAGGGCAAAGTGACCGAGATCGCCAAGACGGACGGCGGCTTCCGGATCGCGACGGAGTCGGGCGAATCGTACGACGCCAAGGTCGTCATCGTCGCGTCCGGCCTCTTCCTGGACTTCGCGGAGAAGTCCGGCCTGAGCACGAAGCCGGGCACGGAGCCGCGGATCAAGACGATTCTCGACGCGGACGCGGAAGGCCGCACGAACGTGCCGGGCATCTGGGCGGCCGGCACGTGCGCGGGCGTCAGCGTGCACACGATCATTACCGCGGGCGACGGCGCGAAGGTTGCCATCAACGTCATCAGCGAGCTGAACGGCGCGCGGTACGTCGACCACGATTTGTTGAAATAATCGGCCTAATCCGAACGACGCTTTTCTCCCTTTCTCCCGGAGCGCCGGCAGCCGCCGACGCGCCGCGGGAAAGGGAGTTTTTCATTCGCGCCGCCGGCAGGGAATCGCCGGACCGAGCGGGAATGGGTTAGGTGCGAACGCATGAAGGAGCGGCGCGCCGTCCCGCGCGCCTCGATCCGGCGGAGCCGGCGCTGGGCCGAGGCGGCCGGCTGGCAGGCGCCGGCCGGCGCGCATGGCGTGCCGCGGCATGGCGCTGGCGGCGCGCGGCATCCCGCCGGCAAGACGGAGGCGGCGATAGCGCCGCCTCGTATACCGCCGCTGCTTCCGCCGCGAGCCGCGTCTCTACGACGCGGCGTTCGCGACGCCTTCGGCCCCTTCCCCCGCCGCCGGGAATGTTCGTCTCCTCGTTGTTTTCGGCGACGTCCTTCGTACTGCCGCCGCCGCTGCCGATGATCGGGAGAATGTCGGCGTTGCCGAACAGGATCGTCCCCTTATTGGTCACGATGATTGCGGTTTGAATCCAGCAGGCCATTCGCATCAGCGTCCTTATTGTCCAGTCGTTGCTCCAGCTTATGTCCGGCGCTGGATGCCCGAAATGGCGCATGTCCCGCATCCGGCATAATGGCCGTACGTCCGGGACGGCCGAAGGCGCACGGATGCGTTTGCGATTCTACCGCCGGTTGAATGGGACGCTTCAACCGACGTTTGCTAGAGCGGAAGCGGCAGCCATGCTATGCTGAACCCAGACAGTGCGCACTGTACAATTTCGTTTATCGGAGGCGGTTCGGAATGGAAATGCGGAAGATCGGCGCGTATATCTCCAGATTGAGAAAAGAAAAAGGCATGACGCAGGCGGAATTCGCCGAACGGTTAAGCTTGAGCCATCAGGCGGTATCGAAATGGGAGCGCGGCGAATCGCTTCCGGATATCGGGTTGCTGCCGACCATTGCCCGGCTGCTCGGCACGTCCATTGATGAGCTGCTGGAGGGCGAGCGCCGGGTGCCGGCCGCGCCGGCAGCCGCGCCGGCAGAGGCAGTCGCCGCGGAAGCCGCGGTCGCGGCGGCCGAGGAGGCGATGGCCGAGGTGGCGGTAGTCGAGGAGGCGGAGCGCGCAGAAGCGGAGGCCGTGGCAGAGCTGGGCGCGGAGGTGGAGGCGAAGGCTGAAGCGGCGGAGGGCGAGGACACGCAAGCGGAGGCGAAGACCGAGGCGGCGGAAGGCGAGGACGCGCAAGCGGAGGCAGAGGCGACGTCCGAAGCGGCGGAGAGCAGGGACGCGGCCGCCGAGGCGGACGAAGACGGAGCGGATGCCGAAGCTTCGGGAGCGCTCGCCGTTGCCGATGCGGACGAGAGCGCCGGCGCCGAACGGGAAGAAGAGACCGCCCGCGGCGAGCGGCGCGAAGGACTCCCGAGCTTGGATTCGATATTGCAGCTGGCGCCGTTTCTCGGCAGCGACACGATCGACGTGATGCTCGGCTACGTCGAGGAGGGACTGGCGGATGCGGACGTCCTCCATGCGCTCGCCCCGTTCATCGGCAAAGCTTCGCTCACCCGCTTGGTGGACCGCGCGGCTGAAGGCAAGCTCGAGATGCGCCATCTCGTCGGACTGGCGCCGTTTCTGGACGCCGAGCAGCTCGACCGGCTCGTGCTGAAGAGCGACGCGAGCGAGCTCGACTGGGAATCCATTCACGCGCTAGCGCCGTTCATCGGCCGCGGCACGCTCGACCGCCTCGCCGACGGGGCCATTGACGGCACCATCGACGTCGAACATCTCGTCGGACTGGCGCCGTTTCTGTCCCGGGAAAGCATCGGGAAGCTGCTGGAGCACGCGGAATCCGGCGCGCTCGGTGCCGACGTGCTCTCGAGCCTGGCGCCGTTCATGGACAAGGCGTCGCTGGAGCGGCTCGTCCGGCGCATGCTGGAGCGGACGCTGCCGCGCGCGGCGGAGTAAGCCCGGGAGGAGGAACCATCGCAATGAATGGAGCTGCGATTCCGATGCTGGCGGTCGAGGATGCCGCGCGCGCCATCGCGTTTTACAAGCGCGCCTTCGGCGCCGAAGAAGTCCATCGCATCGCGACGGACGAAGGGAAAATCGCGCACGCTGAGATGAGGATCGGGGAAGCCCGGATCATGATCGCGGACGAGTTTCCCGGACATAACCGGTCGGCCGCTTCACTCGGCGGCACGCCAGTCATGCTGTACCTATACGTCGGCGACGTCGACAAAGCCGTGACGAGAGCCGTTTTGGAAGGGGCCGAGATTCTTCGCCAAGTCCAAGACCAGCCTCATGGGGATCGGGTAGGGAAAATCGAAGATCCGTTCGGCCACGTATGGATGCTCGCAACCCCGCTCGACTGAGGAACAGGGAGCACCTTGCAGGAAGCGAAGAGAGGCAGCCGCGGGTGAACCGCACCCCAATTGTTAGACACCATCTAACGATTGGAAGTGCAGTTCACAAGCGCGGCTGCCTTTTGCCCTGTCAACGCCGGCACGCAAGCCGCGTCCGCCCAAACGAAGAACGAAATGATTTTTACAGAAATTAGCAGGATATGCGCCTTCCGTTGGCGAAGTAGGTACGGAATCGACTGAGGCACGGAGTTGAAATCGGGAGGCGAATGCGATGCGGAAACTGTTCGAATACAATTGGCAGGTGCGCGACGATTGGTTCGACTGGTGCGAGACGGTGGACGAGCAGGAACTGCTGAAGCGTCGGACGGGCGGGCCGGGGAGCATTCTCTATACGCTGTTTCATATCGCGGAATGCGAGTATGCTTGGATCAGCGGGCTGCAGGGCAAGCCGGACCAAGGAGAGCCGCCGTTCGAGGAGTATGCGAGTCTGCAGAAGGTCAGGGCGTTCTCGGAGCAATGCCGCGCGATGGTTGAGCCGTTCGTTCGGGAGTGGAACAGCGGCATGGAGCACCTGGTGCTGACCGGCGAGGGCCCGCCAGGGCAGCGGGAAAGCTTCGCGTACGGCGAAGTGATGCGGCACGTAATCGCCCATGAGATCCATCACATCGGCCAGCTGTCCGTCTGGTCCCGCGAGCTCGGCAAGCAGCCGGTGACCGCGAATTTGATCCGCCGGGGCTTGTACAAGACGGAAGCGGCGAACTGACCTGCCGATCCAGGGAAAAGGCCGCCGGGACAGCCGGCGGCCTATTTGCCCGCGCGGATGTCCGCTTGCGGCTCATTGAAGAGGGTACCCGCAGCGGGCAGACGTGTCCTCGCGTTATCGTTACTTTGCGATTACCGCGAGGATTTTCCCGATCGGAATGTCCAATCGCGAATTCAACCGTTGGTTGAGGGAAATCGGCTTGTTCGCTTCGCTCTCGCTGCTGCTCGGCGTGTTTCCGGCCTGGCTCATCTGCCGTACCGCGATGAGAAGCTTGCCCCCGAGGCCGGGCAGATCGGCGTACGACCGGAACCCTGATGACGCCAATAAACGCGAAGAAACCTGCCGAATAGACGGCAGGTTTTGTTGGCGTGACGATAACCGCGCATAAGCTGGCTTAGAAGCGCTTCGCGGCTTCGCGGGCTTGGACGATCGCGTGGGCTTTGATCGTTTCGGCTTGGTCGGCTTGCGCGGCCATGCCTTCCACGTACACGGCCTCGAAGCTCGGCACGCCCAGAAACTTGAGCACAGCGCCGAGATGGCGGTGCGCCATTTCGAATTCGGCGAAGTGGCCTTCGGACAGCACGCTGCCGCTGGCTTGGATGTGGAACGCTTTTTTGTCGGCCAGTAGCCCGATCGGGCCGTCCGCGGTGTAGCGGAACGTTTTGCCGGCGATGAAGAAGGCGTCGATGTACGCTTTCAGTACCGGCGGATAGGAGAAGTTCCACACCGGATTGACGAAAATGTATTTGTCCGCTTCGACGAACTCGTCGACCAGCTCGCCGAGCCGGCTGACCTTGGCTTGCTCGGATCCCGTCAGCTGCGCGAACGGCGTACCCGACCGCAGCTTGCCCCAAGCGCCGAAGACCTCTTCGTTCAAGAGCGGAATGTCCGTTTGGAACAAGTCGAGGTGGTAGATGACGTCGTTCGGATTCACGGCATGGTAGGCATCGAGGAATTCCTTGCCCACGGCCATGCTGTACGATTGCTCGACCCCATTCGGATTGGCGGTGATATACAGGACTTTTTGGCCCGGCTCGCCGGATGCGGCGGCGGAAGCGGCGAATAAAGGCGTCAATCGGTTCAACATTGAAAAAGCACGTCCTTCTTATGATTTGATTGAACGAGCTGGACCGTCAGAAGCGTCGTGGATCTGGCAGCCGGTCATTCGTACATAGAACGACGCGGCGCTTCCGGGTGTGACAGGCTGCGCGGCAAGACTGGGCAAGCGCGCCGAATGAATCGGCGCCGGCGCGCAGGAGAATGGCGGGGCGGCCGCGAAGGAATAGGCGCGGGGCCGAACGAACCCGCGACTTTGCTTTCGATGACGCTTCCGTGGAGGGATGGAACGATGGCGCTGCCGATGACGTTTACGCCGCAAGAAGCGGCGGCCTATGCAGCGGAAGGCTGCTTGGAAGAATGGGTGCATTTGTTCTTGAAGACGGCCGGCGGCAACCTGCCGTTCTCGGACGGACTCAAGCTGCAGAAGCGGTATTGGGCCGGGCCTGTGCGGCTGCCGCTCGGGGAGCTGGCGCGCTGCTGCGGGCCGGAACCGGAGATGGAATTTCACAACCCGGCGGACAGCTGGGACGCGCATGTAGCCAAGCTCGAGGCGGTCCTTCGGGAGGGCTGGGCGTATCCGCCGCTGATCGCCCAAGTCGTGGACGGGAAGCTGTCGATCCGCGACGGGAACCACCGGCACGAGGCGCTTCGCCGGCTGGGAGCAACGTCCTGCTGGACGATCGTATGGGGCAGCGAGAGCCGAGAGGAGCTGGCGCCTTGGAGCGAACGGGAGGCTTAGCGCTGATAGCCCGGCTGCGGAGTTCTTCCGTTTGCGCGGGGCGCAACCGCCTCGCCCGTGGCAAACGCGAAACGGCGGCAATCGGGGATGACATCGCCATCCCGATTGCCGCCGTTTTTGTTGCGCCTTGCCGCATGTCCAACCATCCGACGCCTCGCCTCCTCCCCGTTGCCCAGGTTTTCGACCTTGAGTCTGCGCCGGCGATATTTTATTTCCGGGGAAATGCTTCGAGTGGAATCGGCTGCTTGTGCAGCTTATCGCGTGCAAGAGTCCCAGCAACCTTTTCCAATCTTGACACGTTAAACCAGTAACCGGAATCACTGGGGGGATCAAGATGAGAGAACAATCCATGCTTCGCCGGCCGCTCCGGTTGACGGCGGCGGCCGTCGCGCTGGCCTGCCTGCTCGGACGCTGCGGGGAGAGCGTTGAATCGCCGAAGTACCAAGCGTCCGACTTGAATCGCGAGTTGGTGACTGGGGAGGGCGAGTTTGCCATGCGGCTTGCCGAGCCCCTGCTGACTAACGAGGATGGAGAGCGGGGCAACACGGTCTTCTCGCCGTTCAGCGTCTCACTTGCGCTCTCGCTTATGCTGGACGGCGCGAGGGGCGAGACACGGGAGGAGCTGCTGAAGCTGCTCACCATTCAGGGCATGGGGCGCGACGCAATCAATCATGGCAGCGAAGTGCTGCTGAATCTGATTCAGCATGATGATCCGAAGACGGAGGTCCGGATCGCCAATGCGATCTGGGCGCAGAAAGGCTTGCCGTTGCAGGACGAGTACGTGAAGGCGATGAAACAGGTGTACGCCGCGAAGATCGCGCCGATGGATTTCAAAAATAAGCTGGCCGCGGTCAAGACGATCAACGGCTGGGTGAGCGATCGGACCGAAGGGCTCATCCGCGACCTCGTCACGGAGGATGTCATCACCGGGCGGACCGTGATGATGCTCGCGAATGCGATTTACTTTCACGGGATATGGACGGAGCCGTTCGAGCAGTCGGAGACGCGCGATGCGCCATTTCACCGGGAGGACGGCACGGACGTGACGGTTCCCATGATGGGGAAGCGGGAGGCGCTGCCACATAAGACGACGCCTGCGTACAAGGCGGTGCAGATTCCGTACGGATCGGGACAATGGCGCTTCATCGCCGTGCTGCCCGCCGACGGCAAGACGCTGAAGGAAGCCGAAGCGGCTTTGCTCCGCGGCCCGGGCGAGTGGACGGAAGGCTTTGAGGAAGGCGAAACGGCGCTGGCACTGCCGCGGTTCAAGATCGAAGCGGCGACGGATCTGACTGAAATTCTGAGCGCGCTCGGGATGGTTCAGTCGCAGACCCCAGGATCGGCCGATTTCTCGGGCATCGCGGGCGCCGAAGCCGAACTGTTCGTCTCGCGCGTGCTCCACAAGGCATATATCGAAGTAGATGAAGCGGGAACGAAGGCGGCCGCGGCGACGGTGATTGCAGCCGATAGCGGAGCCTCGGGCCCAGTCCACGCGTTCGAATTCCGCGCCGACCGGCCGTTCCTGTTCGCCATCGCGAACGCGACGACGGGCGTCCTCGCGTTCATGGGCTGCGTGGCCGACCCGTCGGCGATGACCGCGGATTAGCACCGGCCTCCGTATTCAAGCGGATCGCGGCGGAAGCCGGCTCCTTCGATCCCCGGCGCTGTCTTGAGTGGCGAACCGTTGGCATGGCAAGGGCTTGGCCGCGGCGCCGATTATGGTATAATGTCCCTGGTTCAACTTGTCCGAGTGGAGGTTTGCGAGAGATGAAGGTAACGATCATCCATGCCGAGATGACGCATGACCGGGAGAACGGGTACCGGGGGTCCGTGCAGTTCGAGGCGGAGGGGCACAAGCATCCGTATGAAATCACGCTGCAGCTGAACAGCCTGCGCGGGACGACGTGGGACTACAGCCTCCGCTTCGCGAAAGAGTCCGGCTCGGAAGAACAGATCAGCGAGGTGGAGGCGGCGATCGAAGCCGACGACGATCTGTTCGACATGCTGATCGACGCCGCGGCGGACACGCTGCCGGACGATATCGAAGACGGGGAGGATTAATCATGATCGGAATCGATCTAAGCGGCAGAACCGCGCTCGTTACGGGCGCGACGGGGGAATTAGGGCGCGTCATGGTGCGCACGCTGGCGGCGTGCGGAGCGGACGTGGCCATACATTACAACACGAACGAAGCGAAAGCGAACGAGCTGGCGGCGGAGGTCCGGGCTGCCGGCCGCCGCGCGGCCGTCGTGCGGGCGGACATCACGAAGCTGGATGACATTCTGGCGATGCGCGACGCCGTGACCGCCGAGCTCGGCCATGTCCATATCGTGGTCGCCAACGCCGTCGTGCAATACCAGTGGACGTCGGTGCTGGAGCAGTCGGAGGACGATTACCGCAGCCAGTTCGAATCGTGCGTGCTGCAGAGCGTCCATTTGGCCAAGGCGTTCGTGCCGGCGATGATCGAGCGCGGCGCCGGACGGATGATCGGCATCAACACGGAATGCGCGATGCAAAATTTCGAGACGCAGTCCGCGTACGTCGCGGGCAAGCGCGGTATGGACGGCGTGTACCGGATCCTGGCGAAGGAAGTCGGCGCGCACCAGATCACCGTTAACCAGGTCGCGCCGGGATGGACGATCTCGGAGCGCGACCGGACGAACGGCACGGAGCGCAGCGAGAGCTACGACAGCCGCGTGCCGCTGAAGCGCAGGGGCACGGACCAAGATATCGCGAATACGGTCGCCTTCCTGGCGTCCGATCTCGCCGGATTCATCACGGGCGCTTATATTCCCGTTTGCGGCGGCAACGTTATGCCCGCCATCTGATCGAGGCAACGCGCGCCCGGCGAGCAGGGCATCGGCCGCCCGCCGGTGCCGCTCGGCCGCCTGCGCCGACAAGGGCGATTCCGCACGCCGTCGCACGACGGCCGGGATCGCCTTTTTTGGCATGCGCAGGCAGCGCGGTAACTTGCCGCAGCGCATGGCCCGGTCCGGCGCGCGGGGGCGGCCCGATCCATGCCGGGAGGCTGCCGGACTAGCTTCTTGGCCCGCAATTCGCAATAATAAATAGATCGGGGTGCGGCAAGCGCCTGTGTCATACGGAAACGCGAGGTGAGTAATCGGCAATGGCAAAAATTGCGGTCGTGGACGACGACGCGCATATCCGCGAGCTGGTAGGGCTCTATCTGCGCGACGAAGGCTTCGAGATCGTCGAGTTCGGGAACGGCGAAGCGGCATGGAACTATATCGCCGAGAACGGGATCGATATGGTCATTATGGACATCATGATGCCGCGCATGGACGGGTGGGAGCTGTGCCGCCAGCTGCGGGCGGCCGGCGACATGCCGATTCTAATGATCACGGCCAAGGGCGAGTCGGAGGAGAAGATCAAGGGCTTCCAGCTCGGCACCGACGATTACATGACGAAGCCGTTCGATCCCATGGAGCTGGTCGTGCGGGTCAAGGCGGTACTGAAGCGGTACCGGATCTCGGCTTCGCAGATGATCACGGTCGGGGGGATCGTGCTGGACCGGCTCGCGTACCAGGTGATCTTCAAAGACACCGAGGAGGCGGTCACCATTCCGCTCAAGGAATTCGAGCTGATGTACAAGCTCGCCAGCCATCCCGGCCAGCTGTTCACGCGGGCGGCGCTGATCGAGCAGATCTGGGGGTTCGAATACGCGGGCGACGACCGGACCGTCGACGTGCACATCAAGCGATTGCGCGAACGCTTCGCCGCGTACGAGGACCAGTTCAAAATCGTGACGCTCCGCGGGCTCGGCTACCGGCTCGAGGTGCTGAATGACTAGGTCGCTGTACGTCCGGACGGTGCTCGTCTTCATCGCGGCCGTCATCGTCAGCCTCGTCTTCGCGTTCGTGCTCGCCATCCATATGTACAGCAGCAACGTCAAATCGCTCGCGGAGGGTCAGATGATCGCCCACGGCAAGAAGATCATCGCCGAGCTCAGCGAGGCGGCGCCGGCGGACCTGGACGCGGTGATGGAGAACGCGGTGGAAGTGCCGGGGCTGCGCGTCAAAATCATGGACGCGGACGGGTGGACCGTCGCGTACGGCGACGGAGGCAGCAAGCAAAACACGCCGATCGCCGCGTCCCAGCTGGCGCCCGTGCTGCAGGGCGGCATTTACCGGGGCATGGTGGCCTACGGCAAGGACGAGCATGCCGGCCCGTCGTTCCTGATCGGCCTGCCGTTCCAGCTGGGCGACCGGCCGTACGCGCTCTACATCACGCCGGAGATCGACCGGCTGCTCGAGATGTTCCGCAAATTCACGCTGACGGTGCTCGGCTACGTCCTCGCCGCGGGCAGCCTGCTCATCCTGCTCGCGGCGCGATACATCGTCAAGCCGGTGCAGCGGCTGACCGACGCGACCAAGCGGATGGCGAGGGGCGACTTCGGCGTCGTGCTGGCGTCGAAGCGCAAGGACGAGCTCGGCGTGCTGACCGCGGGCTTCAACGAAATGGCCGGCTCCCTGCGCATGCTCGACAAGCTGCGCACGGACTTCGTGAACAACGTGGCGCACGAGATCCAGTCGCCGCTCACGTCCATCGCGGGCTTCTCGAAGGCGCTCCGCACGAAGGCGCTGAACGACGAGACGCGCAGCCGGTACTTGACCATCATCGAGGAAGAGAGCCAGCGGCTGTCCCGCCTGAGCGCGAACCTGCTCCGCCTCTCGGTGCTGCAGCAGAACCGCGAGCCGCACAACCCGGCCGCCTTCCGGCTGGACGAGCAGATCCGCCGCTGCGTCATCGCGAGCGAGCCGCAGTGGCGGGCCAAAGGCATCGAGCCGGAGCTGGAGCTGGACGGCGTGACGGTCTTCGGCGACGCGGATAGTCTGGAACAGGTGTGGCATAATTTGATTAGCAACAGCGTCAAATTCGCGGAGCCGGGCGGACGGATCGCCATTTCGCTCCGGCGGGAGGGCGACACGGCGGTCGCGGAGGTGCGCGATAACGGCCGCGGCATCGAGCAAGACGAGCTGCAGCATATTTTCACCCCGTTCTATAAGGCCGACCGCTCCCGGGATTTCGCCGTCAAGGGCAACGGCCTCGGCCTGTCGATCGCCAAAGCGATCGTCGATTTGCACGGCGGGACCGTCGAAGCGGAGAGCGAGCCCGGCGTGGAAACGCGCTTCGTCGTCCGGCTGCCGGCCCGGCCGAACCTCGGCCCTGTTTGATTTTGTAACGGCCCGTTCATGCTCAGTTCAAAAACGTCGGGTATCATCCCTCTATATAAAGAGAAGAGGAGAGAAAGAAGTATGAACGGTTTAACGCGTTTCAGCCTGAAGAACAGCGTGGCGGTCGTCATCCTGTGCGTCCTCGTGCTGATCCTGGGCTTCTACTCGACGACCCAGATCAAGCAGCAGACGTTCCCGGACGTGACATTCCCAGCCGTCTTCATTCAGACGGTATATCCGGGCGCCTCGACCGAAGAAATCGAGTCCGAGGTGACCAAGCCGATCGAGCAAAGCCTGATCGGGCTGAAGAATTACGATTCCCTGACGAGCACGAGCTCGGAAAATTCCTCGAGCATCTTCCTGCAATATCCGTTCGGCACGAACATGGACGATAAAATGAAGGACGCGGAAGCCGCCGTCGCCAAGCTGACGCTGCCGGAGAACGCGAAGGTAACGGTGCAGCGGCTGTCGTTCGGCGAAGCGCCGATCTACGAAGCGGCGATCTTCTCCTCCAAGCAAGACGCCGAAGAGCTGCAAAAGACGCTGGAAAACGACGTCGTGCCGAAGCTCGAGAAGGTGGCCGGCGTCAGCTCCGTGTCGCTGAAGGGCACGGTGTCGCAGCAGCTGCGCATCGAGGTGGACAAGGATAAGGCTGCGCAATACGGCATTTCGCTGAGCGCGATCCAGTCCGCGATCAAGTCGCTCGACTACGCGGTGCCGCTCGGCTCCGTCAGCCAGGGCGAGAACACGATTCCGATCCGCCTCGTCGGCAAGATCGGATCGCTGGATACGATCAAGAACCTGCCGCTGACCCCGGGCATGGGCGCGGGCGCTGGACAAGGCATGGGCGCGGGAGCCGCAGCGGGTGCCGGCCAAGGCGCGGGCGGCCAAGGCCAAGGGGCGGCCGGCGCGCCGAAGCTCAAGCTGTCCGACATCGCCGAAGTGAACACCGTCTCGTCGCAGGACGAGATTACCCGCTACAACGGCCAGCCGAGCTTCATCGTCGGCGTCGTGAAGACGCAGGACGCCAACACGGCCGACGTGTCCGACGCGGTCAAGGACGTGCTGAAGACGTACCAGGACAAAGGCACGCTCGACGTCCGTCTCGTGCAGGACCAGGGCGCGGACATCAAACATTCCGTGTCCTCGCTCATCCGGGAAGGCTCTTACGGCGCGCTGTTCTGCGTCGTCATCATCTTCCTGTTCCTGCGGAACGTCCGCGCGACGATCATCTCCATCCTGTCGCTGCCGATCTCGATCTTCGCGACGATCGCGCTGCTGAACCAGATGGGCTACACGCTCAATATTATGACGCTCGGCGGCATCGCCGTATCCGTCGGCCGGATCGTCGACGACAGCATCGTCGTCATCGAGAACATCTACCGTTGGCGCCAGGAGAAGGGCCGCGACATGAATGGCAAGGAGCTGGCGTACCGCGCGACGCGGGAAGTCATCGGCGCGGTCGGCTCGTCGACGATCGCGACGGTCGTCGTGTTCCTCCCGCTGGCGTTCGTAACGGGCATCATCGGCGAGTTCTTCCGCCCGTTCGCCGTGGCGGTCGTCATCTCGATCCTGTGCTCGCTCTTCGTCGCCATGATGCTGATCCCGGTGCTGGGCGCGAAGTTCTTCCGTTCGATCAAGCCGCATAAGGAAGGCGGCCGATTCATAAGCGGCTACGAGCGGCTCATCCGCGGCGCGCTGAAGCGCAAAGGGTGGGTGCTGGCGCTGGCCATCGTACTCCTGTTCGCGTCGTTCGGAACGATTCCGCTGCTCGGCGTGGCGTTCCTGCCGGCCGGCGAGACGGCCTCCATCACGGTCAACGTGAAGATGCCGGCACAGACGCCGCTCGCGGAGACGGACGCCGTCGGCGCGAAAGTGGAGAACTACCTCAAAGGCCTGAAGAACATCGACAATTATCAAGCAATGATCGGCGGCGCGAACAATCCGTTCGTGCAAATTCCAAGCACCAACACCGCGTCGTTCAAGGTGATCTTCAAGGAAGGCGCCGACGTCGACACGAATGCGATTGTCGACAAGGCGAACAAAGACTTGAACGCGCTCGTGACGGCCGTATCGCCGAAGGCGACGGTCGACATTAAGGAAGGCGAGCAGAACGGTCCGCCGACGGGCAACGAGGTCACGGTCAACCTGTATTCCGACGATCTCGAAGCCCTGTCCAAAGCCGCCGTGCAGGTCGAAAACCTGATGAAGGCGAGCCCGGACATGAAGGACGTCGAAAACAATCTGAAGGACGTGTCCCCGAAATGGGTCTTGTCGCTGAAGCAATCCGCGAAGGACCTGGGCGTCTCGTCGTACCAAATCATGGCCGCCGTGGGCGAGCAGCTTCGTCCCGTCGACGTTGGCACGTATACGCTCGACAGCAAGAACTGGGACATCACGATGGCTTATAAGCAGCCGATCACGTCCAAATCCGAGCTCGAGAACGTCGGCATCCCGACAGCCGCCGGCATGAAGAAGCTGGGCGACCTCGTCGACGTGTCGGAATCGGAGGCGCCGGTCGCCATCAATCACGAAGAAGGCAAGACGTACGCCGAAGTAAAAGGGAACGTCAAAGACACGGACAAGACGGCTTCCGTCACGAAGTCGATCACGTCTGACATCGACAGCCTGTCGCTGCCGGACAACGTCGACGTTAAGATCGGCGGCGGGCTCGAGATGATCAACAGCGGCTTCAGGAGCATCGGCATCGCGATGGCCGCGGCCGTCGGCCTCGTCTTCCTCGTCATGAGCGTCACGTTCGGCGGGCTTCGGACGCCGCTCATCATTCTCTCGTCCCTGCTCTTCGTGCCGAGCGGCGCCCTGGGCGCCCTGCTGGTCACGGGCAATTCGCTCTCGATGAGCGCCATGATCGGGATGCTGATGCTGGTCGGCATCGTCGTTACGAACGCCGTCGTGCTTCTGGACCGTGTCGAGAACAACCGCAAGGCCGGCATGGACCTGCGCGAGTCGCTCGTCGAGGCGTCCAAGACAAGGCTTCGTCCGATCCTGATGACGGCCTGCGCCACGATTCTCGCGCTCCTGCCGCTCGCGCTGTCCAAATCGTCGACCAGCCTGATCTCCGGCGGCCTGGCCGTCACCGTAATCGGCGGCTTGGCGACCTCGACGCTGCTGACGCTGATCGTCGTGCCGGTCATCTACGAGCTGACGGGCAAGCGCAGCAAGGTGCGTCAGGACCTGGAGATCTAACGGTTACGCATCCCGTCTATCGTGCGCGGCATCGCCGAGCATGCTCCAAAGGCGCCTTTCCTCAGCGGAAAGGTGCCTTTGGTTGATTTTGGGAAGAGAACCCCGGTACACTGGGGGCAGGAGGTGGACGCGAAATGAAGCAAAACAAATACGACGATCCCGGATTCTTCGCGAACTACAGCCAAATGCCGCGTTCGGTCGGCGGGCTCGAAGCCGCGGGGGAATGGGAATCGTTCCGCCCGATGCTGCCGGAGCTGGCGGGCAAGCGGGTGCTCGACATCGGCTGCGGCTTCGGCTGGCACTGCCGGTACGTACGCGGGCAGGGCGCGGCGTCGGTCGTCGGCATCGACATCTCGGAGAACATGCTGGCGCGTGCCCGGGAGCTGACGGAGGACCCGACGATCACGTACCGCCGTCTGGCGATCGAAGACCTCGACTACCCGAACGGCGCATTCGACGTCGTCGTGAGTTCGCTCGCGCTGCATTATATCGCACGGTTCGACGACGTCTGCCGGACCGTGCACCGGCTGCTCGCCGCGGGCGGAAGCTTCGTATTCTCCGTGGAGCATCCCGTGTTCACAGCGCGGGCCGCGCAGGATTGGCATTACGGTCCCGGGGGCGAGAAGCTGCATTGGCCGGTGGACCAGTATTACGAGGAAGGACTGCGTGAAGCGCGGTTCCTCGAGAACGACGTCATCAAGTACCATCGCACGGTGTCGACGATGCTGAACGCGCTGATCGAAGCGGGCTTCCGCATCCGGAAGCTGTCGGAGCCGCAGCCCGCGGCGGAGCTGCTGGCGGAGAACCCCGCGATGCGCGACGAGCTGCGCCGGCCGCTCTTCCTGATGGTCGCGGCGGACCGGCTCGACTAGAGCAGGCAGCATAAAAAGACCAGCCCCGGACGATCTCTCCATCGGATCGCCCGGGGCTGGTCATGTTCATGCGCTCGTGCTTACGTATGCAGCGTTTCGCCCGTCCGCGCGGCGGCCTCGGCGGAGCCCCGCCGGTTGACGGCGCCGTGCGCGACGAACGAGCCGACGGCCATCGCCGCCGTGACGACCGCGAGCCAGGCGACCGGCGTCAAGCCGCCGCCGTCGTAGAGGCCGCCCATCACGTAGGGGCCAACGACCCGTCCCGCGGACCCGATGCCGCCGGCCAGCCCGAGGTAGAACGGGGCGTGCGCGCCGCCATTCTCGCTCAGGAAGGCCGGGATCGCGGGCGCGATCAGCATTTCGCCGAGCGTGGTGAGGAACATGCCGAGCACCATGCCCGGAAAGCTGTGCGTCGCCAGAATCGCGGCGAAGCCGGCGAGGTAAAAGACCGCGCTCGCCGTGAGCTGCGCTTTGACGGTGCCGGCGGCGAGCCGCTTGATGAGGCTCGTCAGCGGCTGCGCGACGAAGATCAGGATGCCGTTGAACGTCCAGAGGAAGCCGTACATCTGCTTGGACATGCCGTGCTCGATGATGAACGGCGACACGCCGGTGTTCCAGATGCTGTTGCCGAGGTTGATCAGCATGCCGCCGAGCGCCATGAACAGGTAGAGGCGGACGTCGGTCAGCAGCGTCCAGACGCCCGCTTGCGCGGCGCGCTTCTTCGGCAGGCCGCTTCCGGCTGCGGCGCCGCCGGCCGAGCCGACGCGGCCGAGATAGAGCAGGAAGAACAACGCGAACACCGCCGCCGTCACGCCGTTCAGCACGAAGCTGAGCGAGTAGGACACCGCGGCGAGGAAGCCGCTGAGCGCGGTGCCGACCGCCACGCCGATGTTGTTGGCGACGTAGATGACGTTATAGAGCTCGCCGCGCCGATCCGCGAACCGGAATCCGACGAACGCCTGGATGGCCGGCATCGACAGCGCGTTGAACAAGCCGATCAAGCCCATGAGGACGATGAAGGCCGACCAGGCGTGGCTGATCGCCGGCAGCAGGAACAGGCCGGCCGCGTTAAGCGCCAGCGAGCCGATAATGAGCCGCTTCACGCCGATGCGGTGGTACAAGGCGCCGCCGAGCAGCTGGCCCGCGATGCCGCCGATCGATTGGATGAGGATGACGAGCCCGGCGTCGGCCATGCTGCGCCCGAGCTCGTCGAAGACGAACATGGTGATGAGCGGCCACATGAGCGCGCTGCCGATCGCGTTGATCAGGCTGGCGAGCAGGAACACTTTGATTTCTTTAGGATAAGCGGCAAGCATATGATGGACACCCCCGATGCGTTGAACAAAGCTGACAAGCTTCTATTATAGCGCATGCGGACGTACAACTGTCGGATAAATTAATTTTTTAAATCGGCATCCTGCGCGGAACGCCACCTCGTCGGGGACGCGCCGACGTATTTCTTGAACAAGGTCGCGAAATGCTGGCTCGTCTTGTAGCCGAGATCCATCGCTACGCCGGTGACGCTGCTCTCCGGCCGCCGCAGCAGCTCGCAGGCGCGAGCCATGCGGAGCCGGTCGACGTAGCTCGCGGGCGATTGGCCGTGCAGCTCCTGGAACAGCCGGTAAAAATGCGATTCGCTGACGCCGACCCGCGCGGCCAGCTCCTTGTTGGTCCAGCGCCGTTCCGGCTCCGCTTCGAGGTCGGCGGAGAGCCGCAGCATCGCCTCGCGCAGGTCGAGCGGAAGCTGGCGGGCGGCCGGCGGATCGAGCAGCTGCAGCAGGATGTCGAGCAGGTAGTGGCGCGCCCGGAACAGGTCGTCCGCCGTGCCGTGCTCGAGCACCCCGCGCAGCTTGGCGAACGGCTCGCGCGCGCGCAGATCCGCGGTCACGATGCGCGGCAGTACGCTCAGCGCCGCGCCGATCCGGGCGCGGTCGGCCTCGCCGAAGCCGAGCCAGCCCGGCAGCTCGGCCGGATCGACGACGATGATCCACCAGATGATGGACGGCTCCATGTAGCGGAACCGGGCCCGGTGCCATTCGCCCGGCTTCGTATGGAAGAACTGGCCGGCATGCGACGGATACAGCGCGTCGCCGACCTCCCACGTCACCCGGCGGCTCTCGACGTAGACGAATTCGTAGCAGCGCTCGTGGCGGTGGTCGGAGAGCGGCGTCGCCTCCGTCAGCCGGTCGTAGCCCATCATTTCCAGCTCGGGGAAGCCGGCGAACGCGCCCGAAGCGCTCCATTCGTGCTCCCAGCGCGCGGAATCGGTCTTGCCGCGGGACATAGCGGATCAGCTCCTATCGGTGGTTTCTCCTCGTGCTTCAACGTCCGGATTTGTTTCTGATCGTCTCGATGTTTCTAATCCTATTGGATAGGTTTCCGGAAGTCAACGCGCCGGGTTGTTCCCTACAATGAAGCTATCGAACGAAGCAATTCCATCCGCGAAACGAAAGAGGGACGACGAACATGGGCGTAATTCCGTATCAGGTGACCGAAGAGGACAAGAAGCGGTTCGACGAGGACGGCTACTGGATCAGCCCGAAGCTGCTGGACGACGAGACGATCGGGCGGCTGCGGGAAGCGCACGAGCGCATCTGGAGCAGGAAGTACGACGGATACGGCCTGCCGATGCACCACTTCACGCTGTCCGACAACCCGCACGCGCTGCGCAAGTTCGATAACGGCTGGTGGATCAACGACGAGGTGCGCGCCGTGGTGACCGACCGCAGTCTCGGCGAGATGGCGGCTTCGCTCTTGAACGAGGATGCCATTCGGCTGTGGCACGACCAGGTCATCTACAAGCCGGGGACGAACGGCCAGGAGACGAGCGCCGGCAACGTCGGCTGGCATCAGGATTACGGGTATTGGCGCGTCAGCAGCACGACGAACATGGTCACGGTCTGGATCGCGCTGCAGGACACGGACCTGTCGAACGGCGGCATGATGACGATTCTCGGTTCGCATAAATGGGGGGCGGTGGAAGGCAGCGACACGTTCTTCGAACAGGACATGAGCAAGCTGAAGGCGAAGTTCGCCAAGCGCGACTGGGTCGAGGAGCCCTGTATCCTGAAAGCGGGCCAGGCGAGCTTCCACCATGCGCTGACATTCCACGGCTCGGGGCCGAACCTGTCAAGCGAGCCGCGGCTGTCGGTCGTCGCGCATTTGATGCCGGGCGATACGTATTTCCGCGGCGGCCGGTTCAAGCACGACAATCTCCGCCTGCTGGGCGCGCGTCCGGAGCCGGGCATGCGCTTCGACCGCGAGGAATATTTCCCGCTGCTGTACGCGAAATAACGGTTGCGCGGGCAGCGCATAAACGTCGAACGCCTAACGCCGTTCCCAGGGGGGACGGCGTTTTGCTCGCATGATGAGGATGCCTGGATTCGGCCGCATGAAGATCGATTGCGTGTGATCGGCTGCTTGGCGTGCAGGGCGGCGCGATTCGGGTTGCTTTGGACCGCGGTCCGTGCATGCTCTATAGAGATAGCAACCGAGGATGAAGGGGATGGCGCACATGGACATGATAAGGCCGATATCGTTGACGGACCCGGCGGCGGTCCGAGAGCTGCTTGAAGTTCAGCGGGCGGCGTATCGAATCGAGGCGGAGCTGATCGGCTTCGACGCGATTCCGGGGCTGCGCGATACGGAGGAGACGCTGGGGGCGTGCGGCGAAACGTTTTACGGCCGCTACGAGTCGGGCGCGTTGGCCGGGGCGATCTCGTTCAAGACGGACGCGGATGTCGTCGATATTCACAGGCTCGTCGTGCACCCGGCCTGGTTCCGGAAGGGCATCGGCGAAAGCCTGCTCCGGCACGTGCTCGCGCAGTACGCCGGGCGCGTGGAGCGCTTCCTCGTGGCGACGGGCGCCGCGAATCTCCCGGCGCTGCGGCTGTACCGCAAGCTGGGCTTTGCGGAGTCGCGGACATTCGAGCCCGTGCCGGGGCTCCGGATCGCGGAGCTCGAGCGGCGAGGCGGCGAGCCGGGGGCGTTTGCCCGTTAGCCGCGTTGTTCGGAGAACCGGCATGCGGGGAGTTGTAGACTAGCCTTTGCGCGCGGACGCAAAGGCTTTTTTTCGCGACCAATGGGGGGCGAAAGTGTGGGGCAAAAAGCATGGCTATAGAGGATCATTTGAAATTTGTATTGGAAAAACAACATAAAACAATTAAAATAAATAAACAAACAAAATTTTAATCTGCTTTTTATTCTGGGTTTACATTGTTCTATTATGCTGATGTTGATCTTGAAGAGAGAGAGAGACGCGCAGGTTTGGCCAACGAGAGAACATGAAGGAGTGATGGACTGATGATTCAAGCAGTAATGCTGGATTGGGCGGGCACGATGGTCGATTACGGCTGCTTCGCGCCCTTAAACGCATTCGTGGACGTCTTCGCCCGCAGAGGCATCGAGGTCACCGCGGAGGAAGCCCGCGGACCGATGGGGATGCTGAAGCGCGATCATATTCAAGCCATGTGCCGGATGGAACGCATCGCAGGCCTCTGGGAGAGCCGCTTCGGCGCGCCGCCGGCGGAAGCCGACGTGGACGCGCTGTATGCGGACTTCGAGCCGATGCTGTTCCGCACGCTGAAGGACTACGCGACGCCCGTGCCCGGCGCGGTCGAGCTGGCGGCCCGATTGCGCGGGCAGGGCATCAAGATCGGCTCTACGACCGGTTATACCCGGGCCATGATGGACGTCGTCTGCCCGAGCGCGGCAGCGCAAGGGTACGCGCCGGATTATCTCGTGACGCCGGACGAAGCCGGCGCCGGCCGGCCGTATCCATGGATGATTTACCGCAACGCGGAGCACCTCGATGTCTATCCAATGCATCATGTGGTGAAGGCGGGCGATACGGTCAGCGACATGCAAGAGGGCGTGAACGCGGGCTGCTGGACCGTCGGCGTCATTCTCGGCGGCAGCGAGCTCGGCATGACGGCAGCGGAAGCGGACGCCTGCGAGGCGGGTGAGCTGCAGGCGCGCAAAGACGCCGTCGCCAAGCGGCTGCGGGAAGCGGGCGCCCACTATGTGATCGACCGGATCGGCGAGCTGGACGGCCTGATCCCGCAGCTGAACGCGCGAATCGCGGGAGGGGAGCGCCCATGATGCGCGATGCCGCGAACGGACCGGCGCCGGCGAGCGGCGAGGAGCACTCCGAGGCGCAGGAAGGGCGCGCGCCGCAGCGGCCCTACCTGCTGTTGACGCCGGGACCGCTCACGACCTCCGACACTGTCAAGGAAGCGATGCTGCGTGACTGGTGCACGTGGGATCAAGATTATCATTCGCTCGTGCAGAGCATCCGCCGCCGGCTCGTCCGGCTGGCCACCGCCGCCGCGCCGGACGCCTATACGGCCGTCCCGATGCAGGGCAGCGGCAGCTTCAGCGTCGAAGCGGTCATCGGCACCGTCGTTCCGAAGGACGGCAAGCTGCTCGTGCTGGCGAACGGCGCGTACGGCCAGCGCATCGCGCAGATGGCCCGCATCTACGGCATCGCCTTGTCCATGCTGGAGTTCGACGAGACGGACCGCGTCGAACCGGCAGCGGTCGAGCGGCGCCTCGGCGAAGAACCGGACATTACCCATGTCGCGGTCGTGCACTGCGAGACGACGACCGGCATGCTGAACCCGATCGCGGAGATCGCCGCGATCGTCAAACGCCGCGGCAAGACGTACATCGTGGATGCGATGAGCAGCTTCGGCGGCATCCCGATGGACGTGCACGAGCTGGGCATCGACTACTTGATCAGCAGCGCGAACAAGTGCATTCAGGGCGTGCCGGGCTTCGGCTTCGTCATTGCCCGCATCGGCGCGCTGGCGGCATGCGAAGGCCAGGCCCGTTCTTTGTCGCTGGATCTGCACGGCCAATGGGCAGCGATGGAAGCCGGCGGCGGCAAATGGCGATTCACGTCGCCGACGCACGTCGTGCGGGCGTTCGATCAGGCGCTGCGCGAGCTGGAGCAGGAAGGCGGCGTCGAAGCGCGCTGCCGCCGCTACCGGGGCAATCAGCAGCTGCTGGCCGACGGGATGGACAGGCTCGGCTTCCGTTCGCTGCTCAAGCAGGACGTCCAGTCGCCGTTCATTACCGCGTTCTACTATCCGCCCGCGGAGGGCTTCAGCTTCCAGCGGCTGTACGACCGGCTGAAGGAGGCGGGCTTCGTCATCTACCCGGGCAAGCTCAGCGCCGCGGATACGTTCCGCATCGGCAACATCGGCGAGGTGTACCGCGCGGATATCGCCCGGCTGCTGCAAGCGATCGAGGAGCTGCGTTTCTGGTAGCCCGGACCAGCGTGCGGCATTCGCGGCATTCGCGGGATTCGCGGAGCCCGCGGACCGTCCTTGCGGCGCCGCCGGCGAAGTATGCGGGTCATGCGCGGGCCGTGCCGCTACGCGCGGTCGAGCCGAAGCAGGCGCCGCTTGAGCAGGATCTGCCGCCGGAGGATCAGGAAGATGGGCACGTAGAGGAGCGCCGAGTACCACCATGGCGCGGTGTATGGCTTACTCGCAGCCGCCCATCCTCATCTAAACCACCTCGCGCTCCCCTAGACGCCACGCAAGTCAAAACGCACCTGTCAGCCTTAACCGGCCGGCAGGTGCGTTTTTGGCGTGCGGGTCAGCAAGGTTATTCCCGCGCCTTAGGCCGGCCGGCCGCGCGCGCGTGGACGCCGCGGGAGCGGGGCTCCCCCGCCGCCACCGCCAAGCGGGGCCATCGAATCAGCTTGGGGCGGATATCGGCTCGCTTTCGCTCTTTCTTTGCATGCGATCTAGGACTGAAATCATTTTGTTTTTGTTTGAAAATGTATATTCAAACACAAACAAACATGCTAAACTGGGCTCAACCGCAAATTATCCTACTCATTCGGAGGGAAACAAATGGTACAAAGCTTATGGGATCACGTGAAGGCTTCGGAGCAGCGGGACGGTCTCGCGCAGCTCGTCTATCGCTCCAACCTCATCGGCGCGGACCGGCGCGTCTGCAACTGGGGCGGCGGCAACACGTCCGCGAAAACGACGGTCACCGACTTCCGCGGCCGCGACGTCGAAGTGATGTATGTGAAAGGCAGCGGCTCCGACCTCGCGACGATGAAGGCCGGCAACTTCACGGGGCTGCGCCTCGAGGACATCCGTCCGCTGTTCGAGCGCGACGCCATGACCGACGAAGAGATGGTCGCGTACCTCGGGCACTGCATGATCGACGCCAAGCACCCGCGCGCGTCCATCGAAACGCTGCTGCACGCCTTCCTGCCGTTCAAGCACGTCGACCATACGCATCCGGACGCCATCATCAGCCTCTGCTGCGCGGATAACGGCAAGCAGCTGGCGAAGGAGATTTTCGGCGACCGCTTCGTCTGGGTGCCGTACGTGCGTCCCGGCTTCGCGCTGTCCAAGCTGATCGCGCAGGGCGTGCTGGGCAACCCGCAGGCCGAGCTCGTGCTGATGGAGAAGCACGGCCTCGTGACGTGGGGCGAGACGAGCGAAGAGGCGTACGCGCAAACGATCAAGATCATCAACGAAGCGGCAGCGTTCATCGAAGCGCGCGTGAACGAAGCCAAGCTGTTCGGCGGTACGAAGCACGCGGCGCTGCCGGCCGACGACCGCAGAAGCCTGGCCGCGCAGGTCATGCCGACGATCCGCGGCGCGGTCAGCGGCGCGAAGAAGATGATCCTGACGTTCGACGATGAGGCGGACGTGCTGGCGTTCGTCGGCGGCGCGGATTCGGCCGCGCTGTCGCAGGTCGGCGCGGCTTGCCCGGACCATCTCGTGCACACGAAGGTCGTGCCGCTGTTCATTGACTGGACGCCGGACGCGAGCGACGCCGAAGGGCTGAAAGCCATTCTGAAAGAGAGCGTCGCGGCGTATAAGAAACAGTACGAGGCCTATTTCGAGCGCAACAAGAACGAAGGCGACGTCATGTTCGAGGCCGCGCCGCGCGTCATCCTCATTCCGGGCGTCGGCATGATCAACACGGGCAAGAGCTGGGCCAACGCCAAGGTCAGCGGTGCGCTCTACCACCGCGCGATCGCGGTCATGCGGGGGGCCACGGCGCTCGGAAATTTCGTGTCCCTGAGCGAGAACGAATCGTTCAACGTCGAGTATTGGCCGCTCGAGCTGTATAAATTGTCGCTTGCGCCGGCGGAAGCGGAGTTCTCCCGCAAGATCGCGTTCATTACCGGCGGCGCCGGCGGCATCGGCAGCGAAACGGCCCGCCGTCTCGTCTCCGAAGGCGCGCACGTCGTGCTGGCGGACCTGAACCTGGAAGGAGCGGAGCGGGTCGCCGGCGAAATCAACGAGAGGCACGGCGAAGGCCGCGCGCTCGCGGTGAAGATGGACGTGACGAGCGAGGAGGCGGTCATCGCCGCGATCGCGGAGACGGCGCTCGCCTACGGCGGCCTCGACATCGTCGTCAACAACGCCGGCCTCGCGACGTCGAGCCCGTTCGGCCGGACGTCGCTGCAGGAATGGAACCTGAATATCAATGTGCTCGGGACCGGCTATTTCCTCGTGGCGCGCGAGGCGTTCAAGCTGATGCAGGAACAGGCGATCGGCGGCAACATGGTGTTCATCGGCTCGAAGAACTCCATCTACGCGGGCAAGAGCGCGTCGGCTTACAGCTCGGCGAAGGCGCTCGAAGCGCACCTCGCGCGCTGCATCGCGGCGGAGGGCGGCGAATTCGGCATCCGCGTCAACACGATTTTGCCGGACGCGATCCTGCAGGGCTCCGCGATCTGGAACAGCAGCTGGCGCAACGAACGCGCCGCAGCCTACGGCATCGAGCCCGACCAGCTGGAGGAGTATTACCGCAAGCGCACGACACTGCTCGTCAACATCTACCCGCGCGACATCGCCGAAGGCATCGCGTTCTTCGCCTCGTCGAGGGCGGACAAGACGACAGGCTGTATGCTGACGATCGACGGCGGCGTGCCGGCAGCGTTCACGCGATAAGCCATTCCGCGCACGTCGTTCACGCGAAAAGCGATCCCGCGCTCGGCATTCATGCGCGAAGCCGCTATGCAGGCGGCTTCGCGGGCGGGAATCGTTCAAGACCATTTTCATATGACGAGAGGAAGTGCGGAGCATGTACCAAGCAAGAGGCGAGAAGCATTGGATCATCCCGGACGGCTTTATTCCGCCGACGAGCGCCGAGGGGAGCGCGTACGAGAGCCACGAATCCATCTGCGTGCTGAACTGCTCCTCCGAGGAGGCGCTGCTGCGGTTGACGATCTTTTTTGAAGACCGCGAACCGCTCGAGAATATTCTGGCGGTCGTCCCCGGCCGAAGAACGAAGCATATCCGCACGTCCACCCTCTCGGCTACAGGAGCGTCCATTCCGCCGGGCGTTCCTTACGCGATCGAAGTGCTGAGCGACATTCCGGTCATCGTGCAGTACAGCCGGCTGGACGCCACGCAGGCGGCCAACGCGCTCATGTCTGTCATGGCTCATCCTATCAAATAAGAGCGAAGGAGCAATGAACATGGACCAACGCATTATCGCGAATTACGAAGCCGCCAAGGCGCTGTACGCGGAGCACGGCATCGACGTCGACGCGGCGCTCGAGAAGCTCGCCGGGATCAAGATCTCGATGCACTGCTGGCAAGGCGACGACGTCCGCGGTTTCTTGAACAAATCGCAAGCGCTTACGGGCGGCATCTCTGTCACGGGCAACTACCCGGGGGCCGCAGGCACGCCGGAGGAGCTTCGCGCCGATTTGGAGAAAGCGTTTTCCCTAATTCCGGGCAAGCATAAGGTCAGCCTGCACGCGATTTACGCGGATACGGACGAGAAGGTGGAGCTCGACCGGATCGAGCCGAAGCATTTCGAGTCTTGGGTCGACTGGGCAAGGGAGCAGGGGCTGGGCCTCGACTTCAACCCGACCTGCTTCTCGCACCCGAAGTCGGCCGACGGCTTCACGCTGAGCCATCCGGATCCGGACATCCGCCGGTTCTGGATCGACCACTGCAAGGCGGCCCGCAAGGTCGGCGCCTACTTCGGCGAGCAGCTCGGCCAAACCTGCGTGACGAACGTGTGGATCCCGGACGGCTTCAAGGATGCGCCGGCCGACCGCCTGGCGCCGCGCGCGCGGCTGAAGGACGCGCTCGACGAGGTATTCGCGGAGGAGCTGAACCCGGCGCATAACCTCGACGCCGTCGAGAGCAAGCTGTTCGGCCTCGGCTCCGAGGCGTACGTCGTCGGCTCGCATGAATTCTACATGGGCTACGGCATCGCCAACAACAAGCTGATCTGCCTCGACGCCGGCCATTTCCATCCGACGGAGGTTATCTCGAACAAGCTGTCCGCGCTGTCGCTCTTCGCGGACGGCATCCTGCTGCACGTCAGCCGTCCGATGCGCTGGGACAGCGACCACGTCGTGACGTTCGACGACGAGCTGATCGAGATCGGGCGCGAGCTCGTCCGCGGCGATCTGCTAGGCAAGACGCATATCGGCCTCGATTTCTTCGACGCCAGCATCAACCGCGTGGCGGCGTGGGTCATCGGCACGCGCAACACGATCAAGGCGCTGCTCCGCGGCTTCCTGGATCCCGTCGAGGCGCTCCGCCAGGCGGAGAACGAGTTCGACTTCACGACGCGCCTCGCGCTGCAGGAGGAGTTCAAGTCGTATCCGTTCGGCGCGGTATGGGACTACTACTGCGCGCAGCAGGGCGTGCCCGTGCGCGAAGCGTGGCTCGCCGAGGTCAAGGCGTACGAGAAGGACGTGCTGCTGAAGCGCGGCGCGCAGGCGGCCGTCGCGAACAACTAATCGGGCACGATCGGCTTCAGCAAATGCGATAACGATCGCCAATTTAGAAGAAGCGAGTTCGCCGAAGAGGGCCGCGGCCCTCTTCGGCACGACATCGGGAGGGTTGCCGCTTGCCGAGCATACTGGCATACGATCTCGGCGCGAGCAGCGGCAGGGCGCTGCTCGGCCGATTGAACGACCGCCTCATCGAGGTGGAGGAGATTCACCGCTTCGGCAACGATCCCGTCGCGGTGGGCGACCGCCTGCAGTGGGACATCCTCCGCTTGTTCCACGACATCAAGCAGGGGCTGCTGAAGGCGAAGCATGCCGGCGAGGAGCCGGTCAGCCTGGGCATCGACTCGTGGGCCGTCGACTTCGGCCTGATCGGCCGGAACGGCGAGCTGCTCGGCAATCCGTACCATTACCGCGACCGCCATACCGACGGCGTCATGGAGCGGACAATGGCGCGGCTGACGCCCGAGCGGATCTTCGGCCGGAGCGGCATTCAGTTCCTGCCGTTCAATACTATCTATCAGCTCGCGGCCTTGAAGGAGGCGGATTCCCCGCTGCTGGAGCAGGCGAAGCGGCTGCTGATGATTCCGGACCTGCTGCGCTACTTCCTCACGGGCGAGATGCATAGCGAATTCTCGAATGCGACGACGACGCAGCTGTACAATCCGCTGCTCGGCGGCTGGGACGGAGAGCTGATCGCGGAAATCGGCGTATCGCCGGCGCTGTTCGGTCCGGTCGTGCAGCCGGGCACGCGGGTCGGGGCGGTTCGCGGCTCGCTGCGGGAGGAGCTCGGCGTAGGCGCGGTGCCGGTCTACGCGGTCGCGGAGCACGACACCGGCTCCGCCGTCGCGGCGGTGCCGGCGCTGGAGCGAGATTTTGCCTACCTCAGCTGCGGCACGTGGTCGCTCATTGGCACCGAGGTCGACCGCCCGGTCATGGGCGAGCTGGCCCGGGAGCTGAATTTCACCAACGAAGGCGGCGTGAACGGGACGTTCCGCCTGCTGAAGAACATCATGGGGCTGTGGATCCTGCAGGAGAGCCGCCGGACGTGGGAGAAGGCGGGCCTGACGCTCGGCTTCCCCGAGCTGGTGCGGCTGGCGGAGCAGGCGCCGGCGTTCGGCGCGTTCATCGATCCCGACGATCCGGCGTTCCTGCACCCCGGCGACATGCCGGCGCGCATCGCGCGCTACTGCGCGGATACGGGTCAGAAGGCGCCGGGAACGCCCGGCGGGATCGTCCGCTGCATCCTCGAAAGCCTTGCGCTCAAATACCGTTATGTGCTTGAATTAACGGAGCGGCTCTCGAACAAGCGGTTCGGCGGCCTCCACATGGTCGGCGGCGGCATTCAGAACGCGCTGCTGTGCCAATGGTCGGCGAACGCGATCGGCAAGCCGGTATGGGCCGGTCCTGTCGAGGGCAGCGCGCTCGGCAACCTCGCGGTCCAATGGATCGCGCAGGGCGAGTTCGCGGACATCTGGGAAGCGCGCAGGGTCATCCGCGACTCATTCCCGGTGACGGCGTACGAGCCGCGGGACGGCGCGGCCTGGGACGAGGCGTACGGCCGGTTCCGCGCGCTGGCGGGCTTGGCGTAACGGCTTGGCGCGGGCTTCGCGCCAAGCGCTTTATATCCGTTTTATATCATTACTATTTCGTTAGATGCGGGAGAGATCGACAATGCTGGTTGCGGAACGCTATGAGATGATCGTTGGGCTGGTGAATGAACGGGGCAGCATCCGGGTGACGGAGCTGAGCGAGCTGTGCCAGGTGACGGAGGAGACGATCCGCCGCGACCTGGACCGGCTGGAGCAGGCCGGCCGGCTTCGCCGTTCTCATGGCGGCGCGGTCAGCGTGAAGGACCTGCCGCAGCAGCAGCAGCCGGAAATTCCGTACGCAGAGCGCGAGATCGCGCACGCGGAGGAGAAGCGGCGCATCGCCGAGGAGGCGGTGAAGCTGGTCCGTCCGAACGACCGGCTGCTGCTCGACGCCAGCTCGACCGCCTGGTACATGGCGTCGTATCTGCCGGATATGTCGCTGACGGTGCTCACCAATTCCATCAAGGTCGCGGTGGAGCTGAGCAGCAAGGAGCGCATCGAGGTCATCTCGACGGGCGGCCTGCTGGCGCAGCGCTCGCTCTCCTACGTCGGCCCGCTGGCGGAGCGCTCGCTCGACGCCTACCATGTCGACAAGGCGTTCTTCTCCTGCAAGGGCGTGCACTTGGAGCGCGGGATCAGCGAGGCCAACGAGCTGCAGGCGCGCATTAAGCAAAAGATGCTCGGCATGGCCGACGAAGTCGTCCTGCTCGCCGATGCCAGCAAATTCGGCGTGCAGGCGTTCACGCAGGTCGCGGAGCTCGGCGACGTGGACGCGATCGTCACGGACAAGCGAGTCTCCCCGGAGACGCTCGCCTCGCTGGCGGAGCGGTCGATCGCGGTCCGCATCGTGTGAGCGGCCGGCGTCCGCGGGGCGGGAGACGGGCCGGGAGCGGGAGAAGCCGCTCGGCGGCCGTAACCGCCCAACCATACGAAGCGTCCTATACCATGAGTAAGCCAACACGGAGCAGCCGATCGCCGCGATCGGCTGCTTTGTTCGTTAACGCCGCGCGGCCGTTCGGCGAAGCGGCCGGACGTTCTTGCCGGCAAGCGGAAGGATTAGCGGCTTAGGAGTCGAACTTTAGGTTTAGCATGAGACTTGCAGAATCCGGAAGCCGTGGGCGAGAGGAGGAAGTTGATGGATCAAGCGTCTGAAACGGGTATGCCCGGCCAAGAGGTGCTGGAGCGGTTCAACGTCCAGTCGGCCGTGCCGCTGGGCGGGCGGCTGAACGTTCACTGGCAGGTGGCGTCGGGACACGAACGGCTGGTGCTGCGCCGCTGGTCATCGGCGACCGCGCGGGAGGCTATCGACTATGAAGTGCGTCTGCTGGCAAGGGTCGCCGCGCTCGGCTGGCCGGTCGCGCCCGTCGTCGCAGGACCGCTCGAGGTGCAGGGGGAGACGTGGAGCCTGCATCCCTTCCTGCCCGGAGATCCGCCGGCCGGGGATGGCGGCGATGCGGAACGGCGGGAGCGGGGGCGGCTGCTGGCCCGGCTTCATGCCGATCTTGCCAAGCTTGACGGCATCGGGCAGCGCGCCGGCTGGCGGCGATGCGAGGAGATTCTCGGCGACGAGACGCTGGACCGCGTGCTGGCGGAGCAGGAGCGCAACCGTCCGGAGGAAGTCCGGATAGTGCGCTGGCATCTCGAGCGTGCGCGCGACCGCGCGGCTGGGCTGCGGCTTCGGGCCCGCCCGGGCATCGTCGTGCACGGCGACTTCACGCCGTGGAATTTGCGTTTCCAAGACGGCAAGCTGACGGGGATTCTGGATTTCGAGCTTGCGCACTGGGATCACCGGGTCGGCGATTTCGCCTTGTCGTGGCGCGGACGGTACGACGAGGTCGTATACGGGTACGACGAGGTGTCGCCGCTCGAGCCCGAGGAGTGGGAGCTGCTCACGCCGATGTGGTGGGCGGGACTCATCGAGCTTGCCTGCCGCCATCTGGCGGAAGGCACGCGGGACGACGGCTGGATCGTCAACAAATTGCTGGTGCGTTCGCCTTTGATGGGGCGGGATGCCGCGGCGTACCCCTAAGCGAAGTTTCCGGCAAGGACAGGTTGTACCAACGATGCGGCCGCAAGGAAGGCGAAAAATAGGCGCTTGCGGACCGCATTTTCTATTGTCAAGTTGTCTGATAACCTGATAAAATAATCGTCATAGACCATCGAAACGAGGTGCCGGCTGAGGTGAAAGTGTCATTATTCATAACGTGCTTGAGCGATGCGCTGTACCCGCGCGTCGGGGAAGCCATGGTGCGGCTGCTGGCCAAATACGGCGTCACGCTCGAATTTCCGGCCGTGCAGACATGCTGCGGGCAGCCGGCGTTCAACAGCGGCTATTGGAAGGAAGCGCGCGAGGCCGCGCAGACGATCATCGCCGCGTTCGAGGACGCCGATTTCGTCATTTCTCCTTCGGGCTCCTGTACCGGCATGATCCATCATTATCCGAAGCTGTTCGAGCACGATCCCGTCATGCTGGAGAAAGCGCTTAAGCTGCAAGAGAAGTCCTACGAATTCACGCAGTTTCTCGTGCAGGTGCTCGGCGTCACGGACGTCGGGGCGCATTTTCCGCACAAGGTCACGTACCATCCGTCCTGCCACGGCAGCCGCCTGCTCGGCGTGAAGGAGGAGCCGCTGCTTCTGATGGAGCGGGTGAACGGGCTCGAGCTCGTGCCGCTGCCCTTCGCGAACGACTGCTGCGGCTTCGGGGGCACGTTCGCGATCAAAATGTCCGATATTTCGGGCGCGATGGTGACGGAGAAGACCGATCACGTGCTGGAGACGGAAGCCGAGGTGCTCGTCGGGCTCGACATGGCGTGCCTCATGAACATCGCGGGCAATTTGCGGTACCGCGACAAGCCGGTGCGCGTCATGCATCTGGCCGAACTGCTGTACGAAGGGGTGAAGGGCGCATGAGCGGCATGGGAACGCAGGCGGGCGGCGGGACTGTCAAGGAGCGCGCGGGGCTGGCGCTGAACAACGATTTTCTGCGGAAAGCGGTCAAATTCACGACGGAGCGGCTGCGGAGCGGCAAGGAGAACGCGGCGGCCGAGCACGGCAACTGGGAGGAATGGCGCGAGCGCGGCCGGCAGATCCGGCTGCATACGATCGCGCATCTCGATTATTACCTCAACCTGTTCGCGGACAACGCGCGGGCGAACGGCGTGCACGTGCATTTCGCCGATACCGCGGCCGAGGCGGTCCGCATCTCGCTCGATATCGCCAAGCACGCGGAGGCGAAGTCGGTCGTGAAGTCGAAGTCGATGGTGACTGAGGAGCTGCACCTCAACCACGCGCTGGAGGAGATCGGCGTCGAGGCGATCGAGACGGATCTCGGCGAATACATCATCCAGCTGGCGGGCGAGACGCCGTCGCATATCATCATTCCGGCGATTCACAAGAACCGCTATCAGATCGCGGAGCTGCTGTCGGCCGATGCGGGCGAGACGCTGGCGCCGGACACGCAGGTGCTGGCCGGCTTCGTGCGCCGCAAGCTGCGGGAGAAGTTCCTCGAAGCGGACATCGGCATGACGGGCTGTAACTTCGCGATCGCCGAGACGGGCTCCATGGTGCTCTTCGAGAACGAAGGCAACGCCCGGATGGTGTCGACGGTGCCGAAGACGCAGATCACCCTGATGGGCATGGAGCGCATCATTCCGTCCTGGTCGGATCTCGAAGTGATGGCGACGCTGCTGCCGCGCTCGGCCACCGGCCAGAAGCTGACGGTGTACATGTCCGGCATTACCGGCCCGCGCCGCGAGGCCGACGCCGACGGGCCGGAGGAGATGCACATCATCATCGTCGACAACGGCCGTTCGCTGCAGCTCGGCGATCCCGAATTCCAGGAGCTGCTCAACTGCATCCGGTGCGGCGCCTGCCTGAACGCTTGCCCGGTCTACCGGCACATCGGCGGCCATGCGTACGGCGGCACGTACAGCGGCCCGATCGGCGCGGTGCTGACCCCCGCGCTGCAGAAGAACGTCGCCGAGTGGGACGACATCGCGAACGCGTCGAGCCTGTGCGGCGCCTGCTACGAGGCATGCCCGGTGAAGATACCGCTGCACGAGATGCTGATCTACCTGCGCCGCCGCAAGCTCGAGGCCGGCCGGGGCGACAAGCTCGAGGCGCTCGGGATGAAAGGCTTCGCCGCCGTCGTCTCGAACGCGAAGCGCTACGGCGCGGCGCTGAAGCTTGGTCAGCTCGGCCAGCGGTTCGTCGTGAAGGACGGCGGGATCCGGACGAAAGCCGGGCCGCTGAAGGGCTGGAACACGTACCGGGTCGCGCCGAGCCTGGCGAAGCGGTCGTTCCGCCAGCAGTGGAAGACGATGGAGGAAGAAATCCGCCGCGGTCTGCAGGAGATGGATCCAGCGATGAAGAGCCGCATGGAGCGGATCGTGCAGGAACGAAATACAAGCAAAGGAGGTCGCGGACATCATGGCTAATACGGACGAACACCGGGCGTGGCTGGCTGAGCTGGACGCGCGGTCGCGGGAGAAGCAAGCAGGCTTCATCGGCGGCATTTCCGCCAAGCTGCGGCGGCCGCGCGCGGCGGAGCCGCCGGCGCATCCGTTCCGCGGGGCGCCGGACTTTTGGAACGGCTTCGCCTGGCCGCTCGAGGAGCGGATCGAGCGGTTCCGCGCGAACTTCAAGGCGGCCGGCGGCCATACGGAGCGGCTCGCGACGATGGAGGACGCGCGCGCGTTCATCGCCGGCAAGGCGGCGGAGATGGGCGCGAAGCACGTCATCCGCCAGAACCAGCCGGAGCTGAACGCGCTCGGGCTGGAAGACGCGATGCCGGACGCTTCATTCGCGGTCTGGAACAGCGACCCGCAAGAGCAGTGGAAGGCGCGCGCGGCGGAAGCGGACTTCGGCATCGTCGTCGCGGATTACGCGGCGGCGTATACCGGCTCGATCGCGGTGCTGTCTTCGAAGGACAAGGGCCGCTCCGTGAGCCTGCTGCCGACGGTGCTCATCGCGATCATTCCGGTCGAGCGGCTGCACACGCGGCTCGGCGAAATTCTCGTGAACTTCGACCGCGCGGGCCGCGGCAATCTGCCCGCCGGCATTCACTTCATCTCCGGCCCGAGCCGCTCGGCGGACATCGAGAACGATCTGACGATCGGCGTGCACGGCCCGGGCATCGTGTACGCGCTGATCGTCGGGTAACGGGAAGGAGAGGAGCTTCGGCATGGAAATCACCCGTTTGTCCAAACGCAACCATTACGAGGAGATTGCCGAGCAGCTGAAGCGGCTGATCCTGGACGGCAAATGGAAGGTCGGCGACAAGCTGCCTTCGACGAAGGAGATGTCGGAGCAGTTCGGCGTCGGACGGTCCACGACGCGGGAGGCGCTGAGCGCGCTGAAAGCGATGGGCTATATCGAGATTCGCCAGGGCGGCGGCTGCCGCGTAATCAGCGCCGCCCCGGCGCCGGCGCTGGTCGAGCTGCCCGAGCTGCAGGCGCTGCGCATGAACCGCGAGACGCTGCTGGAATTGCTCGAGGCGCGGCACGCGCTGGAGGTGGCGAACGCCTCGATCGCCGCGGAGAAGGCGACGGAGGACGACCTCGCGGTGCTTCGCGGACTCGTCCGGGAGATGGAAGCGGCGATCGGCGACGACCTCGAGGGCGAGCGGACGGACCTGCAGTTTCATCTGACGCTGGCGAAGGCGACGCGCAACTCCATCATGCTGCGGCTGTTCGAATCGATCGTCGGCCAGCTGGAGTCGGTCATCCGCGACATCCGGCGCGTGGAGATTTACGCCAACCGGTCCGTGGCGGAACGGCTGTACCGCGAGCATCTCGCCATCTTCGAAGCCGTCTCTGCCCGCGACGCAGCGCAGTCCAGCGAGCGGATGAAGGCGCATCTGGCGCACGTGGTTGACGATTTGCTGCGCGTGCTTTAGAACCGTCAGGGAGACTCGCTCCCGAACAAGCGGCGGCCGGTAGAGTACGCCAAATGATGCCCGCTCGGCAGGTTGCCGGGCGGGCACCTTTCTTTTTTACGGGTTGACGGGAGACTTCGGATAGAGCCGTATCGGGAATCGAATACTACCGAAAACGTCGGAAAGGTGATTCGTTTGAAGCAGCTGCTCGTTTTCGTGTTGTTATTTCTCCTCGTCTACGCGCTCGATACTTGGCTGGATGTTCTGCAAGGGTTCGGCATTTTCGAAACGTGGCATGCGTTGACCAAAATCAAATATCGAAGCGGGATAGAAGACTATTTACTCGGCCTCGTATTTTTGCTGCCGCTTCTGATTTCCTGCGCCAAGCGGATGTTCCGGAAGCGTATGTAGCAGCCGCGAGTCAGCTCGCGGCTTTTGCGGCTTTTTTTCTAATCCATGCGATTAGCAGCAACAGGACGGGAACGGCGATTTGCAGCGGAAGATGCAACACATAGGGTACGACCTTCAGCCCTTCGTGGATATGGTGAATATACGTAGGCGCAATGACAAGCGAGCCGATCAACACCAATATCCCGGTCGGATAAATCATTTTTCTTCTTTCCCGGATGTTGAACAATTGAGCAGCCCCGATCAGGGCGCAGTAGAAATAGACCGCGATTTTCACGAATCCGAGAATGACCATGCATATGATCACCACGATATCAAGCCGCTGTAGAAAATGCGAGATGTCGATGTAGCTTCCCGCGGTAAGGAACGGGAAGGCCGAGCGTTCGATGACAGTGGCGCCCAAGACGGCGATGTTCGTTAGCGTAAACACCGTCAAAATCAGTCCGCTCGAACCGATCGCGGCCATGCCGACCTTCTTCGCCCGTTCCTGCTTGTTCAGGAAGGGCAGCAGCATCGTGAACGCGATCATTTCTCCGAACGGAAACGTCAACGTACTCGGAAATACGCTTTTGAAAACGGGGGCCCACCCATGCTCCAATACCGGGAGAAAATGATGCAATTTCAGTATGTCGCTTGCGATTTCAAGAATCACCAACGAAAGCAGCATGAACGCGATGACGAAAAAGCAAATCTCCGCGATGCGGAAAAAAACCTCCGCGCCCTGATGGGCCGCATACATGACGCAAATCATCATGATGATGCCGATGGTCAGGAGCGTGCTAGACCGATAGGCGGTAATCACGAGGAGCTCCTCGAAATCGCGCAGGACGCGGGATGCGACGTAAATGAAATAAACGACATATGCGAGCCCGATCAGCCAGCCTAGAAACGTACCCAGAATGCTTTGGAGATATTGGATCAGCGTCTTGGACGGGTATAGGCCGCTCAGCTTCGCGTACACCCAATACAGAATGCAGCCCAAACCCGCTGCCAAGATGACCGACATCCAGGCATCCTGATGGGCGTCGGCGGCCAGTCCGACCAGAATGGCGCTTCCAAGCTCGAATAAAAACATGACGCTAAACAGCTGAAACCCGTTTATGTTTTCCTGGCGCATCTTGCTATCAGGCTCCTTGATCAATAAGGATACGGCTTGATTCTCATGCCCACCCCTTCGATGTCGATTCTCGCGTGAACGGTTATCTTCGCCTTCGAAAATAACTCATCCCATTGACCTTTGTGGTCGTTCCATTTCCGAAGATGCGAATAGTGCAGGATTTCTCCGAAGCCGAACACGTCGCTCTTCATCTTTTGCGCGAACCTAATGCCTTCCTTGATCTCCTTCTCCATCTCCAGTGCTGCCTCATCTTCATATTTCCGGAGCACATTGCGCTGGCTTATGTCCGTGTTGCACAGCATTTCGGCGATGAATCCGTAACCCTGGACCTGTACGGTAATCTCGGTTTGATTATTTGTCACATCGACATGGGTATGACTGCGCAGCCGGTCGATGATAACCGCGTTATAGTGCTTCTCGTCGCACGGGATCCGCAAGTAGGTTCTTTTTATTTTGTTGGCTATGATTTGGAGCGACTTTGTCTTATGCCCTTCCATCCACCCGACGAGCATTCCCTTGCGAAAGAGCCCTATTCCGTTGAGTGCGGCGTAGCTCTTCTCCATGCTTTCCAAGTTCTTCTTCGTAATGCCGGTCTTTTTATTGCCGATGACGGTAATTCCGCTTATGGCTGGTTCCGACCCCAGGTTCGTCAAATCTTCGATGACGTCGTAGATTTTGGTGTTGGCGTGGTCCCCCAGAATTTGCGAAGAGTTCTCCAATTTACCTTCCAGCGACCGAACGGGGATTTTATCGATCGTGACAAGAGTATCCAGGAGGGTTTTCACATCCGTATTTCGGGCTACCAAGATTGGAATATTCACGCGCACGTTGGCATCCCGCTCGAAGATGTCGAATATGAAGTTTAAACTCTCCTTCCTCGCCAGCGTCTCGCCGAGCACGATGACTTGAATGTGCGAATAAATGTTTCTCCGCGAAAAAACATTTGCGTGGTTAATCGCCGCTTCGGCCAGCGTCTTGCCGGTCGTTTTAATGTCGATGACAGGCGTAGTTCCGGACCCCGTGCTTTTGGCGGCATTCTCGATCGGATTCACCACCTGGTACGTAACCTCGTACATGTCTTTATTGGGCAAATAATCGATTCCCAAACCGAGGACAATGGAAAGCTCGTTTAATTCTTTGTAATTCGAGCACCCCGCGAGAGCGAGCAATACCATGATGATCATGCAGCCTAACGTCGTTTTCACTTACGCTCCCCCGCTTTATTCGTTTGTTCGTTTCGAGACGTCTGGCCCTGACAAGCTTTGGATCGGGAAGCGCAGCAGCACGTCCTTCTGCTCGCGAAGCCTGAACGGAGCCATGGGAGCGAGGTAGGGAACTCCGAATGACCGAAGGCCGCACATGTGCATGCCCGCGATAAGCGTCGCGATCAAGAGCCCGTACAACCCGCAATAGGAAGCAACGAAGAGCAGCAGGAAACGAAGCAAGCGTGCCGTTATGCCGATGTTGTAGTTGGGAAGCGCGAAGCTGGCGATCGCGGTGATCGACACGATGATTACGATCGCGGCGGATACGAGACCTGCCTCCACGGCCGCTTGACCCAAGATAAGCGCGCCTACGATCGAGAGGGCCGGGCCTACGGCTCTCGGCATGCGGATGCCGGCTTCCCTTAGCACTTCAAAGGTGACTTCCATGAGAAGTGCCTCGACGATTACCGGAAACGGAATGGCTTCCCGTTGCGCGGCAATGCTGATCAGTAGAACGGTAGGCACGAGAGCCTGGTGAAACGTAATCATGGCGACATATAAAGAAGGCGCGTACAGCGAGAGCAGGAACGCCACCAAACGCAAAAACCTCAGCATGCTGCCGATATAGGGATTCTGATAATAATCCTCCGGGGACTGAAAAAATTGCGTAAACGTTACGGGCACGATGAGAACGAAAGGCGTGCCGCTGATAAAAATGGCGACGCGCCCTTCAAGCAAATTTCCGGCCACGATATCCGGACGCTCCGTATTCAGCACGGTCGGAAAGGGCGATTGTTGTTTGTCTTGGATGAAGCTTTCGATGTAGCCCGATTCGAGTATGCCGTCGATTTGGATGTTTTGCAGACGCCGCCTGACTTCTGTGACGATGCCTTCGTCCGCGATGTCTTTCAGGTACATGATTTCGACGGCCGTCTGCGTCACGTCCCCGATCTTCGTCTGTTCAAGCCGCAGTTTCGGACTTTGAATACGCGCCCTCACCAAGGATGTATTGGTCCTGAGGTTCTCCGTAAAACAATCTTTGGGGCCGCGTATGACCGTTTGCGTGGTCGGTTCGGAGATGGTGCGCGATTCGATTTGTTTGGTATCCAATAGGAGAGCGCTCGAGCCGCCATCGATCGCAATCACGGTTCTTCCGGATACAAGCGCGGAAAGAATAGCCGGCAGCGTATTCGTTTCCTGTATATTCGCAATGGAGATGGCTTGTTTCACGCGATCTTTGATCGCTTCGGGAACCGGCCCGGATTGGGATGAAGTAAGAGGATCTAAAATAGATTCGTTAATGGTTTGGGATTTCGACATCCCGTCGATATAGAGCAACGCCAGCGCGCCCGGACGACCGGCATGATCGATGAAGCGAACGATCAGATCGGAGCTGTTGTCCAGCGCCTCTCGGATATTGGCGACATTATGAAGAAGGTCGGTATCGATCGGCGCTTCGGCAGGCATGGATTGACTTGGGCTGTGGCCGGAAGTTGCATCGTTATGATTCGACATCTCGATCTATCCCACCAATCGTTCTCTTCCGTTTATATCCCGGATATCATTTGCGAAATAACGGCAAATTATGCAAATTCGAGAAGCGCTTGCCATTCTCCCCGCCCGATTTTCCTCCGGCCCCCCGGATGGGGTATACTGGACAAGCGAACTACCGCAACGCCGAGCCGAGAGGAACCGACGTCATGACCCATTTTTTCTTATCGAACTTCGTAACCATCATAACCGTCATCAACATTCCGCTAGCGATCGCGGTCATGTTCATGGAACGCCGGAACGTCGGAGTCACCTGGGCGTGGCTGATGGTGCTGCTGTTTTTGCCGGCGGTCGGGTTCGTCGTGTACCTGGTTTTCGGGCAGAATCTCAGCAAGAAGAAGCTGTACAAGCTGAACAAGCGGACGAGGGAAACGATGAACGCCCTCATCGAGCAGCAGCGGCGGGAGTTTCGCGACCATCGGATTGTGTTTAATGATGATGCGGCGGAGCGTTACATGGATCTGATCTGCATGAATTTGACGAGCGGGTTCGCGCTGTACACGCAGAACAACCACGTCGATATTTACACGAACGGCCCCGACAAGTTCGACGCGCTGTTCGCGGATATCGAGCGGGCGACCCACCATATTCACCTGATGTACTATATCGTCCATAACGACGGGCTCGGCAGACGGCTCGTCGACGCGCTGACCGAGAAAGCGAAGCAGGGCGTCAAGGTGCGCTTCCTCGTGGACGATATCGGCAGCTCGCTGCTCAAGCGGGAGTTCTTCGGCGAATTGGTCAAGGCCGGCGGGGAAGTGGCGTACTTCTTCCCGTCCAAGATTCCGTACTTGAACATCCGCGTGAATTACCGCAACCACCGGAAGCTCGTCATCATCGACGGCCAGATCGGCTACATCGGCGGCTTCAACGTCGGCGACGAGTATATGGGCCTTAATAAGCGGTTCGGCTTCTGGCGCGATACGCATCTGCGCATTACCGGCTATGCCGTTCTCCAGATGCAGGCCCATTACATGATGGACTGGAATCTGGCCAGCCACACGACGTTCAGCCGGGAGGTGCTGGGCCTGTTCCCGCCGGCGGCGAACACCGGGACGACGGGCATTCAGATCGTCTCCAGCGGGCCGGACCAGACGCTCGAGCAGATCAAGAACGCCTATATTAAGATGATTCATTCCGCCAAGCACTCGATTTACATGCAGACGCCGTATTTCATCCCCGACGAAAGCTTGCTGAACGCGCTCAAGCTGGCTGTGCTGTCGGGCATCGACGTGCGGATCATGCTGCCGAGCAGACCGGATCATAAGATGGTCTATTGGGCAACCTTCTCGTATTTGGGCGAGCTGCTCGAGGAAGGCATGAAGTGCTACCTGTACGAGAAAGGGTTTCTTCACGCGAAGGCGCTCGTCGTCGACGGCACCATCGCCTCGGTCGGCACGGCGAACGTGGACATCCGGAGCTTCAAGCTGAATTTCGAGATCAACGCCATCCTGTACGACACGAAGACGGCCATGGCGTTGAAGCGGATTTTCGAGGAAGACATGCGGTATTGCACGGAGCTGACCTACGAGCAGTACCAGCGGCGCTCGCGGCTGGAGCGGTTCCGGGAATCATGCGTGCGGCTGCTGTCTCCGATCTTGTGACGAATCGCATATTCCGTACGATTACGCAGCAGGAGTGAAATGAACGATGATGGATAAACAAATGGTCATGGAATGGGCGAAAATGCTCATGAGCTATAAATTCGCGCTGGACGAGGTCAGCACCAAGCTGACGATCCTGAACGAAGAACTGCAATTCATTCAAAACTACAACCCGATCGAGCACGTCAAGACGCGGATCAAATCGCCCGAGGGCATCGTCGAGAAGCTGCAGCGCAAAGGGCTCGAGGTATCGAAGGAGAACGCCGCGAAGCATATTCGCGACATCGCCGGCGTCCGCGTCATCTGCTCCTTCACGACGGACGTTTACCGCGTGTACGACATGATCCGCAGCCAAGGCGACGTCGAGGTCGTCGAAGTGAAGGATTACATCAAGCATCCGAAGCCGAACGGCTACCAGAGCCTGCACCTGATCATCCGGATTCCGATCTTCCTGTCGGACCGGACCGAGCTCGTGAACGTGGAAATTCAGCTGCGGACGATCGCGATGGATTTCTGGGCCAGCCTCGAGCATAAGATCTATTATCAGTTCCACGACGACATGCCGGCGACGATCCGCGAGCAGCTGAAGGCGACGGCGGACATGATCGGCATGCTCGACCGCCGCATGCTGCTGCTGAAGGACGAGGTGCAGAAGTTCAGCGACGGCGAGGAGACGGTCAAACTGCAGCTGCCGATGCTGCCAGGCACCACCTGAAGACGCGGCCGGACTGGGAAAAGTACAGTTTTTCACTGAAAATCACTAATTATGATATGAAAAAAGGGAAAAATTTTACTCTAGCGATGGAATGGTCATTTGTTTACAATGACAATGACCATTTTCTTTTGCTAGCTTATGTAAACGCTTTCAATATATGAGGCTCGCAACAAGAACCGGGGTCCATGAACGGATAGATTTGAGTTTCGCCACTAGAAAGGGGTATTCGCCTGATCCACTTCATGATCCGCGCCATCAACGATATGAAGCTTCGCACGAAGCTGGTGCTCTCGTTTATATTCGTGGCGTTCGTGCCCGTCCTGATCGTCGGCGCCTTCCTGACGGGCGAGCTGCAGAACATGGCGCTCGACAACGCGCTCGAGCAGACGGCGAATAACGTCGAACGGGTCAAGAAGCGCACCGGCGAGGTGATCAACGTGTCGTACGACATCTCGTACCGCATGTCCAACGACAGCCGCCTGGAGACGCTGGCCAACCGGCACTACGAGTCCGTCTACGAGGTCGTCAAGGCGTACAAGGAATACCCGGACATCAAGGATTACATCCGGCTCTACAAGGACATCTCCAACATTCGCCTGTACGTGAACAACCGGACGCTGCTGAACAACTGGGAATTTCTGCAGCCGACGCAGGCGACCGTCGCATCCGACTGGTACCAGCGGGCGCTGACGAGCAGCGGCCTGGCCGCCTGGTACTACATGAAGGATGAGCGGGACAACCGCTATTACCTCAGTCTCGTGCGCAAAATCGACTTCCTGACGGAGCACACGAGCGGCGTCCTCGTCATCAACGTCAGTTCGGATAAGCTGAGCGGAATTCTGAGCCAGGAGCCGTTCGAGACGATGATCGTGGACGGGAATAACCGGATCGTCGCGGCGAACCGGCCGGGCCGCATCGGCAGCACGCTCGCGAGCATCAGCTACGACCCGAAGGTGATCGCGGCGAAGAGCGGGAGCTTCAAGGCGCTGGTCGACGGCAAGTCGTCGCAGATCCAGATCGAGCCGCTCGTGCCGGAATCGAGCCTGAACGACTTGCGGATCATCTCGGTCTTCTCCTTCGACGACATCATGAAGGAGCCGAACCGGATCATCAAGCTGGCCCTGACCGTCATTCTCGTCAGTCTGGCGGTGGCGATCATGCTCGTCTACGGCTTCTCCGCCATGCTCTCCAAACGGATGATGCGGCTCAGCAAACATATCGCGAAGGTCGGCACCGGCAATCTGGACGTCGCACTCGAGATCGACGGCAAGGACGAGATCGGGCAGCTGTCGCGCCAGTTCAACGGCATGGTCGCCAGCATCAACGGCCTGATCGTCGAGCTGCAGGATTCCAACCGGCAGAAAGTCGAGCTGCAGTCGCGGCAAAACGAAATCAAGTTCAAGATGATGGCGAGCCAGATCAACCCGCATTTCCTGTTCAACGCGCTCGAATCGATCCGCATGAAGGCGCATCTGAAGGGCGAACGCGACATCTCGAACGTCGTCCGGCTGCTCGGCAAAATGATGCGCAAAAACCTCGAGGCCGGCAGCCGCACCGTCCTGCTGCGCCATGAGATCGATCTCGTGCGCTGCTACCTCGACATCCAGAAATTCCGCTACGAGGACCGGATGCGGTACGAGCTGCGGATCGATCCCGGCGTCCAGGACGTGCCGATCCTGCCGCTGATCATCCAGCCGCTCGTCGAGAACGCGGTCATTCACGGCCTGGAGAACCGCGAGGCGGGAGGCAGCGTGCGCATCACCGCGGCTCCGAGCGACGGCCGCGCGAATAGAATCGACATCGAAGTCGCGGACGATGGAGCGGGCATGCCCCGGGAGAAGCTGGAGGCGCTGAACCGGTCGCTCGACGAGACCGAGGAGCGCGAAGGCCACCGGATCGGGCTCCGCAACGTGCATATGCGCCTGAAGCTCATGTACGGCCAGGATTGCGGGCTGCGGATCCAGAGCGAGGCGGGCGTGGGAACAAGCGTACACTTTTCGATACCGATGGAGGCGAACAACGATGTATAACGTGCTGATTACCGACGACGAACCGACGATCCGCGAAGGACTGCGTACGTTAATCGACTGGGAGGCGTTCGGGTACCGGGTCGCGGACACGGCCGCGAACGGCGGCGACGCCATGCGCAAAATCGAGCGGCATCAACCCGACCTGCTCATCGTGGACATTCGCATGCCGGGCATGAGCGGGCTCGAGCTCGTGGAGGCCGTCCGGAAAACGGGCAGCGGCGTGCGCGTGCTCATTCTGAGCGGGTACGCCGACTTCGATTACGCCAAGAAGGCCATCGGGCTGAACATCGACGGCTACCTGCTGAAGCCGGTCGACGAGGATGAGCTCGCGGAGCATCTGGTCCGACTGCGCGGCGTGCTGGACCGGAGCCGGAAGGAGCGGGAGGAAAGCGGAGCGCGGCGGGCGTGGAGCCGCCAGAAGCTGCTGCACGCCTTGCTCGCGCAGGGCAAGGCGCGGCAGGAGCGCTTGCCGGAGCCCGAGGAGCTGGAGGCGCTCGGCCTGCGCTGGGAGCGCTACAGCGTCGCGGCGGTCAGGCTGCGCGGGATGGAGCCGAACCCTGAGCGGTTCGCCGCGATTCGCGAGCGCTTCCTGCAGGCCTACGACGCCAAGGACAAAGGCGTCGCCGTGACGATGGAGGCGGCGATCGTCCTGCTGCTGCCGGCCGATCTCGGCTCGGAAGCGGCGCGGCGGCGCGTTTACGCCGACATCGCCGGGCTGGTGGCGGAGCCGTGCGCGCAGATCGCGGCGGCGGCCGGCTCGCCGGTCGCGTCGCTCGCGGACGTGCGCCGATCGTACGCGGAAGCGGCGGCGCTGCTCGACCGCTCGTTCTTCTACGCGAGCGGCGAGCTGATCGCGGCTTCGACGGCGCCGCTGCATCCAGCGGAAGCCGGAGGCGCCGAGGCGGCCGCCGGCGGGATGGACGGTGGCACCGCGGACGGCGGCGAGGCGGATATCGCGGACGGCCTGCCCGCGCTCGCGGACAAGCTGTTTTTCGCCATCGACGTCGGGAACGCCGGCGCGGTCGCGCAGCTCGTCGAAGGGCTGGGGCGCCGCCTCATCGCCGGCGGCCGCTCGGAGGAAGCGATCAAGACGGCGTTCGCGGACCTCGTCGCGGCCGCGGCCGGCAAGCTGTCCCACGGCGGCGACGACCGGAAGCTCGACAACGCGCGGCTGTCCGCGTGCATGAAGGCGATCTACCGCCACGTCCGCTACGACGAGCTGGAGCGCGACTTGACCGAGACGCTGCCGAAGCTGGCGACGGGCGGCGCATCCTGCAGCGGTGACAAGCAGATCAAGCGGATGATCGATTTGATCCACCGTAGCTACGACGAGAACCTGAAGCTGGAGACGCTGGCGGAGGTGTTCAATTACAACAGCGCTTACCTCGGCAAGCTGTTCAAGAGCGAGACCGGCGAGTACTTCAACACGTACCTCGACAAGGTGCGGATCGGGAAGGCCAAGGAGCTGCTGGACCAAGGGCTGAAAATCTACCAGGTGGCGGAGAAGGTCGGCTACGCGAACGTCGACTATTTCCACGGCAAATTCCGCAAATACGTCGGCGTCTCGCCGTCCGCCTACCGGAAAAAATAGCGCATGGCTCGTTCGGATGATGCAATTTTCGCATGATTTTACCCTCAATTGTAGTGGTATTGGAAGCGCTTCATTTCCGCTATCATGAAGGCATACGCAAGGAGGTATCGCCTTATGAAAGCCGTTACAATGTCGAAGCCGCAAGCGGCGGCGCGGCCGAAATCCCGGTTCTGGCACAAGTTCTTCCAGCAGAAATATTTGTACCTGATGTCGGTCCCGTTCGTGCTCTGGGTATTCGTGTTCAACTACTTGCCGTTATGGGGCTGGACGATGGCATTCCAGAAGTTCAAGCCGAAGAGCTCGTTCCTGGACCAGAAATGGGTCGGGCTGCAGTACTTCCGGGAGCTGTTCCACGACGATCAATTCTTCCAGGCGCTGCGCAATACGCTCGCGATGAGCATCATGGGGCTGATCGCCGGCTTCATCATTCCGATCGTGTTCGCGATTCTGCTGAACGAGGTGCGGGTCGGCTTCCTGAAGCGGTTCGTACAGACGGTCTCGTACTTGCCGCACTTCGTGTCCTGGGTCGTCGCGGCGGGCATCGTCACGAAGATGCTGTCGACGGACAACGGCGCGGTCAACGAGCTGCTCGTCGGGCTGCACCTGATCAGCGAGCCGATCCAGTTCTCGGGCAAAGGCAATTTGTTCTGGGGCATCGTCACGGCGTCCGACGTCTGGAAAGAAACCGGCTGGAACACGATCATCTACCTGGCGGCGATCGCCGGCATCGGACCAGAGCTGTACGAGGCGGCGCGCGTCGACGGCGCCAGCCGGCTGCAGCAGGCGTGGCACATCACGCTGCCGGGCATCCGTTCCACGATCATCGTCCTGATCATCATCTCGATCGGCCACCTTATCAGCATCGGCTTCGAGAAGCAGTTCCTGCTCGGCAATAACCTGGTCCGCGACTATTCGCAGACGCTCGACTTGTACGCGCTCAACTACGGGCTCGGCACCGGCAGGTATTCATTCGGTACGGCGATCAACATTTTCAACTCCGTCGTCAGCGTCATCCTGCTCTTCGCGGCCAACGGCATCTTCAAGAAAATCACGAAGGAAAGCATCATTTAAGGGAGGGTAGGGCATGAAAGCAGGCATCTTCTCACGCGGCACGCCCTGGTCCGACCGCGTCTTTGATCTCGTCGTCTACATCGTCATCACACTGGTGACCATCGTCACGCTGTATCCGTTCCTGAACGTGCTCGCGATCTCGCTGAACGACTCCACGGACAGCGTGCGCGGCGGCATCACGATCTACCCGCGGGAATTCACGTTCAAGAACTACGAAACGATATTCGCGTTCTCCGGCCTCATCACGGGCCTCAAAATCTCGACGCTGCGCACGGTCATCGGCACGGTGCTCGGCCTGATCAGCGCCTCGATGCTGGCGTTCACGCTCAGCCGGGCCGACTTCCAGGGACGGCGCTTCGTCTCGACGTTCCTCGCGCTCACGATGTACGTCTCGGGCGGCTTGATTCCGACCTACATCCTGATTAAGGATCTGCACTTGATGGGCACGTTCGCGGTCTACATCCTGCCCGGACTCGTAAGCGCGTTCAATGTGTTCGTCATCCGCTCCTTCATCGACGGCATTCCTTACGCGCTGCAGGAATCCGCGAAGCTCGACGGCGCCAACGACTTCACGATCTACTGGCGGGTCATCCTGCCGCTGACGAAGCCGGCGCTGGCCACGATCGCGCTCTTCCTAGCGGTCGGGCAGTGGAACGCTTGGTTCGACACGTACCTGTACAACGGGTCGAAGGATCATCTGACGACGCTGCAATATGAGCTGATGAAGGTCATCCAGAGCACCACGACGAACGCCGACAGCTTCCGCGGCCGCAACATGACGGAGGTTATGGCGCAGATCTCGCCGGAGTCGGTGAAGATGGCGATCACGATCATCGTGACGGTGCCGATCCTCGTGGTGTATCCGTTCCTGCAGCGGTATTTCGTGAAGGGCATGACGCTGGGCGCCGTTAAGAGCTGAGCGTCGGCCCGGAATGTAAAAAGCGACCTGCGGTCGAAGCGGGTATCCGCTCGCTGTTGTAGCCGAATTTCCTGAATTGGCGAATTCAGGAACGGTGGAAATCCGGCTACAAAGGCGACCACTGACGTTGCTCCTACTCCGCTTCGACCTTCGGTCTCTTTTTACCGGGCCTTACGGCCAGGCAGGGCTTCGAGTATGGAAGCCCTGCGGCGCGGCAAGCTCGCGAATCACGGAAACATGAGGCACCACACCGCACCGGTATCGACAGGGTTCCTGTTTATACAATACAAATAACCGATATTCAAAATTGGGAGGGTTTGCAAGATGCAGCGAGGGATTTCGAAGAAGGCCACGACGGTGCTTTCCGTCGTGCTGCTGAGCGGCATGCTGGCGGCATGCGGCGGCAATAACGGCGGCAACAACACCGCGGACAACAGCGGTGCCGCGGCGAACGGCAATGCGAACGCGAGCACGAATGCAAATACGAACGGCGGCAAGGACGCGGCCGAAGATTTGTCGCCGATTACATTCTCTTACTTCAGCGAAGACCCGAACCCGAACTGGAACAACATGCAGGATGACGTGTCCAAGGAAATCACGAAGCGCACCGGCGTAACGCTGGATGCCGAATTCGCGGTCGGCGATCCGACGCAGAAAGTGGCGCTCATCGCGACGAGCGGCGAATATCCGGACCTGATCGCGGCGAAGGGCGATATCGGCAAGCTGGTGGATGCCGGCGCCGTGCTCGATCTGACGGAACTGATCGACAAATACGCGCCGAATATCAAGAAGGTGCTCGGCGATTACATGGTGCGCGCGAAGTATACGAACGACGACCAAGCGATCTACGCCATCCCGACCTGGGCGGCGGCGGACGAGCAGCGCTTCGTGGCCGGCGGCGGCTTCGAGCTGCAGCACCGCGTCGTGAAGGAAGCCGGCTATCCGGAGATCCGCACAGTGCAGGATTATGAGAAGGTCATCTCGGACTATCTGAAGAAGCACCCGACCGACGAGAACGGCAACAAGAACATCGGCCTTTCCCTGAACGCCGACGACTGGCATATGTACATTTCCGTGACGAACCCGGCGTTCCTGACGACCGGCGGCTCGGATGACGGCGAATACTTCATCGATCAAGAGACGAACGAAGTGACGTACCACTTCCGCCGTCCGGAAGAGAAGGAATATTTCCGCTGGCTGAACCACATGAACGACATCGGCCTCCTGGACAAAGAAAGCTTCGTGCAGAAGTACGACCAGTACAAGGCGAAGGTCGCGACGGGCCGCGTGCTTGGCCTCATCGACCAAGACTGGGATTATAACGACGCGCAGCAGGCGCTGAAGACGGCCGGCAAGTTCGACCAGACGTACGGCCACTACCCAGTCACGCTGACGAAGGATTACAAGGATACGTCGTTCTGGCCGACGGGCTTCATGGGCGGCTACGGCATCGCGATCTCCAGCACGTGTAAAGATCCGGTCCGCGCGATCAAGTTCCTGGACTTCCTCGCGTCCGACGAAGGCCAAGTCCTCAACAACTGGGGCATCGAAGGCAAGCACTACGTCATGGAGAACGGCAAGCGCGTCGTGCCGAAGGAAGTGCAGGACCGCATCAACAACGACAACACGGCGTTCACGAAGGAGTCCGGCATCGGCTTCTACTGGAACATCATGGCGCACTACGGCGACGGCGCGAAGGATCCGAGCGGCAACTACTACACGAAGAACTTCCCCGAGCAGCTCGTGAACGGCTACAGCGACGTGGAGAAGGAAACGCTGGCGGCATATAAGGCGACGACGTGGAAGGACCTCTTCCCGAAAGAAGACGAGTTCAAGGTCAAGGCGTACGGCGCGGCGTGGAACATCTCCATCCCGGGCGAGGACGAAGTGACGATTCTGGGCCTGAAGATGCGCGATATTACGTGGAAGCGGATTCCGGAAGCGATTCTCGCGAAGCCGGCCGACTTCGACAAGGTGTGGGACGCGTACATGGAAGAGCTCAAGAAAGCCGGCGTCGAGAAGATGGAAGACGGCTACGAGAAGTACGTGAAGGACCGCGTGGAATTGTGGAGCGCGGCCGCGAAATAAAGCAAGCGAAAGCCCGGACAGCCGTCCGGGCTTTTGGCTTGCAAGGTGGGAGCGCATGGACCACGAACACGCCGAATTGAGGCAGCGGGAATGCGGCTTGCGGCGCCGGGCGCAGGCCGCAATCGAGAAACGGAGTGGAACGGAAGATGGACATGAAAATTATCGTCGACGATTTGACCGGCCCGGAGGTGGCCGAGCTGTTGAGCGAGCATCTGCGCAGCATGGCGGCGCAATCGCCGCCGGAGAGCGTGCACGCGCTCGACTTGGACGGGCTGCGCAAGCCCGAAATCACGTTCTGGAGCGCATGGGACGGGAAGCAGCTGCTTGGCTGCGGCGCGCTGAAGGACCTGGGCGGCGGGCATGGCGAGCTGAAATCGATGCGGACGGCGAGCGCGCATCTGCGCAAGGGCGTCGCGCGCGGCATCCTGAATCACATCCTCGCCGAAGCGAAACGGCGCGGCTTTACGCGGCTGAGCCTGGAGACCGGCGCCATGGCCTCGTTCGAGCCGGCGCGGAAGCTGTACGAGAGCTTCGGCTTCGACTATTGCGCGCCGTTCGCGGATTATGGCGAGGACCCGAACAGCGCGTTCATGACGAGGGCGCCGTGAGCGGCGAAGCGGGCGGTGCCGCCTAAGCAACGCAAAATCACCCCCGGGCGGCGAATTTGCCGTTCGGGGGTGAATGCGGTTGTCATGCGCTTACAGCGTGCCGCGCCTGGAGTTTGCCTCATGGCCGTGCGATCGGGTCGTTGTTTGGGATTAATCCGTAATATTCCGGGTGTAGTATTCGATAATATCCTTACGGCGAATAATGCCGAGAAACGAGCGATTGTCGTCGACGACCGGAACGAAGTTCTGGTCGGCCGCCAGCGTGAGCATATCGTCCAAATCGGCGCCGATCGTGACGCATTCGATTTTCATCCGTTTTTTGATGGCGGCGAGGGGGATTTCATGCAAGGTCTCGAAGGTGAGACCGGGCGTTGCTTTCATTTTCCATAATAGATCGCCTTCGGATAGCGTCCCGAAATAGAGGCCGTTCTCGTCCAGGATCGGAATGGCCGTATACTGGCAAGCCTCCAGTTTATCCAAGGCATCTTTCATGGTGGAGGACGTCGTGAGATAAGCGACCTCGTGCTTGGGGTAGAGGAAGGATTGGATGTCCACGTAATCACGCTCCTTTGGTATATTAAAGCATATTTCGCCGCGGGGTGCACGTGGTAGTGAGAGGTAACGGGGCCGCGACTTCGTCCAACCGCCTGTTCAAGGGCCATATTCGGCGTGAAAAAACGGCTGCCGCGTTCGGTGCATGACCGAAGCACAGCCGTAAATGAACCGCTAAATGAACCGCTCATTGAACCGCTAATTGAATCGCTCATTGAATCGCTCATTGAACGTCTTTCGCTCCCTGCCTGCACATACTATACGTGGTATGGGGCAATTGACGAACTTGCAGAATTTGTAAGCGATACGAATGGAGCTGAGACGGACTTGGAGACGAGGGACGCTGCCGGATTCTGGATTCGTTTGGGCGCGGTGCTGCTTGACGCGATTATCGTGGGCATTTCGCTCAGTATCATTTCGTTCTTCTTTACCGGGGAGTTCGGAGAGAAGCAATCCACGGATATGCTCTCGTTCCTGTACAGCCTCCTGCTCCCGGTGCTGTGGAACGGCTACACGATCGGCAAACGAATATGCGGGATTCGCATCGTCAGACTCCGTGACGGGCGGGCGCCGGGGCTGGGAACGATGCTGATGCGGAACGTGGTGGCAGGGCTGGTGTATGTCTTGACGCTGGGAATCGCCATCATCGTGAGCGCGTGCATGGTCGGGCTCCGCGAAGACAAGCGGGCGCTTCATGATCTGATCGCGGGAACGCAGGTCGTCCACGCAGGCCGCTGATTCGCGGACGCTGATCGGCCGCCTATCCGGCAGAAACAGCAAAAGGGCGGCCGCCGGCCTTGCCGGTTCGCGTCGTCTAGCGCATGCCGGCTGCCGCTTCGTCCGTTAGCCTTTCATCGGCTCGATATATAGCGCCTCCCGGGGAATCCGCCGTCACCTTTCCGGAGGGGGATAATAATCTATCTCGAGTCGACGCGAAGGAGAGGATCGGATGCCTGGTAAAGGCGGCAGCAGCATATCGATTAAGAACAAGTGGACCAAAACGAAGTGGCTCTTGGCGGATCGCCGATTGAAATCCTTCGTTCCCAAGACGAAGCCGTATACCCGTTCGTCGCTGAACGCGATGACCGGCCGGTACAAAATGGTGTATTTCAAGCCGACTTCCGGGACGGGGGGCGGCGGCATCGCGCGCATCGTGCGATCCTCCCGGAAGTTCCGGGTCAAGAAAGACGGAAGAACGTTCGAGGTCTCCTCTAAGGCTTCCCTCTACGGCCGGTTGAACAAGATCGCGCGCGGCCGAAGCTATTTGCTTCAGAAGGGCATCTACCTGCAGTCGTCCCGCGGCAGGCCGTTCGACCTGCGGGTCACGATGCAAAAGACGGCAGCGGGCAAGTGGGTGCAGAGCGTCATGTTCGTCAAGCTCGGCAGGAAGAACAAGGTCGTGACCAACTATCATCAGGGCGGCAAGCTGGCGTACATCGAACCGACCTTGCGGCGATCGGGGTATTCCCGGGCGCAGATTAACCGTTATAGGAAGCGGCTGAAATCGATCGGCATGCAAACGGCCCGCTGCTTCGACCGCCATGCCAAACGGTTCAAGGAACTCGGCCTCGACGTGGCGCTGGATCGCGGCGGACGGCTCTGGATTCTCGAAGTGAACACCCGGCCGAACTACTCGGCCTTGAAATCGCTGGGCGACAAGCGCTTCTACCGCACCATCGTCCGTTACGGGAAACAGTACGGAAGATCGAAATGAGCGAGGCGCCGCCCGCCGCGGGCCTGCGCGCGATCCGGAGTTACCGCCGGCGTAATCGGTTAGGACCATCCATATTATTGCAAGCGGGCAGCGCTCCTAGAGTGCTGCCTATTGCTTCTGCACCGCCGATGCATATCATGATCACATTAATCCGTGAACATGGAGATGAAGCGATGCCAGTCAAGATCGATGTGCTCATTCCTGCGATTGCTAAGGATTTACAAACGCTGCCCTATGTCATAGACGCCGTCAGAAAACAGGTGAAGCATCCGATCGGCAGCATCATGATCGTGGCGCCGAACCAGAAACGAATTCGACAGATGTGCAGGCGAAAAGGATGCAGGTTCATTAATGAGAATACTATGCTTCCCATTACGAAGAACAACATTCATTACCGCTCGAAGAAATGGGAGCGGTCAGGCTGGCTGTTCCAGCAGCTGCTGAAAATGAGCGGTGACAAGATCGGTTCCGCGAACTATTTTCTGGCCATCGATGCCGACACCGTGCTGATTCGCCCGCATGCGTTCCGAACCGGGAACAAGGCGGTTTTTTACTGCAGATCGTGGAGCCAGCCCGAATATTTCAGAACGTACAAGAAGCTTCTCGGCAACAAAGCTTCCGCGCCGAAATCTTTCGTGACCCACTACATGTTGTTCGAGAAATCGAAGCTGCGGCAGTTAAAACGTACCATTGCCAAGAAGCATGGCATGCGCTGGTATTCGGCCGTCCTGAGAAAAATGGACAAATCGAAGCAGTTTGCGTTCTCCGAATTCGAAACCTACGGCAACTTCCTGTACGCCCGTAATCCTAGCGGGCTCGTGCTACGTCCCGCGTTAAACAAAAGCCTATCCATGAATATCGCGAACATCACGCCGCAAAGGCTCCGGACGCTGTCGCAGCGGTTCCGTTCGATCTCTTTTCATAAGCGCCGCGGCTATTCGAGAAAGGCGACGAAGCAATGACTCCCTGTCAGGTCAAATGGAAGGGGCCGGTAACAAGAGCTGACGCAAACGCCGGCTCCGAACCTTGCGTGGGGAGGAATGTCACGTGCGCATTGTTCTGCTCAGCGGCGGTTCTGGAAAAAGACTCTGGCCGCTATCCAATGAGAGTCGGTCGAAAATATTTCTAAAGCTGCTGAAGGCGGGAGACGGGGGACGGGAATCCATGATTCAGCGGCTGTGCAGGCAGCTGGAAGAGGCGGGTTTGCTCCCGTCCGCCTCCATTGTCGCTCATCGGAGCCAAGCTGAAATCGTACAGAACCATGTGGGCGAGGGCATTCCTTTTATTCCGGAAACCTATAGAAGGGGAACCTACACGGCTATTGCGTTAGCCGCAAGTTATTTGCATACCAAGCTGAACGCGGACCGGGATGAAATCGTATGCGTGCTGCCGGCCGATCTCTTCGTAGAGCGTGCTTTTTTTGAAGTGCTGCGCAAACTTCCCGAAGTGCTGGCGGAGTCGGGCGCGAGGCTGGCCCTTCTTGGCTCGACGCCGAAGTCTCCTTCCAGTCAATTCGGCTATATCGTGCCGGAGCAAGCGAGCAGGGGTTCGGCGCCCGGGTATAAACCGATCGCGCATTTCGTCGAGAAACCGAATGCCGATCACGCACGCCTGTTGATAAGCGGCGAAGCGATGTGGAACTGCGGCGTGTACGCTTTCTCGCTTTCTTTCATGCTATCCGATCTGAAGAACAGAGGGCTGCCCGAAGCCTATGACGAGCTGACGGCATGCTGCGAGCATTTGCCGGAAGCCAGCTTTGACGTGGAAATCGCGGAGAACACACGGCCAGCGGTGGTGATACCTTACGACGGGCTTTGGCGGGATCTCGGCGATTGGAGCGTGCTTCCGGACTATTTTGAACAACCGGTCATCGGACGCGGGGAGATATCAAGCGACTCCTCCCGCACGCATGTCGTGAACGAACTCGCGCTGCCGATACACGTCATCGGTGCATTGAATATGATCGTTGCCGCGAGCGCAGATGGCATTCTGGTTGCAAGCAAGGACAAAGCCAATCAAATCAAAGCGATACGGAGTTCCAGCCCGAAGCCGATGTACGAGGAGAAACGATGGGGCTCTGTTCGTATAGTGGACCATTCAGCGTCGGATGCCCAATCGGAAACCTTAACGAAAAAAGTAAGCCTGTTGCCGGGGAAGCATACAAGCTACCACTTGCATCAGAGGCGCAAAGAAATCTGGACGATCATTACAGGAACCGGCGAGTTCGTCCTGGACGGGGTCAAGTTCGGCTTTCAAACCGGCGACATTCTGCACATACCAGTTGGCGTGGGGCATGCCGTCAAGGCGGTTACGCAGGTCGAATACATGGTCATCCAAACCGGGACGGGGCTGCTTGAAGAAGACAGCATTCGCCTTGCCATGACCTGGGAGGAGATTCTTCAGCTTTGCGCAGGGGGGAGTCCGCCGTCGGAGTAACCGTGTCGATGATTCTGGAGCAGGCCTCGCGCCGTTTCCCTTCAAAAATAAACCAATCCGGAGGAGCGGGCAACCGTTCCTTTTTGGTGTAACGTTTAACATTCGAATAATAGCCTTATTTCTCTCTTTATCGTTATTTACCCTCGTCCTCGATCGTCAGCTCCACCACCGTCCCTCTTTCCGGCCCGACGGCAAATCGGACGCGCGCGCGCCCGCCGTAGACGAGCGACAAACGCCTGCAAAGATTGTACATGCCCGTGTGCTTCCGGAAGTATGGGGTCGGCTCCCCATCAGCCTGCTCCGGCAGGCGGTTCAGCTGCTCCAGGATATCCAGGCCGATGCCGACGCCGGTATCGGCGATGCGGAAGCGCACCGAGTTCGCCGTTCGCTCGGCGGCGATCGTCAGCGCGAAGCCGTCTTCGGGCAGCGCCGGGCTCCACCCGTATTTCATCGCGTTTTCCACGAACGGCTGTATGCTGAGCCGCATGACCGGCATCTCTAGCAGGGTGGGATCGATTGCCCAGAACGTCCGAACCGCCTTTCCGTTCCGTTGCTCGTGCACGCTCAGAAAATCGCGGATGAACGACAATTCCTCGCGCAGCGGCGCCCAGCCGGCGTCATTGCGTGCCGTGTAACGCATCATCCGAGATACGCGCTGCACCAGATCGCCGACGGCTTCCCCGTTGTGCAGATCGGCGAATGCCTCGATCGTTTCCAGCGTGTTGAAGAAGAAATGCGGGTTGGTCTGCGCCTGCAGTTGCAGCAATTCCTTCTCGCGCTCCCGCAGTTTCGCTTGGTACACCTCGCGTTCCATCCGTTCCAATTCAACCAGCATCCGGTTGTACGTTCGCACGAGAAAGCCGATTTCATCGCCGCCCTGCGGACCGTCTACCGGTTCGTACGTGCCGCGGGACAACTTGCGCATGCCGCCGATGAGTTTGTCGAGCGGACGAAGGAGCACGTTCATCGCCGGGAACGAGATGATGCCGCACAATAGGAGCGCCGATGACGCAATGATCAGCGTCCAGAGCAGCGATTGGCTCACCCCTTGGGAGATGGCCTCCAGCGGGGATACCCAAATCAAGGTCCAGTCCCCGTAGCCGAGCTTTTCCGGTACGGCTTGGTACAGCAGCCGGCCCGATTTCCAGGTAAATGCGCCGGTGTGCTCCGCGAGTTGTGCCGACATTCCGCGCATTAGCGTCTCGTCGATTCGCTGATTGGCGACTATCGCCCCGGTAACCGAGTCGTAGAGCATGATCTGCCCATCTTCTCCGGGAGATCGGCCCGTCATCAGCATGCGGAAGTAGTTTACGCGAATGTCCACCAGCAGCCATGATGTTACCTGCCCGTCGGACAAGTCGATGACGGGACGGATGATCGAGAGAATCTCTTCCGGCTGGCCGAGCAAATAATTCGACGCATGAACGGTGCTCAACGTGGTTGCGCGGATCGCGTCGATGTATGTAAAATACGCGTCGTCGGCAAAGGGATAAAGGTAATTCATGCTTTTCCGCACCGACTGGTACAGCACTTTGCCTTGCACATCCAGATAGAGAATGCCTAGCACCTCGTTATGGGACTGCAGGAACGTCTGCAGCATCGGCTCGAATTCAAGCGAATACCGGGCTTGCTGCACGATGTCGGATCGCGGGGTGCGAATCAGCTTCTGAAAGTTGGGATCGATGAGCAGCGGATCGAGCGACCGATTGATGCCGCTTGTATAGTGATCGATGCCGTCGGCGACCAGCTTCGTATATTGGGACGTAATCTCGGCGGAATGCTTCATGCTCGAGCGGAACATGGCCTGGTACCACCCGATGCTGGCGAGGACCACCGGTACGATGGATAGTGATATCAGCACGAGGAGCAGCTTAAGCTTGAGCGACAGACGGAACATGCCGCCGTCTTGAACCGTCGATTTACGCATTTTTATTCCCACCCCGATTAAATCGATCAATTTACTATGATATACTAGTGTACACGAAAACGTTCAACGGCGGGGGATTGTTATGAAAATTTGCGTTGCCGACGATGAGAAGCAAGTTCGCGAGAGCATTGTCCGCAAGCTGATAGACTGCCATCCGTACGGACAAGTCTTCGATGTCGGGTTCGGGCAAGAGGCTTTCGATTGCGTCGTGGCTGTCCGGCCCGATCTGCTCTTCGTCGATATTCGGATGCCTGAGCTGGACGGATTGTCGATGCTGCGCGCAGTCAAGCGGTTTAGGCCTCAGACGGAGGTCGTCGTGCTGTCCGGTTACGGGGAATTCGATTATGCCCGCACGGCACTGCAAGGGGGAGCACTCGATTATCTGCTCAAGCCGGCGGATCGGAAGCAACTGCGGCGCCTGGTCCGCGACGTGTACGAGCGGCTCTGCAGCCGTTTTGAGGAACAGGTGTCCGCGATGCTCGCCCGCGAGCTAGAGCCTTTCGCCTCGGGCGGCATGTCGCCCGTCGTATGCGGCGCGAACCTGTCGCCTTGGTTCGACGAGCGCGTAGGGAAGACGATTCGCATTGTTGAGCGGCCCGACGCTGAAGCGAGAACAAGGCTGCTGCTGCCGGAAGGCGAGCCGTTCCCTTCGTCCGGAACGGGAAGCGTTATCGGGATAATAGGTTTCGGAGATGGAGAAGCGATCGTGACGGTCGCCTCCGCATCCGCGGAGAATGCCTCGTTTCGGCGCGTGGAAGAGTTCCCGCAGGCTTGGACGGCCGCGTACGGCGACTGGGAGGCGAAACGATTTTTCGGTCCGAAGCAAACGCCGGGCGCGCGGCGCCAGAAGCCGCTTTCCGCATCCGAAGAAGCGGTCCAGGCCCGCCGGCAAGTGCTGCAGGCGGTGTATGACGAGAACCCGCAGCAGCTGGAACAGGCCACGGAGCTGTGGCTACGCGCGCTCGAAGCGATGCGCGTCGATTCCCTTCGCCGTGAATGCGGGAATCTGCTGACGATGCTGGACGACGGCGTGCTCGCGGGGCGGGGATCGGGGCAGCCGTCCGCGGAAGCCGTCCGCCGGCGGACGGCTGTTATCGCCACGACGCGGACTTGGACCGAGCTACGTGGCTGGCTGCGCGATACCTTGTGCGGCTATATGCCAGCGGATCGGGAAGCGCGAGACGCACCGCCGCCGGATGCCTGGGAGGCTGCGATGCGGGTGCTGGAGGATCGGGCGGGGCCGGTCTTGACGCTGGAGGAAGCGGCCGCGCGGGCGGGCATTCACCCGGTCACGTTCAGCCGGTTGTTCAAGCAGCACAACGGCACGAACTTCGTCCGCTATATGGCGCAGCGGCGCATGGACAAAGCGCGGGAGCTGCTGCTGGAAGGCCGTGATTCCGTCACCGCGATCGCGGAGAAGGTTGGCTATGCTGATCTTCGATATTTCAGCAGGTTATTCAAACAGTCGTTCGGCGTGACGCCGGGCAATTACCGCAAGCGCAACGGCAGGTCGCCGCATGTTTAACACTCCAGCTCCGGTTGAGTTATCCGCCGGCGAGGGCTAATAAATTCCTACGCCGCGCTAAATTTTTCCCGATGCGGGCCGCTGCTCCGTGCTCTTATAATGGGGAGCAGAGATCAGCGACAGAGATAGCACATCATTTATTCCGAGTTAATACATCAGAGAAATATGTTATACGCCAGCGACGACCGGACCACCGGAGGAAAGAAGGCGGAACGCAACATCCATCTTTCATCCGAGGAGAATGTCGTCATGAAAAACAAACCACTCGCTATGCTTGCAACAACCGCCGCCGCCATGTTGCTGCTGTCCGGCTGCTCCGGTAACGACGGCAGCCCTGTCAACTCCGCCAACAGCGGCAACGGGGGTAAGGGGCCGACCGTATCCGAGGCATCCGGAGCGAAGCCGGCCGGAGGCGAGAAAGTTACAATCACGTATTGGAGCCGCTGGCCGGAATCGCGCCAGGCCATCGAACAGACGATCCAGCAGTTCGAAGCGGAGTATCCGAATATTCACGTGAATTTACCGGAGATCGTCTCCTCGCAGTACACCGCCCAGCTGCAGGCGGCGATATCGAGCAATAGCCTGCCCGATATTTTCGCTAATGCCAACGCCGCGCCGATCGATCAGTTGAATCGGTTGGGACTCATTCACAATCTCGACGATGTGCTGACGGACGGACGAAGAACGCAATTTTACGAAGGGACGTGGACGGAAGGCTACACGACGCTGGACGGAAGCGTCTACGCGCTGCCGCATTTCACGCCGCGCCGTTACGCCCACGTGCTCTACTACAACAAGGATGTTCTGGAGAAGGCCGGATTGACGGAGAACGACGTGCCTAAGTCATGGGAGGAACTTGTGCGGGCAAGCGGCAAGATCCGGCAAGCCGGAAGCGACGTCTATCCGCTCATCCTCGGTATCAAGACGGACTGGCTCGTTACCGGATACGTCGGGCAGATGGCGACCGCGATCAAGCCGGACGTCGTGCCGAACGACGGGTTCAATTTGAAGACGGGTCAATACGAATTTGATTCGCCGGGTTATGTGGAGTCGATTGAATTCTTAAAGAAGCTGCAGGACGACAAAGTGCTGCACCCAAACAGCCTCGTCATCGATTACCGAGAAGCGTCCAGCTTGTTCGCCGCCGGCAAAGCTGCCTTCATCATCGACGGGACGTTCCTCTCGTCAGAGCTGCAGCAGAACAACAAATTCGAACACTTCGGCGTGGCGCCGCTGCCGACCAAGGACGGCAAGCCCTCCTATTACGCCTTCCAGGGCGAAACCAAGGCGACGGTGCACGTGAGCAAGAACACGAAGCATTATGAGGAAGTTAAGCTGTTTCTGAACTATTACATGGACCACTTCTACGTCAACCAGTTGAAGCTCGGCGTCGAAGGCTCGCCGATTATCAAGCAGAACGAGACGACCCAGGTCGACAATCCGCAGTTCAACCGGGCGCAGGAGATTCAGGATAAGACATTCATCCTGTCGCCGCATCCGTATACGCGCAACAAGGCGGCCGTGCAGGTCAACACGGAGCTGAACGGCAAGAAGCCGAAGGAGACCGTCGGCAAGATCGTCGAAGGGTACCTGACCGGCCAAATCGCGGACGTGAAGAGTCAGCTCGCGCAGCTGAGTGCCGGCTACAACCAGGCGCTTAAGGAATCGATCGAGAAAGCGGACCGGTCCGGACAGCGCATTAGCGCGGACGATTATCGGTTCCCGAACTGGACGCCGTTCACGCCGTATACGAGCGATCTGTACGAGGATTTGCCGAAGTCGCAGCCGTAACAGTATCCATGACGTCAACCGATCGCAACCATCAATTTCAACAAACTAAAGCCGAAGAGGGGCCGGCGAGCTGGCTCCTTCGTTTGTATCGCGCTTTGGCGCTTTGGGACGTAGTTCCGCTACGAAAGGGGTTGAATTGCTTCATGCTTGCTGCCAACGCGCGTGCGGCCGGCGCTACGGCCGGCACGGACCGTCCCGCGGGGACCGTGTCCGGCCGGAAGCGCATCCGTTTCTTGTGGGCGTATCTGTTTATATTGCCGCAGCTGCTGCTGTTCGTCGTATTCACTGTCTATCCGATCGTCATGAGCTACGTGTATTCGTTCTTCGACTGGAGCGGCATCGGGCCGCTCGAGACATTCGTCGGGTGGGCTAATTTCGCCAAGCTGACTGCGGACCCTTCGTTCTGGAACGCCTTTCGCAACAGCCTGATCTATATCGGCGCCACTGCGGTCCTCTTGCTGCCTTCGTCTCTGCTGTTGGCGCTCGTCTTGAACCGATCGCTGTTCCGGGGCAAAGTGGTTTACCGAACGGTCTATTTCCTGCCCGTCGTCACGGCGGCTTCGACGGTGGGCATCCTCATGAAATTTATATTCGGCAACGAGAATGCGTTGGTCAACGAGCTGCTGCAGCGGCTGGGGCTGCTCTCCACTCCCGTCCCGTGGCTCGGACAGGCGGGCACGGCAATGGGCGTGCTCATTCTCGTCGGCTCCTGGAAGTTCTTCGGCATGGTGATGATTTACTGGCTGGCAGGATTGCAATCGCTGCCCGGCGAAGTGTTCGAGGCGGCCAAAATCGACGGCGCGCGCGGCGGGCAGACACTGCTATACGTGACGCTGCCGCTGCTGAAGCCGGTCGCTGCCGTCGTGCTGCTCCTCACCGTCGTCAACAGCATGCATGTGTTCGATCTGGTCAAGACGCTGACGGGGGGCGGACCGTTCTACGCGACGGAGACGGTGGATTTGCATATTTACGATTATGCCTTCAATACGAGCGGATTTCCGCAGATCGGCTACGCGTCCTCGGCTGGCATCGTGTACGGGTTGGCGATCTTCGTGATCACGCTGCTGCTCGGCCTGCTGGTTCGTTCCGCAGGCGGCCGCGGCGGAGTCCTGCCCGGCAGCCCGGAGAGGAGTGTCGGGTGATGAAGCGGCACTTCTCGAAGCGCGGACCCGACGCACTGCTCCATCTGTTCCTGCTGGCGGTCGGTGCGGCATGGGTCTACCCGTTCGTCTGGATGTTCTTCTCCTCGCTGAAGACGAATACCGAATATATCGCCGCCGGCATCCGGCTGCTGCCGGAAGCGGCGCAGTGGGACAACTTCGCCCGCGCATGGCGGGTCGGCCATTTCTCGACCTACTTTCTCAACTCGGCGATCGTGACGGCCGCCACTGTCTTGTTGGTCGTCGTCGTGGCCGCGCTGGCGGGCTACGCGCTGGGGCGTGTGCGTTTCCCTGGCGCGAAATGGCTGCTGCTGGCGTTTACGGCGACGATGTTCATTCCGAAAGGGTACACAATCATTCCGGTGTATCAGATCATCAAGCATCTCGGGCTGCTGAATACGATTCCCGGCGTCATCCTGGCCGAATCGTCCGGCGCCCATGTGCTCTTCATTTTACTGTACGCGGCGCATTTCCGCTCACTGCCCAAGGAGCTGGAGGAATCGGCGGAGATCGACGGCAGCGGATTCTTCCGCACGTTCCGTCAGATCATGCTGCCGCTGTCCATGCCGGTCGTCTCCACGACGGTCATCATGCAGTTCATTTGGACGTGGAACTCGTTTTTCGTTCCGCTCATTTTCACCCTGAACAAGCCTGAGCTTCGGACGCTGGCGGTCGGCATGTTCGCGTTCACCGGGGAGAATACCGTCGATTGGACGGGGATGGCCGCCGGCGCCTCGATCTCTCTGCTTCCCGTCATTCTTGTGTTCATTTTGTTTCAACGCTACTTCATTAACGGCATTGCCGGTTCGGTCAAGGGTTGACCGAACCGGCATCACGGCATCGAATACGACGAAAGAGGAGGTATCGTCATGTCCAAAAGGCCGCATATCCTGATTTTCAATCCCGACCAATGGCGCGCGGACGTCATCGGCCACTTCGGTAATCCGGCGGCGGTCACGCCGAACCTGGATCGCCTCGTGGAGAGCGAAGCGGTATCGTTTCGGGGCGCGTTCTGCCAGAACCCCGTATGCACGCCCAGCCGATGTTCATTCATGAGTGGCTGGTATCCCCATGTCCGCGGTCACCGGACGATGTTCCACATGATGCGGGAGGACGAGCCGGTGCTGCTCAAGACGCTCAAGGACGAAGGATATACGGTATGGTGGGGCGGCAAGAACGATCTCGTCCCCGCCGAGAATGGCTTCGATGCGTATTGCGACGTTAAATACGTGCCGGAGAAACGGCCGCGGCCGGAGACGAACCTGCATGGCGCCGACGGCTGGCGCGGCGATCCCGATGGGGACAATTACTACTCGTTCTACGCCGGAAAGCTGGAGAAGGCGCCGGATGAGAAGGCTTACTACGACGGGGACTGGGCAATGGTGCTCGGCGCGATCGATTTTATCCGCAGTGCGCCGCAGGATCGGCCGATGTGCATTTATTTGCCGCTGCTGTATCCGCATCCGCCGTACGGCGTCGAGGAGCCTTGGTACGGGGCGATCGATCGCGGCAAGCTGCCCGAGCGGACGCCGGCGCCCGACTGGTCGAAGAAGCCGAGCCTCCTGAAAGGCATCTACGACCGGCAGAAGCTGCAGGGCTGGACCGAGGATCGATGGACCGAGCTTCGCGGGACCTACTATGGGATGTGTGCCCGCGTCGATCATCAATTCGGCCTCGTGCTGGACGCGCTAAAGGAGGCGGGCATCTACGATGATACGGCGGTGTTCTTTTTCTCCGATCACGGCGACTTCACCGGCGATTACGGGCTTGTGGAGAAGACGCAGAACACCTTTGAGGATTGTCTGACTAATGTGCCGTTCGTTGTTAAGCCGCCGCGAGGCGTGCCAGTGAAGCCGCGCGTCAGCGAGGCGCTGGTCGAGTTGATTGACTTCCCGGCGACGGTCGAGGCGCTTCTTGAGCTGACGCCCGGCCATACTCACTTTGGCCGTTCGCTGCTGCCGCTGCTGGCCGGTGAGACGGACGAGCACCGCGATGCGGTATTCGCGGAGGGAGGGCGGCTCCACGGCGAGACGCAGGCGATGGAGCTAGAGAGCACGTCGATGAGCTCGCCGAGCGGTCTCTATTGGCCGCGCGTCGGCTTGCAGCAGCAAGAAGGGCCGGAGCATACGAAGGCGGTCATGTGCCGAACGCGCGATTACAAATACGTGCGGCGGTTCTATGAGCCGGATGAGCTCTACGATCTTCGGCGCGATCCGATGGAGGTTGACAACCGGATCGACGATCCGGAGCTGAGGGACGTGCTGGCTGCGCTCAAGGAGCGGTTGTTGACGTTTTATATGGAGACGTCGGACGTCGTGCCATTGAAGACGAACCGGCGGATGTGATGAGGCCGGACGCGCGCTGAGGGTATGATCACAGCAAAAAGGCAGCCGATCGGGGACGATCGGGTGCCTTTCTTGATGTTAAGTTTCATTAATTCAGGCGGTCCGGCAGTCAGCCGGATCGCCTTTTTTGCCCATTCACCGAGAAAGGATGCGCGATTTCGGATGCCCTTCTTAAAGTTTATGGAAACCAGCAACCTCCGACGCGTTTCCTGCGTCGATATACTGACGTTTTCATTTTTGCGGTTCGCCGCGACTACACAACACACACGGGAGCAGTCAGTGATGTCACTTAAGACGAGAATCGGTTTTCTTACATTTTTGCTGCTTGGCTTAACCGCGCTTTGCGTGGTTCTCATCCTCCAGGCCAATCATGGCCGCGTGCCGATCGTGGGGCGCATGTTCCCTGGCGCGGGGAGGGTGATCGGCATCGGTAATCCGGGGGACGCTTCTGCCTTGTACGGCGGGCTGAAGCCCGGTCCCGACGAACCTCATGGCACGTATTACCGGGGCCGCGTGATCGTGCTGATGTACCACGAGGTCGTGCCGGTTCCGCAGGATGCCGGAGCGCTGTCCACCGCCAAGTTCGAGCGCCAGCTCCAGATGATGAAGGCCAACAATTTCCACTGGATCACGATGGATCAATACCGCGGCTTCATCCTGCACGGAGACCCGATCCCCGACAATGCCGTACTGCTGACCTTCGACGACGGGTATGCCTCGTTTTACCAGGATGCGTATCCGATCCTGCGGAAGTACGGGGCGCCTGCGACTAGTTTCCTGATCGTTAGCACGGTGAGCAACCCGCATCACCCGGGGGTGCCTAAGCTGACGTGGGATCAGGTCAGGGAGATGAAACGAAACGGCATTTCGTTTTACAGCCATTCATTTGATTCCCATCTGTACGCGCCTACGGATGCCGGGGGCAAGTATACCATTGCCGCGTTGTCCGGACCGATCTACTTGCCCGACAAAGGCAGACGGGAGACGGAGCAGGAGTACGAGTTGCGTGTGAAGACCGATCTCAAGCAAGCGAATGCCATCCTGGAGCGCGAGCTTGGCGCGCCGAACCATGTGCTGGCATTTCCTTACGGCGCGTTCTCCAAGCCGCTGCTGGCGATTTGCGAGCAGCTCGGCATCGACGTCACATTGACGGTGAAGGATGGCTTGGATCGCCGGTCCCAGAGCAACGGCTTCCGCCTCAATGCCGGCGGCATGCAAAATGATCCCGATCTGCAGCTGGCGCTGATGAAGCATGCGCAGCAGCGGCTGGGGCATGCGCATTTCGACCGGGCGCCCGAACGAAAGCGGCAGGCCTTGTGGACGCTCGCGGCCATGGGCATCGTCGCGGTCCTGTGGACGGAAGCGGCGTACAAGCTCATGCGGGCGAAACGGGCTCGGGGCACCTTTACGCAAAAAAACGGCTTGGCGTAACCGAGTCAAGCTGCGGCGAACGGGATACGAGCATTCCATATCGACGCGAAGGCAGCCGGCGAATTGGAACCGCCTCTCCAGTTGTTCGATGGTGTTTAACCTTTGGGGGGCGGTCCGATTACGTTCGGCTGTTTTTTTATGCAGGAAATCCAAAAAGGTGCCAGCTGAAGCCGGCACCTTATTACGTGGTACGAGAGATCGTTCTGCAGCTGCCGGAGACGGCTTCGGAGACGCTACGCTCCAATACCATTCTTCTTCGCAACTCGATTAGCGCTCTTGCTGGCGAAGCGTGCTCGCGTCCACGTGCTTGTCCTCCGGAGCGTTCGTTCCCGACGCGGCCGACCCGAACATTTGCGCCAGCCCCATGAACAGGATGCGGCAGTCCTCCGCCTCCCATTGCTCCAGCCGAAGCGGCCGCTTATGCTTGTCCGTGAATTTGAAGTCCATTTCGTTGTTGACCGGGTCGTACTCGCTGCGGATCCGTACGCGCTTGCCGCCTTCAAAGTCAATTTCCATCGTAACGCCGTTAATTCCTCTTGCCACTCCTGGTCAACTCCCGTAAACATGTTAAAGACACTGATGCGTATATCACATTCGACGTAAACCGCGTCGTTTCCTCCCTCGTCCGCGAGCTTTCGGCGGCATGTGGATTGCAAGCCTGTCCGAACGGGACGCGCAGCGGCGCGCCTAAAAGGCGAACTTCCACAGCAGCCAGCTGCCGAGCGCGGATGCCCAAGACACGAAACCGAACACCATGACGATCGTATTCTCGCTCCAGCCGTACTTTAACCGAAAATGAAAATGAATCGGCGCCATGCGGAACAAGCGCCGCTTCGTCCGCTTGTAGTACCACACCTGCAGCATGACCGACCATTGTTCGGCCAGGTAGACGGAGAACAAGAGGGGAATGAGCAGCTCTACCTTCTCGATGACCGCCAGGATGGAGAGCGAGCCCCCGATGGCCAGCGATCCGGTATCTCCCATGAACGCTCTGGCGGGAAAAATATTGTAGAAGAAGAGGGCGATCAAGCAGCCGATCATGACCAACGAGAAGGTTCGGACCTCCGGCTTGTCCGAGATGAGAACAAAGAAAAAGTACGTTGGAATCGCGACGTTAATCAGCAATCCGTCCAGCCCGTCCGTAAAATTGATGGCATTCGCAGAACCCACCACGAACAAGGCAAGGACGATAACGTACGCGAAGACGGGCAAGTGGAGCTGAACGCCGTGGAACAGCGGGATGCCGCTCGTCAACCCGAACGAACGGAATAAGACGAATAGCAGCAGGCCCGTACACGCGAATTGCAGCACCAGCTTGGTCCGCCCGGAAATGCCGGATGGATCCTGCCAGGCGGCCTTCTTGAAATCGTCGAGGAACCCGATCGCGCTGAATAAGAGAAACGTCACGCAAAGCAGCGTCGTCAGCGGCGCGGGACGGAATTGCATGCAGGCGGCGACGCCGATCAGCAGGACGAGGCCGGCCATCAACGGCGTTCCCTTCTTCGCGTGATGGTCGGCAGGCAGCTCGGCGCGTATGGGCTGCGTCAGCTCCAGGCGGCGAAGCCCCCATATGAGCAGCGGCGTAACGAAAGCCACGAGCACGAAAGCTAGACCCGCGATCGCCAACATGTCGTTCATGCCAACAACCTCCTTTCCTATCCATTTTATGCATTCAAGATGCGGCCATGCCTCTGCATTCACTCTACCGAAGCTTGGCATCCCATAAAAGAGAAGGTTTATCGGGGGTTATTTCTTATTTTTGCCGCACTTGTTGAATGAACGGACGGGGGAAGAGCTAAAAGCGAGAATGATCGGCATCCGAAACTTACCAAAATTCTATTTGACAATGATAATCATTATCATTATAGTGATAAATGATATTGATTATCATTCTCTTAGGGGGTTGTTTCATGTTAAGAAACGTATTTACGCGCGGGATGCTGGCCGCAGCGCTGCTGCTGGCGCCAACGCTGGCAAGCGCTGGCTCGAACGCGTCCGCTGCAGGAAGCGCGATCAAAGTGACGCTGGACGGAAAATCGGTGCCGATGAACGCGCAGCCGCGCATCGTGAACAATTACACGCTGGTGCCGTATGCCAGCATCGTCTCGGCGCTGGGCGGCAAGGCGACATGGAACGCTTCGGCCAAAACGGTCACCGTCGCGAGCAAGGACGTGAACGTGACATTGACGGTGGGCATGAAGAAGGCCGTCGTCAACAATGCGAGTCAATCGCTTGACGCGGCCCCGGCCATCGTGAACGGCGCCATGTTCGTACCGCTTCGCTTCATCTCCGAAACCTTCGGCAAGTGGGTCAGCTACAGCAAACCGGACGCCACGATCGCCCTCCGCAGCGAGCTCACCGTGACGACCAGCTCCGGTCCGGTGACGTTGAAGAAGAAGCCGAGCCGGATCGCGACGCTTACTTCGTCGGATACGGAGATCATCTACGCGCTCGGCGGCTCCGTCGTCGGACGCCCGACCGCGCTGGGCGCCGTGAATCCGCCTCAAGCGGCGTCCGTACCGGAGATCGGCAGCACGCACGGCATTCTGTTCGAGAAGCTCGCGGCCGTCAAGCCGGATCTGGTCATCGCGAGCCCTGCCCTGCAAGCCCAGAAGGCGACGATCCAAGCCTTGGGCACGCAGGTGATCTTCAATTCGCACAATACATATGCCGACATTCAAGCTTCGGTTCGCCTGTACGGCAAGATTCTCGGCAAAGAAACGAAGGCCGGCCAATTGATCGAAGGCATGGACGCGAAGGTCAGCGGACTGGTCAAGCCCGCGGCTGCGCCGACAACGCTCATCGTGTACGGCGCGCCGGGCAGCTTCGTCGTCGCGCTGCCGACGAGCTATCCGGGCAATTTCCTGGAGCTGGCCGGGGGCAAGAACGCAGCCGCGGGCTTCCCGAAAATGGACGGGATGCCGCAATACGCCGAGCTTAGCCTGGAGCGCATCGTGGCGGCGAATCCCGACCTGATTCTGCTGATCACGCACGGCGATGCGGCCGAAGTGAAGGCCAGCTTCAAGAAACAGTTCGAATCGAACCCGGCTTGGAAGAGCCTTGGCGCCGTGAAGAACGACCGATTCGACGTGCTGCCTTCCGATCTGTTCGCCGCGAACCCCGGTCTTCGCGCCCCGGAAGCCATCTCGATGATCAACAAAATCCTGCTGGAGGTGAAATAACGCGGGTGGCGGTCACGGTATCCAACCCAATCGCCGTACCGGCGAAGAACCCGGCCGCAGCGCGAAGCGCAGCGGTGCTGACGATCGGCATCGCCCTGCTGCTCCTGGCCTTGTTAACCGGCTTGATGTCCGGCGCGATCGCGATTCCGGCTCGCGAGGTCGTGAACGCTCTGTTCCATGCCTCGGATTCGGAAGCGCGCCAGATCGTCTGGAACCTCCGGCTTCCCCGCGTGCTGACCGGCATGCTGGCCGGCATCTGCCTGAGCGTAGCCGGCGCCTTCCTGCAAGGGGTATTCCGCAATCCGCTCGCGGATCCGGGCATTATCGGCGTGTCGTCGGGCGGAGGTTTGGCGGCGGTCGCGATCATGATCTTGTTCCCGGAGCAGATCGCTTACCTGCCGATCTCGGCGTTCCTCGGCGCGTTGGCAGCGGCCGCGGCCGTCTATGCGCTGGCGTGGAAAGGCGGCGCATCGCCGATCCGGCTCATCCTGGCCGGCGTCGCGGTCAATTCGCTGCTCGGCGCGGTCATGGCGGGGCTCATGATTTTGAACAGCGAGAAGGTGCAGGCGGTGCTCCCGTGGATGTCCGGCAGCTTGAACGGACGCAGCTGGCCGCACTTCGACAGCCTGCTTCCGTATACGGCGATCGGCCTGATCGCCTCCGTCTTGCTGATGAAGCAGGCGAACCTGCTCGTCCTCGGGGACGACGCGGCGAAGGTGCTTGGCAGCCGCGTCGAGCTCGGCCGGCTGTGGATCATATTGCTCGCTACGTTCATGGCGGGCGCGGCGATCAGCATCGTCGGCATGGTGGGGTTCGTCGGCCTCGTCGTGCCGCATATGGCCCGGCTGCTGGTCGGCGGCGACTATCGGATCTTCCTGCCCGTGTCCGCTATCGGCGGCGGCGCGCTGGTCGTGGCCGCGGATACGGCGGCGCGCAGCTGGTTCGATCCCATTGAATTTCCCGTCGGCATCCTGCTGGCGGTGCTGGGGGCGCCGTTCTTTCTTTATTTGCTGCGGAAGGGGGACAGGCGATGACGGAAACGGAAGTCTTGCGCGCATCGGACGTGGCCTACGGCTACCGCGCGCAGCCCGTCGTGAGCGGATTGGACTTGTCGGTCACCCGAGGCGAGTGGGTCGGCATCGTCGGTCCGAACGGCTCCGGCAAGTCCACCGTGCTTCGGCTGCTGGCGCGCCTCCTCGCCCCGCAGCGGGGAACGGTGTGGCTGGACGGGCAGAATATCGCCCGGCTGCCGGCCAAGTCGGTCGCCCGGCAGCTGACCATGCTGGCGCAATCGCAGGAGAGCGTGCCGGAGATTACCGTGCGGGAGCTCGTGCGCCGGGGCCGCAATCCGCATCTGCGGTGGTATGAGGAGTGCCGCGGGGCGCATGAAGCGGTGGTCGACTGGGCCATCGCGGCTACCGGCCTCGAGCGGCTCCAATACCGCTTGCTGCCGGCATTGTCCGGCGGCGAGCGGCAGCGCGCCTGGCTGGCGATGAGCATGGCGCAAACCCCGGAAACGCTGCTGCTGGACGAGCCGACCACGTACCTGGACATCGCGCATCAGGTGGAGCTGATGGAGCTGATTCGCAAGCTTAATGCCGACAAAGGAATGACCGTCGTCATGGTCCTTCACGACTTGAATCAAGCGGCGCGCTACTGCAGCCGCATCATAGCCGTGAAGCAAGGCGCCGTCGTGGCGGAAGGCACGCCGGCGGCGGTGTTCCGGCCGGCCTTCTTCCGGGACGTGTTCGACATCGAGGCGAAGGTCTTCCTGGACGAGGGCGTGCCGGTGTATCTACCCTGCGGGATCGCCCGTTCCGAATCGGCGGCAGGTCGCATTTGCGAAGCTGACCCCGGCTTGTTACGATAGGAGCGATGGAACCGCAAGGCCGTCGGAAGCCGTCGATGATCTGAGGTTATTGAAACCGTTGAATAGGATGAAGAGAAGGAGCGATACGGCATGATTCTCGTGGAAAATCGGATTGAAGTGAAAAAAGGGTTCGGCGAAAGCGTCATGGAACGTTTCCGTCAGCCGAAAATGGTTCATACGTTTCCGGGCTTCGTTCGGATGGACGTGCTGCACAGCGTCAATGAAGCAGGCAACGACGAGATTCGGGTATGCACGACATGGCAGGACGAGGAATCGTTCCAAGGCTGGGCGAACAGCCAAGCGTTTCGCGGCGCGCATGGCCGCCGCGCCGAGGAGAACGCGCGTCCGGCGGGGGAAGCCCCCTCGGCTTCGGGTCATGCTCATGGCGGTTCGCCGGAAGCGAACGAAAGCGGCCCCGTGATCGGCAATAAAGTCACGATTTACCAAGTATTCGTCTCCCACCTGCCCGAATCCGATTCCGCCGCAGCTGCCGGACAAGCGTAGTTGGTCTGGAGCGGGATATCCGATTGATTGATCCTTGAAGCCGCCGTTCTGGCGGCTTTTTGGTTGTGCGAACGCTCCCGGCGCGGACGCATCAAGTTCATGGCAAGTTTTGCTTCGGGCTCCAGCGCGACCGCGAAAATATGATATGATGATGGAATCCGCGCTGACTTGAAGCGCTTGGCTTACACGATAGGCGATCGACATCGCAGGAGGATGATAGAGATGGAGAAGGCGACCTTTGCCGGCGGATGCTTCTGGTGCATGGTGACGCCGTTCGACGAACTGCCCGGCATTCTGGGCATCGTATCGGGCTACACGGGGGGCACGAAGGAGAATCCTACGTATGAAGAGGTGAAGACGGGCGAGACAGGCCACCTCGAGGCCGTGCAAATTACGTTTGACCCCGCAGTCTTCCCATACGAGCGGCTATTGGAGCTGTTCTGGCAGCAGATCGATCCGACGGATGAATTCGGACAATTCCATGACCGCGGGACGCAGTATACGACCGCGATCTTTTATCACAATGAACAGCAGTTGGAGCTGGCGCTTCAATCGAAGCAAGCGCTCGCAGCCAGCGGCCGGTTCGATAAACCGATCGTGACGAAGATTTTGCCGGCCGCGACGTTCTACGAAGCCGAAGAGTACCATCAGGACTACCACAAGAAGAATCCGAAGCATTATAAGGAAGACCGCGAGAAGTCCGGCCGCGACCGGTTTATTCAAGACAATTGGACGACGTAATCGGATGCAGAGCCGCGCTTGCCGCGGCTTTTTTTATTGCGGCCGTATATGTCTTCCTATGAACGGACCGATTGTATTTTTGTGGAAGCAGCGAGCAGGATCGCTTCACGATGTCGCGAATACTTCAAGCATCGGATAATGAGGAGGATAACATCGGATGGCTGAACATGGGCGGTTAAGTGAATTAGACTCTCTTCGTGGAATCGCTTCCTTGAGCGTGGTGCTGTATCATTCCGCTTCGCTGCTTGGCATCATGGCTGCATTGCCCTGGCTGTATCATACGCCGCTTCAGATCTTGCTGGCGGGTCATCAGGCGGTGATTTTCTTCTTTCTCCTCAGCGGATTCGTGTTGACCTTGCCGTTTGCCGAAGGGAAGTCGCGCGGGTACGGCAGCTTCATGCTGCGGCGTCTGAGCCGGCTGTATCCGCCCTATATCGCCTCGCTGGCCTTTGGACTCGCCCTGCGCCTGCTCTGCTACCGGGTTCCGATTAACGACCTGTGGTCCAGGCCGATCGGCTGGATTCCGATCTTGCAGCACGTGGTCATGATCGGTCAATTCCATCAGCAGTACTTCAATCCGGTCGTCTGGTCGCTTGTCATGGAGATGCGCATTGCGCTTATTTTCCCGTTCCTGGTCTGGTTCGTCCTGAAGGCCAACTGGATATGGAGCGTCTTGATCGGGTTCGTGCTCTCGTGCTGCGGGATATTGCTGCATGTACGCTATCAAGATAGCATCGACTTCTTCACGAATTATTTCGATACCGCGCACTACGTCTTCATCTTTGTCGTGGGCGCCATTCTGGCGAAGCACCGCCATCGCCTGGTGGATCGCTTCAAGCGCCTCCGGATGGTCACCCGGCTGGTCTGGGGGATCATCGCATTCCTCGTCTATACGTGGGGCAACAATCTCGGTTGGGACTTCGGGGGACTGCTCGGGAACCTGGTGTCGGATTGGTTCACGATGCTCGCTTCGGGCTTCTGTATGATCGCGGCCATCGCGTCGATGCGGCTGAAGGCCGTTCTCGACTGGCGGCCGATCGCGTTTGTTGGACGCGTCTCGTACAGCTTCTATCTCGTGCACCTGGTCGTCCTGCTCGCGCTAATGAACTTGTTCACCAATCCATCCTCCCTCCTGTATCCCGAGGATTATGCGCGCTATTATATCTCGCCGTATTGGCTGCTGATCGGCACCGTGGGCCTCAGCCTGGCGCTCGCCGCGCTGTCATACCGGTATATCGAGCTGCCCTCCATCCGTCTTGGACGTTACCTTACCCGCGGCAGAATCATCCGCCCGGCCTATCAAGGCGACCTGTCGGCGAAAAGGTGATCGGCCGATGACCCTTCATTGACGGACCGGTGACGGATCAGACCGCGATGCAGCGCGACTTGGCTGAATCATTGACCGGATCGATGATCATCATAGAAACAGCCGCATTGATCTGCGTTCGGGGAACCTCTAGTATGAGGTTAACGACACCTAGGAGGTCATCAACCATGACAACGTCAATCGCAGATATTATTATCCCCGACAGCAAGCTGGCCGTCGAAGCGGCCGAATTGCTGCGCGAGCATGGAGGCGAGCTGCTGTGGAACCATTCGAACCGGGTATTTCTGTTCGCGTCGATCCAAGGCAAGCTGCAGCAAACGAAGTACGATCCGGAATTGCTCTATATCAGTTCGCTCTTTCACGATCTGGGCCTCACGCCCGCATTCCGCAGTCCGGACAAGCGATTCGAGGTGGATGGGGCGAATGCCGCTCGCGATTTCCTGCGCAGCCGCGGCGTACCGGAGGAATCGATCCGGCTGGTCTGGGATGCCGTGGCGCTGCATACGACGATCGGCATCGTCGAGTACAAGGAAGCCGAGGCCGCGCTGATGAACTTCGGCGTCGCGTACGACGTCGTTGGGAAGAACTTCGACCTCATTACGGAAGAAGTGCGCCGCCAAATCGTCCACGCGTTCCCGCGCAATCGGTTCAAGCAGGACATCCTGAACGCCTTCCTAGAAGGCTTCAAGCATAAACCGGAAACGACCTACGGCACGATTAACGCCGATATCTGCGAGCTGCTGCTGCCGGGTTATGAGCGTCCGAACTTCTGCCGCCACGTCATGCATTCCAGATGGGAAGAGTAATCGAATCGCGAAGGTTCGCGAGTCCCGGCAGCTCGGCTTCGCGGCGCGAACGCATACAGCGAAGCATTTATGGATATGGAAAGGACAGCAGGCCAGCGGCCGGCTGTCCTGTTTTTTTCGCCGGCCGGCGGACTTCCGTGCTCGACGCCGGAGGACAAGGGTCGAATAACAAGGCTCTCGGCAGGAGAACGTAACATTGGAGTGTCCTTAGGAAACAAACTTGGGAAGATCAAGACAACCTAATATGGAGGGGATATCCGTGAAGTTTGTACTCAAGTGGATCGTGAACGGTGCGATTATGGTTGCGTCATTGATGTATTACGCGGACGCTTCGCTCTGGTATGCCATCGTGACGGCGACCGTCATCACGATCATTGCTTATTTCCTGGGCGACCAGTTGATTCTGCGGATGACGAACAATCTGGTGGCCACGGTCTCGGATGCGATACTTGCTTATGTGCTATTATGGCTCGCGGCCGATTCTTTTAACTGGCCTCTGAGCGCCGGGGAACTCTTGGTTATCGCGATCGTCCTAGGCATCGCAGAGTGGTTTATTCATCGTTACGTGCTGCAAGGCGATTTGAAGGTTCAGCGCGCATGATCCGAACGGGGTTCGCATTCAGATAGTTGGCGGCCGGGTTGGTCGCATGCAGCCAGACGATCGGGAAATGCGACCGGGAGGATCTCGCGGCGCTCTTGAAAAAGGATCTTCTTCATGAAACCGTACCAAGGTGTCCCCGGGGTACGGTTTTCTCATGGAAGAAGGCGGCTAGGGAGCGGCATGGCGCGAACCCTTCAGCGGCCCTCCCAAGCCGCTAGAGATCCGATTACGGCCTGCCGCCAAACCGTCTGATCGCTTCCTCGGTCACCGGTGCGAAGAGGTTAACGAGATTGCCGTCGGGATCGCGAAACAGCGCGGCACGGTTCCCCCATGGCATGGTGGTCGGTTCCTTCACCCACTCGCCGACAAACGGCTTCAAGCGCTCGTATTCGGCATCGACATCGTGGACGCGGAATTCGAGGATGGCCGTGCGGTTGGCGGCCGCCACGGCGGATCCAGCGCCGAACAGCTGCACCGTCTGCGAATGGCCGATTGCCAAGGTGCACGAGGACGACACGAGCTCGGCAAAGACGGGCGCGGGGCGTTCCGCCGAAATGCCCATGACCTTCTCATAGAACGCGGAGAGACGATCCACGTCGTCGGTAATGAGGCGTACGGAATCAAATTTCACGAGATCCCCTCCTTCCTGGCATTGAGGCTACAAGACGGCCTTCTATTCTTCCAAAGCAAAATACGCTGCATGTGTCTCCCACTCCTTTAAGGTTGCTTGTCCCGATTATATATAACCTCTGCTGACAACGGGCTGTCAGTCTAAAGCCGACAAAAGTCCCACGATATGAATCTAGCAGATGTCAGGTTTTGACAATATATTCGGCATGCATACGTTATACTATTGGTAACGCTATTACGAATGGGGGAAGAGGGATGGAGCACTATTTGCATTTTCGCGTATGGTTCAAGCTGAACGGGCGGTTTGACAACAAAATCATCTACGGCCCGACGATTAAGACGCCAAGCGATGCGCTGGCTTTTTTTAAAAAACTCCATGGCATTCAACCCAGTCATGCTGAATTGGTGAAATCGGACCCGCGTACGAGCTCCCGGTCTAGTTAGCTAAGCCGCTGCCGCGTTTCGCGCGCCGCATGTCAGAAAGGACGTTTCCTATGCCAGGCTGCCGGCGAGAACGGCAGCCTTTTTCCATTATCGGGCGGATATTTCAATCGGCGGCATGGTAAACTAGTCCAAAAGGGGGGACGTCTGTCTTGGACGCGCAGTTTCTGGATTTATTGGCCCAGCAGTACGATACGGAAGAGAAAGTGATCACCGAGATCATCAACCTTGAAGCGATTACCAATCTTCCCAAGGGAACGGAGCATTTCGTCAGCGATTTGCATGGGGAGTACCAGGCGTTTCAGCATGTCCTGAGAAACGGTTCGGGTACCGTAAAAGAGAAGATCAAAGCCGTGTTCCGCGAGGTATGGACGGAGCAGGACATCAATGATTTTACGGCGCTCGTGTATTATCCGGAAGAGAAAATCAGTCTGGTGAAAGCGGACTTGTGCGATAAACAAGCCTTGAACCGATGGTACAGGCAAACGATCGAACAGATGCTGAAGCTCATCTCGTTCGCGTCGTCCAAGTATACGCGCGCGAAATTGCGCAAAGCGCTGCCGGCGCAGTTCGTCTATATCGTCGAAGAGCTGCTGTACAAGACGGATTCGACCAACAACAAGGACCCGTATTACGAGGAGATCTACCGGCAAGTGATATCGCTCGGCCAGGCGGATAAGCTCCTGATCGGCCTGGCTTATACGACTCAGCGTCTGGTGGTCGATCATCTTCACGTCGTCGGAGACATCTATGACCGCGGGCCGGACCCCGATAAAATTATGGACACGCTGATCAACTACCATTCGGTCGACATTCAGTGGGGGAACCATGATGTTCTGTGGATCGGCGCCTATTCGGGTTCCCTCGTCTGCCTGGCGAACATTATCCGGATCTGCGCCCGGTACGACAACCTGGACATCATCGAGGACGTGTACGGCATCAATCTTCGCCCGCTGCTGAACTTGGCGGAGCACTACTACGGGGACAATCCGGCCTTCAGACCGAAGCTGCAGACCGACCATAACGGCTCGGAGCAGGAAATCCTGCAGATTACCAAGATCCATCAAGCCATTGCCATGATCCAGTTCAAGCTTGAACTCCCGATTATGAAGCGGCGCCCCTACTTCAACATGTCGAAGCGGCGCATGCTGGAGCAGATCGATTACGACAAAGCGGAAATCGAGCTCGGCGGCAAGACGTACCCGCTGGAAAACACCTGCTTCGCCACCGTCAATCCAGAGCGGCCCGAAGAGCTGCTGGAGGAAGAACGGCAGGTGATGGACAAGCTCCTGTTCTCCGTTCAGCATTCCGAGAAGCTGGCCAGACATATGAAGTTTCTGATGAAGAAGGGCAGCCTGTACTTAAAATACAACGGGAATTTGTTATTTCACGGGTGCATTCCTCTGGATGAAGACGGCAGCCTGGAAGAAATGCGGATTGAAGACCAGACGTATTCGGGCCGCCGGCTGCTCGATGCGTTTGAAGCTTATTTGCGTTACGCCTTCGCGCACCCGGAAATAACGGATGATCTGGCCACGGATATGGTGTGGTACATCTGGACAGGGGAATGCTCCTCGCTCTTCGGGAAGCGGGAAATGACCACCTTTGAACGGTATTTTATCGCAGATAAAGAAACCTATAAGGAGCGAAAGAATCCGTATTACCAGCTGCGCGAAAACGAAGAGATCTGCCGGAAAATTCTGCTGGAGTTCGGCATGAATCCGGATCACGGGCATATCATCAACGGCCACACGCCGGTGAAGGAAATTCGCGGCGAGAACCCCGTTAAAGCAAACGGGCGGCTGGTCGTCATTGACGGCGGGTTCTCCAAAGCCTATCAATCCACGACGGGCATCGCCGGCTATACCTTGTTGTATAATTCCTTCGGCATGCAGCTCGTGGCCCATCAGAAATTCATTTCGAAGGAGGACGTGCTGTGCAACGGCACGGACGTATTGTCCGTCAAACGGCTGGTGGACCAAGAACTAAAGCGGAAGCTGGTGCGGGAAACCAATGTCGGGGAGAAGCTGCTGGCGAAAATCTCGAATTTGAAGCATCTTCTGGAATATCGCTACATGAAATGAACCGGCTTCGCGCGGCGATGAACCGAACGAATCGGATAAGCAAATGGCCGTCGAGACGTTCTCGACGGCCATTGCTTGTGGGTATCGATCTTACCAGGTAAAGTGCTTCTCTCGGCCTAGCGTGTCGGTAATATCGATCTTCAGATTGCGGATGCTCAGCCGATCGCGCTTGTACGCATGGCCTTGGTCGTCAACGAATTTCGCCAGCGGTATGCCGGACTTGCCGGCGGTGATCATCGACGCTTTATACGTGTACTTGCCGTCAATGGTCAGCTTGGCATCATACCAGATATAGCCGGTCTCGTTGATGAGAATCAGGTGATTGTTCGTAACGGCAATGTCCGCGATCGGAATCGTGCTTTTGGGAGCGGGGACGCATCCGCTCAACAAGAAGGCCAGGAAGGCGATCAGCGAGCATGACGCAACACCCCTGATGCCGGGTTTTCGAATGCAGGTCTGCAGGTTTGTGCGCATTATTGACGTTCCTCTCCATTGGATTCAACAGACAGGCCGAGGTCGAAGAACAGATTAGGCGCGCCAGGATGGCCGCGGTGTACTTCAACGGCGATTTCATTGGTCCCCTTCACCAGCTTGTTGAGATGAGCCTTGAGATCGACTCGCTTATAGAAGGTATATTCGTTCGGAAACGCGAGCGAGGATTCGGTCAGGACCCCGGTTATTATGGCGTCACGCGAGACTTCTTGCCCGTTCAGGTAGACCACGTAACCGTCCTCGAAAGCGATGTGCAAGATTAATCCGGACAGCTTCTTCGGATCGCGATCCAATTCAAACGTCTTGCGGAAGTAATACGTCGGGGACGCGACGGTCTCCACGGTGGTTTGAAGCGTAGTCTTCCGCTCTTGATTATTCGTATACCCCAAAGGCGCTCTGCCGGTCTCCCAGCCGGAGTCGTCGTAATCCGGACTGCGCCAGTCGTCAGCCGGCAGCGGAACCGGTTCCGTGTGGGACGTCTCAATGATCGGACCTTCGCCCACCGGGTCGACGCCTTCCGGGATGATGGATTTGATCGAATCGTCGCCGGGGTGATAATGCCATAAGGATTGGATGCCCACGAGCGGGATTTCTTCCTTCTCCTTCAACGCGGCCAGATCCCACGAAGCCAGATTATCCGCGCTCAATTTCAGCTGATCCAATGGCTGCCCCTGTTCGTCCACCGCTTGAATGGTCAACGTGTTGGCATCGGCTTCCAGCTCCGTCATGACAGGCGCTTCCTTCATCTCGGACAATTCCCAGATGTCCCAGTCTCGATAGCCGGAGGGCTGATAATCGGACGGCGTCTGGGACACGCCGACATGAAGGACGTACACGGTATCGCGAATGATGACCGCGCTTATGCCGGCGGTCCGGAGCGAACCCCACATCTCGGGACGTTTCGGATCTTCGCTCAGCCAAGCTAGGGCGAAGGTTTGCTTGTTATCTTTCATCGTCGTGCGGATCCATTGCAATTGGCTGTCTCCCGCCTCTTGCAGCCGTTCGGCGTTCAGGAAGAAGAGTTTGGCGTTTCCTTGCTTGACCGCGTAAACGGTTTTCCCGTAACCCGGAAGCGTCTCGTTAGGCACGTGAGGATAGGCCTGGTTGAACTTCTGTTCCGTCGTGGAACCGTCGAAGACGGGGTACAGCCGGAACGACCGCGCCTCCGGATGCTGCTCCATCAACCGGTTGGACGCGGCAAAATACGAGATGTCCTGGAATTGGCTCATCCACTCCCCGATGTCCCCCTCCTGCTGGCTGAAATACCCCATCCGAAACGATGTCGGGGACGCGGCGTAGGACTTGAATCCCTCCATGGGGACCCTTGTCCAATAGAAGGAACCGAACAGCACCGCGATTAACGCTAGCAGCGATAAAGAAAGCTTATATTTGTTGAAGACCGCCATAAGCTTACCCCTCTCCTCCCGGTAAAGTGTTCGGCAGGGCAGGCCACCACATGATGGTGTGGTACACGGTCGGCCAGAGGAAGATCAGATTGGCCATAAAGGCAATCGCGAATCCGATCGTCCATGGCTTCAGCTTGACCTCCGCCCGTCCGAGGGTCCAATGAAGGATCGCCCATGTGCCGAGCCAGACGACCAGTCCCGCCGTTTCTTTGCCGGTATAAGGACCGATGCCCCACCAAGAAGGGATCCAGGACCCCCATTTCAGCAGAATCGGATTCGCCTGAATCGGATTGTAATAGCTCCACAAATGACAGACCGTCGTCGCTGCGATACCGAGCCATACGGAAAGCAGCACGGCGGCAATTTCGCCGGTTTTTCGTTGTTTGGGTTCGTTCACCTTTTGTCTCTCCCTATCAATCATGTTGGACTTCATACCATTTTCAGTTTGGTTAAGCCGAATCCGCAGGCAAGACCGATCAGCATACAGATCCAGAACAGCGTGATCAGCAAAGCGATGATGCCGCCGACGGGCGAGCCCGCTTCGAGCCGGTGGCGAAACCGGCGCAGCAGCACGGCCGCCGCGATTCCCAAGGGCAGCGGGTACAGCGAGACGAATTCTTTATATTCCATCACGATTAAGTGCGCCTCGGGACTGCGGTACATCAGCCACTGCTGGGGACCGTCCGGTCCGCGGTAAGCGATGTACAGCCAATTACCGAGGACGATCGTCGCCAGAACGAGAATGTTCGTCAGCCAGAGCACCCGTTCGAGCTTGACCGCCGCTCCCTGCTTGCCCCGCAGCATGGGATAGGTCAAATGAAGCACCTGACAGCTCAGGATCACGGTGATGGTCGCGCCTAATCCGTGCAGTACGGCTTCCAGCTTATGATTGCTGTACCCGATGACATTAAACAGCGGGATCGACAAAAAAAGCAGTGCGGCTACGCTCGCTTGCGTAACCGCAAAATCTCTTGCATTAAATAATGATTTCATCGACAGTCCATCTCTTTCGTTAGGGATTAGGATGTCGATAATTGTAGAAAAGAATTGTCAATAGAATGTTAATGTTAGTTTATGAAATTGCAAATGCGGCCGAACGAGCCAGTTCCGAGTGAAGGGCGAGGCGGCTTCGGCCTTAACATTAGCTTCACATAAAGTTAACTTTATCTTAAATTTGTACATCATCGATTGCGAGTATAATGGCTAGGGCAGACGGTGAACGGGAATATTCTGTTATTTCCGCCATCCATTTCGTGATTCAACGAGAGTGTTAGCGCGCCAGCAACACACGAGGCGGTGCGCCGATGTCAGCAGGGTGAGGAGGCAATCATTATCTAGTAATGGATTGGCAGATGGAAGTGAACGGGGTTCCATGGCCGACTGCTAATGACAGAGAAGGGGATGACGAAGTGAAGGTGAAGTTAAAGGCCAAGTGGAAAGGGTTAACCTTGGCTCTGTTCGTATGCACGATTCTGTTCACCATTGGCATTTACAACGTATCTGCCGAGAGCACGATCATCAAGGGGCCGTATCTGCTGTTCGAAGGATCGAACACGTCGATGAGCGTGATGTGGCAGACGAGCGACAGCCAGCCGAATACGATCAAGTGGGGAACAGACACGAAGTACACGATGGGGGAACAATCCGTCGTAACGTACGGCGACGATAATCAGCATAAGTTCGACATCACCGGACTGGAACCGGGTACCAAGTATTATTACGAGGTAGACGGTCAGGCTGGTTCGTTCGTCACGGCGCCTGCGGATGACGCGACGTCCGTGAAGTTCCTCTCCTACGGCGACAGCCGTACCCAACCGAATATGCAGGATCAGGTAGCCGACCTGGCGCGCAAGGCGTATGCCGCCGACCCGGCTTACCAGACGCTGCTCCTGAACAGCGGGGATATTGCGTCGAGCGACACCGAGAGCAACTGGACCGCTCAGTATTTCGTTCCCGAGTCCGCTTACCCGCAGATGCACGCGCTTCAGGCCGAGGTGCCGATGATGGGAGCCAGGGGCAACCATGAGGGCGTAGGTTCGGTCTACGGGAAATATTACCCGTATCCGTACGTGGACAACTTCTACTGGTCCTTCGATTACGGTCCGATCCACGTCTCCGTCCTGGACGAGTACGCGGATTTCAAGCCTGACTCGAAGCAGTATAATTGGCTGATCAACGATCTGGCCACCACGACCAAGCCGTGGAAGATCGTCATGGGCCATCAACCGGCTTGGGGTGCAGGCACGCATGAGAACAATACGGATCTGCAAAAATACATCCATCCTATCCTGAAGCAATTCGGGGTACCGCTGTATCTGAACGGACATAATCACAACTATGCGCGTGCCGTGGTTGACGGCATTCAATACGTCACCTCCGGCGGCGGCGGCGCTCCGTCGTATGATGTGAACCCGTCCTGGCCGAACATCGTGGCGGCCGATAAATCGTACTTCTTAAGCGAGTTCGATGTTGAAGGAGATACGATGAAGGTCACCTCCCGTCGGATCGACGGCACGGTAATCGAGACCATCACGGTGAAGAACCAACCGGTTCAATTGGATATTTCCAAGCTGACCATGACGCCGGACGAAGCAACGCTGCCGACGGCTACGCCTGATAGCCAGGTGAAGCTCGGTCTGGCGGCTGTCGACAGCAAGGGTGCCAATGTGGATCTGGCCGGTGCCCTGGTCAAATATTACACGGATAAGCCGGACAACCTGAACATTGCGGCGGACGGCACCGTGTCGCTGAAGAAAAAGCCAGTATTTAATACATCGGCTCAAGTGTGGGCCGAGATCTATGACGGCAGCAAGCTGGTTACGAGTAATAAAGTGACCGTCCATATTCAAAATCCGGACGGGCTGGCAGAAGTAACCCTGGCTTCGGATCACGGTTCGTTGTCCGGCGACGCTTCGGCCAAGCTGAGCTTGACGGCGAAAGACAACACGGAGAAAGCCATCGATCTGTCCAAGGCTGAAGTGACCTACAAGACGAGCCTGGAGGATATTCTGTCGATCTCCGCAGACGGCACCGTAACGGTGAAGAAGCAGCCGGAACGCACGACGGCCGTGACCGTACAGGCAGTCGTGACCGTCAATGGCATCACGATCGACAGCAACAAGGTATCGATTATCGTCGGCCCTTCGGCGGAAGGTGCCCAAGCGCTCGTGGCGTCGATTATTAATCCTTACGACGATACGGAAGAACGCGCAGACGGTTCGTTGGATCTGGAAAGCTCCGACCTCGAGATCGTACAGGAAGAAACCAATCAGCAAATCGCGCTCCGATTCGCCGAGCTGGCTATTCCGCAAGGGGCTAAGATTCTCGACGCTTACATTCAGTTCTCCGTCGACGAGCCTGAGAAGAACCTGAATCCGTTCGAAGTAAATATTTACGCAGAGGACATTGCGAACTCGCTTCTGGAGAAGCCGGGCAACGTGTCTGGACGCGTGAAGACGCAGGATTTCGTAAGCTGGAAGGATGCGCCTGAGTGGACGGTAGAGCATGAAGCCGGTCCGGATCAGCAAACGCCTAACGTTGCATCCTTGGTTCAGGAAATCGTAGATAAGTCCGACTGGAAAGCCGGAAATGCGCTGACCTTCCTGTTAGCCGGTCAAGGCACTCGCTCCGCCGAGTCCTCTGAAGGCGCAGGCGACAACGCAGATCAAATTCCGCAGCTCCATGTCATCTACAAAACCGCGGATACGACGAACCCGGGTGACGGCGGCGGCAACGGCGGCGGCAACGGCGGCGGTAACGGCGGCGGTAACGGCGGCGGTACGCCGGACAACGGCGGCGGTACGCCGAACAATGGCGGAGGCACGCCGAACAATGGCGGCACGCCGAACAATGGCGGCAGCACGCCGGTCATTCCGGCCAATCCGTTCAAGGACGTGGATTCGCATTACGCTTGGGCGAAGGACGCGATCGCGGTGCTGGCCGACAAGGGCATCATCAACGGCACGTCGGCTACGACCTTCGAGCCGGGCAAGCAGATTACGCGCGCTGACTTCATGGCGATGCTCGTCCGCATGCTGGACCTGAAGGCGGATGTGACGTCCAACTTCAGCGACGTTAAGGCGACCGACTACTATTATCAAACGCTTGGCATCGTCAAGACGCTCGGCATCGCGAACGGCACGGGCGACAACAAGTTCAATCCGCGCGAATTCATCTCGCGTCAGGACATGATGGTGCTGATTAGCCGGGCGATGGAAGTTACCGGCAAGCTGAACCTGAGCGGCGAGCCGGCTGAGTTGAACGGCTTCAGCGACAAGGCGAAAATCGCGCCTTACGCAGTCGAAGCGGCAGCTCAAATGGTGAAAGCGGGCGTTGTCCAAGGCAGCGGCTCGGCACTGAACCCGACGGGTCAGGCGACTAGAGCGGAAACCGCGCAAATGATCTACCATCTCTATCAGCTGCTGCAGCAAAACGGCAGCAACTAAGCACATAGGTTCGACAATGGCGGCGTTAGGAGTCTATCCTTTCGCCGCCATTGCTTATTTAGCGGATGAATGCCTGAAGAGCAGCAAGCGACGTTAACAAGACCTCAATATTACCTTAACGTTCGGCATACATAGATTTCATAAAATAAACGGGTACAAGGCAATGGGGTTCAGCCTCAGCCTGGCTGCGTACTTCCGGCAGGCCGGGAGCGCATCCTAACACGAAGAAGAAAAGAGTGCATCGTATGCGTAGACATGGATTCAAGAAACTAGCGGCACTGCTCGTGGGAATGGCGATTTTCCTGTTCGGGGTTACGCCCGTTTTTGCTCACGACATGTATCTCGGAAGCACGAAATGGGCCTTCGGCAAGGATCGTATTTTGTCCGCGGTAGAGCTCGACCCCGGCGTATTTGAGCAGATCAAGGGGATTAAGGAACTCGGGTATGACCTCGACCATCTGACCGACGATCAGCTCCGCGACATGACCGCGAAGGTCATCCAGCCCTATATCGACGAGAAGCTGTCTGTCTCCATTAATGGCCGCGCCTATCCGGAGCAGGTCGTTAAAATCACGCGGGAAGGGACATTGTGGGAAATCTGGCTGAAGATCAGCGATCTGGATTTTAATTGGCAAGACAACGAGGTGAAGATTGGGTATCACCTTCTGCTTGATGAAACCAATAATCAGCACGTGAGTATCGGTTACGTCTATTATACCGATGCCGATGACGATTCGGTGCAGGCGGTCTTCGATAAGACCCAGCCGAGCCTGCAGTATATCTTCGACTCCGATCACACCGAATGGGAATTCACGGATAAATCCGCGTCGTTCTTGTCCGACATCGCGACTTTCATCGTACTCGGCATCAAGCATATTTTGACCGGGTATGATCACATCGCGTTCTTGCTGGCTCTGATTGTTATCGGCTTATCCGTCAGGGAAGCCTTGAAGATCATCACGGCGTTTACCATCGCGCATAGCATTACGTTGCTGCTGGCGGCCATGAATATCGTCAACCTGAACTCGAGGTTCGTCGAAAGCGTCATTGCCCTGTCCATCTGTTATATCGCGGTGGAGAACCTGGTGTCCAAACAGATCAATTATCGCTGGCTGGTCACCTTCTTGTTCGGCTTGGTTCATGGATTCGGCTTTGCCAGCGTCCTTCAGGAATACGTCGCGGACAAATCGAATCTCGTTCGCTCGGTGGTTTCGTTTAATGTCGGCGTAGAAGTCGGACAACTCTCGATCTTATTAGTCACGTTGCCCCTTCTCTATTTACTCAGGAAGAAGGTCTCGTCCCGAACCGTGACCCTTGTCGCGTCCGCCGCTATTTTTATCGTTGGGCTCGCTTGGTTCATCGATCGGCTGTTCAACTTGCAGCTGGTACCCTTCTAATGAAAGCGGGAAGAGAGGAACCCATGAAGAATCGCGCACCGTATTGCTTTGCTTTCATCCTAGGGCTGTTCCTCATGCTGGTGTCCGGTACTTGCATGGCTTCAGGCAATTCCGGCGCCGACGTACAAGATTACCGCGCGCAAGCGAATCAATTCGTTGCCGCTCAACAATACGAGCAGGCGGCGTCGGTGCTGGAAGAACTGCTGGCCCGGAATCCGGACTTGACGGATGAAATCGTGTACAAGCAATTAACCCATATCTATGATGACTACCTGTTTGAGTTCGATCAGGCGTTGACCTTGTACCATACGTATCTCGACCGTTTCCCGAACGGGATATTTGCGGGCGACTTTCGGGACAGAGTGACCTATCTCGAGGAGAGACGCTCCGAATGGCAAGCCTTGCGGGAATTTCGAAGCGTGCAGTCCGAAGATGACCATCGTTCCGTTCAAGAAAGGCTGGCTGCCGTCGAAACCCTACTGTCGAAGAACGAAAACGCGTTGATTGCGCCGGAGATGCATCTCTATCTGGCGAATCTATATGCGGCGATTCCCGACTATCAAGCCGCAGGCGAGCATGCGGCAGCCTTGATCGACAGCTTCGGCCAGGCCGGCATGACGGATCCCGCAGACCAAGCCTCGGCGCTGCGCTTATATGCCGGCATTCTCGTGAAGCAGCATCATCTCAACAAGGCCATTCGAGCGCTGGATCGGGCGATCGCACTCGGAGGTCCGGAAGAGAACTTCAACGATGCCGTGAAGAGGACCGAAATTATCAAGCACAGGAACATGCTGGCGGGCTTTATCGGCTGCCTGAGCTATTATCTAGCCGTCGTCCTCCTGTTGATGCGGCGTTATTCCCGCGCCGGTCATGGCTTGGAGCGGCTCGTCAGGCCGGTGGTCCTGCTTGCTCTCGTTTCGCTTGGACCTATTGTATTTCTGAAGCTCAGCCAAGAGCCGGAAGCGAACCTGCGGTTTTTCTTCTGGCAAGCGGGATTGGCGATCGTATCCATCCTTGCAGTCAAGCTTCTCGCTCCGTTGTCGCGCATCACCGGCAGATTCGGCTTCATCTCGATGACGGGGCTGCATATGGCCGCCGCTTCGTTCATGGCTTATTACTTAACGGTGTATAGCGGCAAGAAGATCGTCATTAACACGGCGATCGAGGTGGATCGAGACCCCTTGACCACCACCTACATCATCCTGCTGTGGAGCTCGATGGCCGCAAGCTTGCTCATCGCGATGATCGCCGGTTTCAGATATGCAAAAGCAAAGCCCCAATGACGGCGTACTCGCATTACATTCACATGAACAGAAAGAAGTGAGCGAAACGTTGAAGAACAAGTTGGTTGTATCCGTTATGATTGCGCTGACCCTGTTGTTCAGTCAGGCTTACGGCGCATGGGCCGCGTCTAATCCGCAATCCGGCGACAGCTTGAATCCGGCGAAGCATGATCATCACGGACAAGCTGTGAAAATCACGCCTTTGGGCTTCTCGTCGAACGTTAGAGCGTCGGACACCTTTTCGTTCAGCACCTCTTCCACGACCGATCTCTTGCATATGACCAGCGGGAGCGTTCCTTCGTACATCTCCATCCATGACGGAACGGGGCCTATCGATCTGTCGCATGCTGCGATCAGCGTACTCAAGGGTACGGACGGCATCGCTTATTCGATCACGAATTTGCCCGCGCTGGATCGTGCCAAATCGTACACGCTGCAAATTCGCCATTCCGCGGTATCGCTGAAGAAGGCCGCCTTCAAGCCCAGAAGCTCGTCCAACACGCAGCTTCGGCTGCTGAATAACGCCATTCACCTAGCAAGCGTCGACAACGCGCATCGCACGATCTCGATGATCCCGCAGTACCATGTCGAACAATTGCTTGCCGAGATTGATTCGACGGACCATTCGTTTCAGCAGTATTCGGTTACGGATCCATCGGGCAACGAAAAAAAGCCAGCCGATGAAATCGTGAATCACGACACGTTAACCGTCGTTGCCGAAGATGGCACGTCCAAACGGTATACGATCCAGCTGACCACCTTGCGAGCAAACCTGCAGCAGTATACCGCAGGCGAGAAGCAAGATATCCGATTGGAATATTCGATCAATCGAACCACGCCGGAACGAAAATATTTATACGGCACGTTAACCTTTCATTTGCCGGAAGGCATCACCGCTTCCCCGACGGATACGTTCGATGTGATCGGCCGCGGTTTCGTGCAATTGAACGATGCTGCGATCGCGTCGGCGAAGGATTATAACCATTCGGGAAGAAACTGGGTGCGGGATCTGAATTCCAATGCCGATCTGCGTACCAAAGTAGTCATCACGGACGGCGGAAGAACGGTTTCCATCAAGGATACGGATTTTAGCGCCTACAACGGCGTTGACGTCACGCTGGTGCTGAAAAACAAAAAAATTCCCAAACGGGGCGGAACGTTCAGCGCGACGTTCAGCGGCAAGGCTTATTCGGGAACGCCTCGCGAAGCGGAGTATACGGAGACGGGAACGGCCCGGTTCAATGTCGCTGCTACGGCAGACGATCTAGTCCGGCAAGCGGCCGATGTCTCGTATACCACCCCGACAACGGCGGTGCTGGAAGCCGATTCCGTCCATCAGCAAGCCAGCGTTTATGCAAGCTTAGATAAAGGGTTGACTTGGGTGAATACGGGAGCGCGTCTGAAGTCGCAGCAAGCCGTCCTGAAGAACCTGTTGCCGGACACCCATTATTACTTCAAGCTCATCACAGCCGATGGAAGTTCCAACATGGTAAGCTATTATTCCGGCCGCTACGATGTCACGGACTTCGGTGCGGTCGCGGATGCCGCCGTATCGGGGGGCGAAGGCGACATCCTGACCTATACCGGAACGGATAATGCCGCTGCGATCAATGCTGCCATTGCGGCGGCAAGCAAGGACGGCGGCGGAACGGTGTATTTCAAGGGCGGTTCGAATTTCGCTTCGAACAGCATTCATTTAAGAAGCAATGTCTATTTATATCTGGACACGAACGCGCAACTGACCGCCTTGGACAAGATCGACGCTAGAGAAGCCCCGTTAAATTATCCGTTCGCATTGGGGCAGGATGACGGTCATGGCTATTGGGAAGACGCTCTGATGTGGGGCGTTCGCGTCGAGAATATTAAGATTCTCGGGAATTCGGCGAAAATTTACGGAAATATGAATTTATATACGGGCTACAGCGATCCGTACGTTCCCGGTAACGGGACGAAGACCGTTTCGTTCAAGCTGTCGAAAGAGATCGTGGTGGGCGGAACGGATGAGGCGCATGTGCTAACCATCGAACAAGGCGGCTGGTTCTCGATCCTCACCACCGGCTGCGACGACATTCGGGTTCAAAACATCGTCTTGCCTGACTCTAGTTCCGGCCGTCAGCGGGACACGTTCAACTTCATGCAAGACAACGACGCGTCCGCGTATAACGTGACGACGCTGAAATCCAGCAATGACGTAGCGAAATTAGGCAGCGATTTTTCGTTAGGCTTCGTTCGGCACGTATCCAATATCGCGATCGATACCATTGTGGCCGGTGATATTGCGGGCGGCAATGTGTTCCAGCTAGGCTCGGAAACGGTCGGGGACATGGAAAATATAACCGCAAAGCACTTGACGCTCACCACGAATGCCAACAAAACCGGCGTTGCCATCTGGGTGAACGACGGTTCGAACGTCAAGAACGTCACGTTTTCGGATTTGCGGTTGGAAAACACCTCCGGCGGCATTGCCTTCGGCGTATCTCCTCGGTTCGAAGGGGCCGGGTATGACGAAGACGGAAGTCTGCAGACGGCGAGGCTGCCGCTGGGCATTCGAAGACCCGGATCGATCGCCAACGTTACGGTCGACGGGGCCGTATTATCCAAGAATGCCGGCGGAGACGGCGCGTTCCCGATCGTGATTCAAGGGTATAAACGATTTCCGAGCACCGGAGCCGCGGGCCAAGTCGACACCGGTTCCGTTGGCACAATCGTAGACGGACAGACGTATCCCGTCCGCAATATCACGATCAAGAACCTTGCGCTGACGGCGTCCTACAATCCAGCTAAGCCTGCTTCCAAGCCGGTGCTGTCCAACACGGCGGAAGTGATCGCCGAGGCTAAGAACGGGGGGAACTATCGGACGTCGTCCTATCCGAATGCGAATACATTCCCTGCCTACGGCATCCTTATGAAATACGTCGATCATGTCACGATTCAGGACAGCTCCATCGCCTATGAGGACACGCTGCGAAATGACCGCTACGCGATTGTTATCGATAATGGCACCGACGTTCGTCTCAGCAGCTTAACGATGCTGCAGGGCGGGTTACCCGGCAGCGCCGTACAAGTGCGAGGCACATCAAGTTACCAGTTCAGCCACTTGGCGATTACAACGTTCAATAAACAGTACCCTGCGCAAACGCCGACGGTGTACCCTGACGTTCATGGCCGAACTGATTTCGACAGCTCCATACGGGATAACTTATCGCAATCTTATGTGTTCCCGGGCAGGGTCTCCGACACCGCGGTCGATATTGCCTATACCAGCACGCATTTGAACGCCATTACGGATCGGACCATCGATGTTACGGCCGGCACGACGGTTGGCGACGTGCTAGACGAGTTAATCTCTCTGGCCGGCGTCCAGTCGATGTCGGTTGTCGATGGCAGCGGCAATGCGGTTGATACAGCCGCGGCGATTACAGCGGATCTCCGCCTCCAAGTGATTTCGGCCGACGGCTCGACAACGAACGACTTCTCGTTTACGATCGATGAGGCCGTCACCTCCGGCGCGGCGGCTGATCGGGATGTACGCCACGAAGCCGCGTAGAGAACGATTAGGTTGTGATTAGCCGGCAGATTCGCGTTATTAGAGCACAACGAGCATACGGGGTCCGTATGCTTGTTGTGTTTTTTTGCGTGGATGCTGGTCGGAGGAGGCCGTTCGAGCCACGTTTCTAGATATGACCGCCAATTATTTTGGGGAAATTTAACAGAACTGTGTGGCATAATATTTATGTAGATGAAAAGGGGGGATTTGCGATCTTACGTTCAATTGAAGAAATATATTCAATGGTCGAAGGAATAGGCATAAACGTTACTTCTCCCGAGTTGATTGTCAAAGGTGTTTCCATTGATTCGAGAACCTTAATCGAAGGCGACTTGTTCGTCCCCATCGTAAGAATTGATGATGGTCACAACTATGTGAAGCAGGCATTTGAAAATGGAGCTGTCGTCTCATTGTGGCAAGCAGACCATGTTCCGCCTCCCGAAGGGCTGCCTCTTATCATTGTGGAAGATACATTAAAAGCTTTACATGAGCTTGCTCAATCCTATCGCGGGCAACTTAACTGCAAAGTTATTGGCGTCACGGGGAGTAATGGAAAAACAACCGTTAAAGATCTTATCAGCTCCCTATTGAGTGCGTCGTATAAGGTTCATAAAACCATTGGGAACTTAAATGGAGAGTACGGACTTCCCTTGACCTTATTGGCCGTAGAAGAAGATACGGATATCATTGTACTGGAGATGGGAATGAGCAATGCCGGAGAAATGAAAATCCTATCCGAGATTGCAAAACCGGATATAGGCATCATTACGATGATTGGCGTATCTCACTTGGCGAGTCTTGGGTCGAGAGAGGGGATTGCCTCCGCAAAGTTAGAAATACTCGAAGGTCTGAATCCCTGTGGTGTTTTTATTATTAATGGAGATGAACCGCTGCTGAATAAGCCGCTCTCCGAAATGAGGCTCCCGGAAACATTGAAGGTCATTCGATTCGGTGAATCTCCTGGAAATGACTACTATCCACTAGAGATCAACCTGAATGAATCTAGTTTATCTTTTACGATGAACAAGTATCAAGCCGAGTTCTCTGTTCCAATGCTCGGTCGGCACAACGTATTAAACGTGCTTGCAGCTATGGCTGTGGCAGATTGCTTCCAAATCAAACAACCGGATATACAATCGGGTTTGGAGAAATTAGTGATGACCGGAATGAGAATGGAGCGAATAGTTACTCCGAGAGGATTCATGATCATTAATGATGCATGGAATGCGAGTCCGGTATCAATGAAAGCAGCAATAGAAACGCTCTCAAATCTAGAAGGCTTTAATAGAAGAATATTGATCCTTGGAGATATGTTGGAGTTAGGCGATAAGGAAATTGAATTTCATGCGAAAATCGCGAAATGTATTGATATGTCAAAGATCCAGACCGTATTTACGATCGGTAATTTAAGCAAGATCATCTCGGATACACTTCATCGTACAAGGACAACAGGAGAGGTGAAGCATTTTACCTCAAAGGCTGAACTGACAGCTGCTTGCAAACCGTTATTGAATCATAACGATGTCGTATTAATAAAAGGCTCAAGAGGCTTAAAATTAGAAGAGATCTGCGATTCCCTAAATAAATAACGTTTTATGCAATATCGTCTAAAACAAGCTTATTTTAAGGAGGTACGGTGAATGTCGCTTCCCTTTGATCCCATTACGGACTTTATGTTTTTTGACACGAAGGTGGAGCAATCGGATGTCATTTTAATTCCGGGAGCTAGTCATCCTCAATTAGCCGAGCGCGCGGCATGCTTATATCATCAAGGCTATGCTCCGTTTATGTTGCCTTCAGGTGGTGCTAATCCCCATGTCGAGAAGACGGAGTGGGCGTTTCTTCGAGATGTCGGACTCTCGTTAGGGGTTCCGTCACAAGCCATATTGAAGGAAGATCAAGCTGCGAATACGTTTGAAAACGCCCGGTTTTCTTTAGAGGTCTTATACCAACATGGGATTCAACCTAAACGAGTGGTGTTGGTGTGCAAGAACTATCACGCTAGAAGAGCCCTATTAACGTATCGTTTTGTATTCCCAAGCGAGACCGAATTTTACGTAAGTCCGGTGGTCGATAAAACGGGGATCACGAGAGAGAACTGGTTCCGGGATGAGGGGAAAATCGCGTGCGTGATGAATGAGTTAGAGAAGGTCGGAAAATATTTTAGACCCGCTATAGCGAAAGCTGGTTCGAGTCGCACGCTTAGCTCCTAACGGTGCACCATCACATGAGCGTGTCACGACGGCAGCCGGCCTCGGAAACGATCGGCTGCCGCCGCTGCGCTACGGGCAGGAGGAATAGCGCAACTTTTGCGGGATTAGTCGCGTCTTAGTTATGGGTATATTTGTAAATCCGTTGAGAGTTCTAGCACACGATCTAGTAAAAAAGGAGACGGATCAAGTCGATTTTTATTTATTCGGGAAGGAACCGTGGAGACCGCAAGCGTGGGAAGCGCTGCAATCTTGTCCCCCTGTCCATGTCCCAAATCTATTGACGCAAGAAGAAGTGGAGAAGTGAAAACAGCGAGTGCCCCATTGGTATATGCCTGAAAAGGAACCTTGTATCGAGCCGAGGTTCATTACGGAAGAGAACGTACGCCGTTTTATTCATGACGCTTCCAGCCGACTGAGCCACCTATTCGAAGAGGCCGAATATTTCTAAATTCGCTTGATTGCGTATACGAAGAGCATAATATAGCTTTATGCCCTTATGTGGTTTAGCTGCGAATGGAGGTCACGCGTGAAATTACGTTTACCGTTGTATCTATTATGTGCTTGCCCGATAACTATATTTTCCGATATATTCCTGCCCGACTGGGTACCTATTCATACCGTTAAATCAATCATCTACGGGCTACTAATTGGGGGCACCTTTCTCTTGATCGAGAAAAGCGGAGCGGCAAAAAAACAAGTATCCCTACCCAGTGGCATACTTATCATCTTGTTCAGCTTTGCAATCCTCGTAATTAGCAACCGTTATTTAATTTAAACGCCTTTGGTACGATGCAGTCATTTCATTCATGTACGCTGGTAAGGGGAAATGAGATGCTTAGAAAAGAAGTCCTGTTTTTCGCTCTCATCGTGATCGGTCTGCTGCTCGTATCCCAAACGCACCTTGGGTATTCTTTCGGAGATAGTATATTCAGAGCGCTAGGAATTCCGCCGTGGACCCGTGCCGACTATGAATCGGGGCTGCATCTTGCGGTTGTGACTGGGCTGGTTTTTATTATCGCCGGCTATATCGGGGCAGTGAGGTTTTATCAATCTCGATATGCGAAAATACGAAGCCGAATCATACTGGGCTGTATCGCCTTCGTGTTGCTGTTTCCGTCCGTGACTGAGAAAGCCATGATGCTTCTGAACTATCATTCCGTTTCCGTATCTTCCGTCGCCTATTCCAAGAAGAACAGCCAGTGCAGCTTTCGGTCGGAAGACGCGAAGATGAAAGCCAACTGCACCGTGACGCTGATCAACTATGGGAAGGAGAAGACGGTAACGGTAAAGCCTTACCTGATCAGAAGCGCAGCCTCAGCCAAGGTCATGTTCGAACCGATGACGATCACGCTTCCGCCCCATCGGAAGGTCGGCGTCAGCACGGTATTTAACGGCGAGCTGCTGGATGGAACAGGCTTCTCCGGCTGGACCAACGATATCGGCCTTGAAATCGAAGTCGATGGCTTGAAGAAGAGGTACGGCAAAGAGGCGTAGCCGCTGGTTTGGAGACCGCGCGTGATTCAGAGATTAGGCAGCTTTCATCCTTAAAGGGGAGATCGGATTCATGAAGAGACGTGATGCAGCGTACCTGCTGCTCATCCTTGTTTTTATTTCCGGGTGCAGTGCCTCAGGAAAGTCAGTGTCAACCTCAAGCGCAGACTGGGCCTATAGCTTTGTGATTTGGAATGATGACCTATACGAAGTTCTGGAAGATGAAGTGCGTCCCGAAGACATCGGTGAAGAAATCGGGAAAATCACGCAATATTCAGACGCTGAAGGGATCTATTCGAATGGGTTTTCCAATAAATTTCCCGAAGGAACAGAGCTGTATGAGATCGAAGGTGTGGAACCATCCGAATATATCGCCGTCAAAGCAGGAGAACAACAGTATCTGAAGACTAAAGATCACGGAGCGTATGCCGCAAATTAGGAGGGTGAATCATTTGGGATTGCTACATCATATCGAGATTTACGTATCAGACCTTAAACGTTCGGCTGAGTTCTGGGGGTGGTTTCTGTCAGAGCTTGGTTATACGCCATATCAGCAATGGGAAGAAGGTCGTAGTTGGAAATTAGGAGACACCTACCTTGTGTTTGTTCAAGCAAAAGAAAAACACTTGGACGTGCCATACAATCGTTGTCGGGTCGGACTGAATCATTTGGCATTCCATGCGATATCGCGAGAACAAGTGGATGAGTTGACTGTAAAGGTTCGCTCTAAGGGAATGAACGTGCTTTACAAGGATAAGCATCCTTTCGCGGGCGGAGAAAATTATTATGCTCTGTTTTTCGAAGACCCCGACCGAATAAAGGTCGAATTAGTTGCGCCTTAAATGTGTCTCTACGCATTTCACATAGGCCAGATAGCAACAATTTTACGATGTTGATGGCGTATGCTGTCACGCATGGTTGCCGAAGCAGATAAGGAGAACGAAATAATGAAAAAGTACGTACTCTTCGACCATGACGGTGTGTTGGTTGATACTGAATTTTGGTATTTCAAAGCGGGAGAACGCGCTCTGGCTGACATTGGATTTACTTTGGATAAAGACCAATACCTCCGCGGCATGACCCAGACCTGGGGCACTTGGTCGCAAGCAAGGGCGGCAGGTATTGATGAACAGACAATAAGCAAGCTGCGTGACGTCCGCAACGTCTATTATCAGGAATATCTAAGAACCGAAGCCGTAGAGATTGAAGGAGTAGTTGAAGCGCTCGCCGAACTGTCAACGTACGTCCGCATGGCCATCGTGACGACCGCAAAACGTGCGGATTTTCAACTTATTCATGAAAAGCGCCAGATAATTCAATTCATGGATTTCGTCCTTGTTCGCGAGGACTACGAGCGCGCCAAACCGCACCCGGAACCATATTTGACCGGCTTAAAGCGCTTCGGAGCTACCACAGAAGAGACCCTGGTTGTCGAGGATTCTAACAGAGGGTTGAGTTCTGCCGTGGCGGCTGGTATCGACTGTGCGATTGTCCATAACGACTTCACGAGAACCCATGACTTCTCACAAGCCAGCTATCGAATCAAGACGCTGATAGAACTGAAGGACATAATCCTGAATGTAACCTAGGAGAGAGATCCTCCATTTGACGTTTTCTACAGCGTGTTTCCCGAACGGAACTGCAGCTCCTTAGTATGGCTAAACCATCATTCAAGTCGAATGATGGTTTCTTTTTGTTTACCTGCTATTGCTGCTGGCGGTACATCTTAGGGGACAGGCCGTATACTTTCTTAAACTGGCGGGTGAAGTAATTGCTGTCATTGAAGCCGCTGCGATACGAGACCTCCGTAATCGGGCCATTCGTCGTCCTGAGCAAATGGCAGGCATGCTCCAAGCGAAGCCGAAGCAGATACGCGAAGGGCGTCGTCTGGTAATAGGATTGGAAGATCCGGTTCAAATGGCGCTCGGAGATGCCGGATACGTCGGCGATCTGTTCGCGCGTCAGCGGCTCGAGGTAATGATCCTCCATGAAGGAGATGGCTTTCGCCACATGCATAAGATTCCCTTGGATGCCTTGACGGTCTTGATTCTGGTACTGCCTCGACAGGTAGACGACGAGCTCCATGAAGCGGGCGCGCAGCATGGTCTGGTAGCCCTGCAGCTTGTTCGTATATTCCTCGATCATGAAGGCGGCCAGGGAGGCGACGTACTCCAGACTGGCGACCGGCAGGCTGAGCTTGCTGGTGAACGGCTGGATGCGCCGGTAAAACGGTTCCAGCACGAAAAGCGCCTGATACCCGATGGACGATCTGAGCTCGGGACCGGCGAAGGTCATGATGTCCGGGCGATACATGATATTGCAGATTCGAAAATCATGCGGATCCTTGTAGGCATGCGAGGTGGCGCCGTCGATCACGAAGACGTCCCCCTTCTTAATGAATGAAGCCTCCGTATTCACGATGTGCGTGGCATTCCCGTTCAAGACAATGACGAGCTCCGAGAAATCCACGTGATCGTGGAGGTACATGTCTTCGTCATGCCCGCCGTACCCGATGTAGAACAGAAATTGTTGGTCGGATGTAAACCAATGCAGATGTACGCTTCTCATACGACTCCCTTTCTTCTGACTAGACTCGCTGAGCGGATGTCCTAATCATGCTAGTTTAAGACCCGAAAATCAAGGAGGAAGGCGCGTCGCTTCCACTATAATGCTTAATGAACACGAAAACGCACAGGCAGAGGAGTGGTACAGATTTGTCCTTCATGAGGATCAGGCAGCGGATCGTCCAGCAGCGATATCTCTATTACATGTCGGTCCCTTTCGTACTATTTGTTTTCATCTTCAGCTATTTGCCGTTATGGGGCTGGACGATGGCGTTTCAGCAATTCAGAGTCGGCAAGTCCTTCTGGGAGCAGAAGTGGGTCGGCTTCGATAACTTTCGTCTATTGATGCAGGACGAGCAATTCTATCACGCGCTCAGAAATACGTTGGCGATGAGCGTGCTCGGGCTTATCGCCAGCTTCACGATCCCGATTCTATTCGCCGTGCTGTTGAACGAGGTCCGTCTGTCCGCGCTGAAGCGGTTCGTTCAGACGGTTTCCTATTTGCCCCACTTCGTCTCATGGGTGGTAGTGGCGGGCATCGTGACCAAGATGCTTTCGGCGGAGAACGGCGTCGTCAATCAAATCTTGGTCAAGCTGCATCTCCTGCGGGAGCCGGTTCAGTTTATGGCGAAGGAAAATTTGTTCTGGTACCTCGTGACGAGCGCCGACATTTGGAAAGAAACGGGCTGGAACGCCATCATCTACTTGGCCGCCATCTCGGGAATCGGGCCGGAGCTCTACGAAGCAGCCCGCGCGACGGCGCGAGCCGCATGCGGCAGATTTGGCATATTACGCTGCCGGGGATCCGCACGACCGTTATTATTCTGCTGATCATGTCCATCGGCCATCTGATCAGCATCGGCTTCGAGAAGCAGTTTCTCCTCGGCAACAATCTGGTCCAAGAGAAGTCCGAGGTGCTGGACTTGTATGCCCTGAACTACGGTCTCGGCATGGGACGGTACTCGTTCGGAACGGCGATTAACATCTTCAACTCCGTCGTCAGCCTGATACTGCTATTCACGGCGAACGGCTTGTTCAAGAAAATCACCAAAGAGAGCATTCTGTAAGGAGGTCGTGGAGCAATGAAAGGCCGTACTTCGCCGCCCGATCGGCTCTTTGATCTGATCGTATATCTGGCCCTTGTACTGGTAACGGTCTGTACCCTGTATCCGTTTCTGAACGTGCTGGCGATATCGCTGAACGATTCGACCGACACGGTAAGGGGAGGCATTACAATATTCCCCCGTCGTCTGACGTTTGAGAATTATTCCCTGATCTTCTCGTTCGGAGGGCTGCTGACCGGGCTCAAAATATCGGTGCTTCGGACGGTGGCCGGCACGGTCGCCGGTCTCCTAAGTTCGTCGATGCTGGCTTACGTGCTGAGCCGATCCGATTTCGACGGCCGCAAATGGCTGTCCGTGTTTCTGGCCATGACGATGTACGTATCCGGCGGGCTCATTCCGTCGTACTTGCTGATGCGCGACATCCATCTGATCGGCACGTTCTGGGTGTATGTGCTGCCCGGGCTCGTAAGCGCATTCAACGTATTCGTCATTCGGTCATTCATCGACGGGCTGCCCTATGCCCTTCAAGAATCGGCGAAATTAGACGGCGCGAACGATTTTACGATCTACCGGCGCGTCATCTTGCCGCTATTGACGCCGGCGCTGGCCACGGTCGCGCTGTTCCTGGCGGTGGGCCAATGGAATGCCTGGTTCGATACGTATCTCTACAACGGGTCGAACGAACGGCAGACCACCTTGCAGTTTGAGCTCATGAAGGTGCTGCAGAGCACGCAGGTGGGCGGCAGCGGTCAAGCGGTGAACGGCATGAACATGAATCAGCTCATGAACCGGATCTCCCCGGAATCGGTCAAGATGGCGATCACCATCATCGTGACGGTGCCGATTCTGCTGGTCTATCCGTTTCTTCAGCGGTATTTCGTCACCGGCATGACGCTTGGCGCGGTGAAAAGCTAATCGAATCTACATTTCAAATGGGGGGTATACAGGTATGAGAAAAGGTTGGAATCTGCCGAAGGCAGGCTTGGCGGCTGCGCTCGCAGCGGGCGTGCTGGCGGGATGCGGCGGGAATGACGGCGGCGCGGCAAGCGTGAACGGGGGGAAGGATCAGGGAAGCGATACGTCCCCGATCACCTTCTCGTTCTTCAGCGAAGACGCGAACCCGAACTGGCAGGACATGCAGGACGACGTCGGGCAAGCCATTACGAAGGCGACGGGCGTGAAGCTGGATGCCGAATTCGCGGTCGGCGACCCGGCGCAGAAAGTCGCGCTGATCGCCACCGGCGGCGATTATCCCGATCTGATTAGCCCGAAGGGCGATCTGAACAAATTAGTCGATGCGGGCGCGATGCTCGATCTGACGGATCTCATCGAGCAATACGCCCCGAATTTGAAGAAGCTGTTCGGCGATCAGCTGAACCGCCTGCGTTATAGCAACGACGATCACGCGATTTATGTCATCCCGACGTATTCGGCCGTCGACGGCAAGACGCTCGTGGCGGGCGGCGGATTCGAGCTGCAGCATCGCGCGGTGAAGGAAGCGGGCTATCCGCCGATCAAGACGCTGCAAGATTACGAGCACGTGATTCAATCCTACCTGGACAAGCATCCGACGGACGAGAACGGCAATAAGAATATCGGACTTACGCTGAACGCGGACGACTGGCATATGTTTATCTCCGTCACGAACCCGGCGGCGGAGACGACCGGCAAGTCGGGCGACGGCGAATACGTGATCGATCCGAAGACGTACGAAGCGACCTATCATTACCGCACGGAAGGCGAGAAAGAATACTTTCAATGGCTGAACCACATGTACAACATCGGGTTGCTGGATAAAGAGAGCTTCGTGCAGAAGAATGACCAATACGTGGCCAAGGTGGCTTCCGGGCGGGTCATCGGTCTGATCGACGCCGACTGGGGGTATGCGGACGGCGAGAAGTCGCTCAAGACGGCCAACAAGCTGGACCAGACCTACGGGCATTATTCGGTCATGCTGTCGGATGCCTACAAGGACAACCGCTTTCAGTCGACGGGCTTCATGGCCGGCTGGGGAGTGGGGATCACGACGGATTGCAAGGACCCGGTCAGGGCCATCAAGTTCCTGGATTTCCTGGCTTCGGAGCAGGGCCAGATTCTCAACAACTGGGGCATCGAAGGCAAGCATTATACGGTGCAGGACGGCAAGCGCGTCGTGCCCGAGGACGTGCAGAACCGCATTGTGAACGATAACACGGCGTTCAGCCGGGAATCCGGCATCGGCTTCTACTTCAACCTCGGCGCGCACTACGGGGATGGCGTGCTGGATTCGACGGGCAACTATTACACGAAGAATTTCCCGGAACAAATCGTGAGCACCTATACGAGCGCCGATCAGGAGACGCTGAAGGCGTACCACGCCACGACGTGGAAGGACCTGTTCCCGCAGGAGGACGAGTTCCCGGTGAAGGCATGGGGAGCGGCCTGGAACATCGCCGTGCCGGGCGACGACGAAGTCACCATCCTCGGCAATAAAATGAAGGACATCACCTGGAAGCAAATCCCGCAGGCCATCATGGCGAAGCCGGAAGATTTCGATCGGCTGTGGGACCGCTATCAGCAGGACCTGCTGGATGCGGGCGTGGAGAAGATGGAGAAGGGCTTCACGGCCTATGTCCAAAATGTCGTCAAGCTCTGGAATGAATAAGCCCGCAGCAGAAGAACCGGGAAGCGCGGCCGGAGTCAGAACTTAAGTAGAGTAGGAGAGCGATCAAACGCATGCAGTATCACAATCCCGTTATTAGCGGTTTCCACCCGGATCCCAGCATATGCCGCGTGGGCGAAGACTATTATCTGGTAACCAGCTCGTTCGAATATTTTCCGGGCGTGCCCTTATTCCACAGCAACGATCTCGTTCATTGGGAGCAGATCGGGCATGTCTTGACGCGGACGGGGCAGCTGGATCTCAGCCGAGCCGGAAGCTCGGGCGGCATCTATGCGCCGACGATTCGGCATCGGAACGGCGTGTTCTACATGACTACGACCAACGTGTCCGGCGGGGGGAATTTCTACGTCTACGCGACAGACCCGCGCGGCGAGTGGTCGGACCCCATCTTCGTGGATCAGCCGGGGATTGATCCCGACTTGTTCTTCGACGAGGACGGCACCGTCTATTACACGACGTCCCATGATGCGCAGGGGCAAGGCGCGTACCAGAGCCGGATCGATATCCGGACGGGGGAGCGCTTATCCGACGTCCGCTTGCTCTGGCGGGGAACCGGCGGTCAATATCCGGAGGCGCCGCATCTCTATCGCATCGGTGAATGGTATTATCTCTTGCTCTCGGAAGGCGGTACGGAATACGGGCACATGGTGACCGTGGCGAGAAGCGCGAGACCGGACGGTCCCTTCGACGCTTGTCCGCATAATCCGATCCTGACCCATCGCAGCCGATTGAAGCCGATTCATGCCACCGGCCACGCCGACCTCGTGCAAGGGCCGGATGGCGGCTGGTGGGCCGTGTTCCTGGGCATCCGCCCGGCCGGTTATCCCGCCCGCCATCATATGGGCCGGGAGACGTTCCTGGCTCCCGTGACGTGGACGGAAGACGGCTGGCCCATCATCGGCGATGCCGGCACGATCGGAGAGACGATGCCGGCGGGCAATCTCCCGCTGCGGCCGCGGACGGAGGAGGCGGCGCGAGAAGACTTCGATCGGGAGGCGCTTGCCCCCTGCTGGAATTTCCTGCGTTCGCCGGATCCGCGGAATTGGTCGCTTACCTCGAAGCCGGGAAGCCTGACGCTCTTCGGCTCGGAGGCGACGTTGAACGATGCGGGCATCGTGGCCTTCGTCGGGCGAAGACAGCAGCACTTCTCGTTCCGGGCACGCGCGCACTTGACCTTCGCGCCCGAGCGGGACGGCGAAGAAGCGGGACTCGCCGTGTATATGAACGAGCGCTTCCACTACGAGATCGCCATCGTGCGGCAGGCGGGCACGCGCAAGCTGCTCTTTCGCAGAAGGCTCGGCACGCTATGGAAGGTGGAGAACGAGATGCCATGGCCGGCCGACTCGGTCGTATTGAGCATCCAAGCCGATGCCAGCGAGTATCGTTTCGGCTTCTCCGAAAGCGAGGCATGCGCTCCCGTTCCGTTCGGTCAAGGGGAATGCAGCATGCTGGCCACGGAAGTCGCGGGAGGGTTCACGGGCGTCTTTATCGCCATGTACGCGACGGGCGGCGGCATGCGCTCGGTTACGCCGGCTTATTTCGACTGGTTGGATTACGAGGCCTAGACGCGGCCATCGTTTGCGAAATAATCAAAGAGCTCCGTCCTCTGCGTGAGCAGGGTTTCGTCTTGCGAGGCAGGGAGCATACGGGCATCCATCATATGCCAAGAACGAATCGGCCGGTTCGTTCTTGGCATTTTCGTTTTGTCCGCCTTATGATAGGTATATCCGCTGAGGGAGCCAGGTTAGCTCAGCAACCTTACCATGATGAGAGAGGACAAGGTTCGATGGAGTTTCGCTACGAGTTCGAGAAGGATCTCCCTGTCCTGATCCAGGAATGGACGCCCAGTACCATGGTCGAAACCTTCCATTGGCATACGCCTCTGGAGATCGGCTACTGTCAATCGGGGAAGGGCTGGTTTTATTTCGGGGACAAGACATTCCGCGTCATGCCGGGAGACATATACGTCGTCAACAATATGGAACGCCACATTGCGCAGTCGGATGCGGACGATCCGAGCCGGTACTTGTTTCTCTACTTCGATCCGGAATTCATCGAGCAGGGCGAGAAGGAGCTGCTCCTTCCGTTCGTGTACAATCCGGGCCAATTCCGCAACCAAATCTCGTCCGGTACGCCGACGGCCAAGGCCATCGGGGCGTTGGTCATGTCCATGGAGGAGGAGTGCCGCGAGCGGCGGACCGGCTATAAAAGCATGATTCGCGGCGGGCTGCTGCAGATCTGCGCCCTGCTCCTGCGGCATTACGGCTTGGATACGCCGAGAGACGAGATCAACCGGATCTTCAATCAATACCATATGCTGCAGCCGGCGCTCAGCTTGATGAAAGAGCGGTTTCGCGAGCCGATCGCGCTTGAGGACGTTGCCCGCGTGCTCTTGCTCAGCCCGTCGCGGACACGCCATTTATTCAAGGAGATCCTGGGCGAAGGGTTCAAAGCGTATCTGACCCAATTGCGCATCAATGAGGCCAAACGGCTGCTGATCACGACCGCGCTGCCAGTGACGGAGATCTGCCTGCAGTGCGGCTTCCAGAGCTTTACTCCCTTCTACCGGGCGTTCCGGCAGATTGTCGGGCAATCGCCGCAGGATTACCGGGAGCGGGCCTCCGTTCTGGCGGTGCTTGCCGGAACGGGGGAATGACCAGCAAGTTTCGCGCCTGCCTTTGCGCCTGCCATTTCGCCTGCCATTGGCAGGTTTTTTATTTAGCCGTTTTTGGCAATCAAAGGGCTGTAATTGGCAAGCCAAGTCTTCTCGCGCAATGGTACGATAATACTGAAAAATGTAAGCGGTTAACTAAGCCAAGATCGACGGCGCGGGTGAGCTGCAAATTCTGTGGCGGGTGCTGGTGCCGATCCTGAGGCCGTCGATGACCGTCGTCGTCGTGCCGCTGCTGCTGATCTATTACTTCGCGCAGCGGAATTTGATCGGCGGCATCGCCAGCATGGGCATCAAAGGCTAGAACTAGCCCGAATGACTCAATAGAGAAGGGACGACGCACAAACGAATGAAACCAACCTTATTAAGCCCCGATTATCCGGAGCGAGTCTACGCAGGCTGGCTCGGCAAAGTAATCGGCGTCCGCCACGGCGGCAACATCGAGCAATGGACTTACGAGCGAATCGCGCGCACCTTCGGCGAGATTACGGGCTACCTGCACACGTTCAAAAATTTCGCAGCCGATGACGATACGAACGGACCGATGTTTTTTCTCCGGGCGCTCGAGGACTATACGTACACCAGCGACATCACGCCTGAGCAGATGGGCCTGACTTGGCTGAACTACGCGCCGGACGGCCACGGCTTCTACTGGTGGGGCGGCTACGGCAAGTCAACGGAGCACACCGCCTATCAGAACTTGAAGTATGGCATCATGGCGCCCCGCTCCGGCTCGATCGAGCAGAACGGCGCCGCGGTGGCGGAGCAGATCGGCGGGCAAATCTTCATTGACGTATGGGGACTCATCGCCCCGGGCAACCCGCGGCTGGCCGCCGAATATGCGGAGAAGATCGCGAGCGTGTCGCATGACGGCAACGGCAAATACGGCGGCATGTTCATCGCTGCCTGCATTGCGGCCGCTTTCGACAGAAGCGATATGCATGAGATTCTGGAGGCCGGTCTGTCCGTGATACCGGCGGATTGCGAGTTCGCGCGGATGGCGCGGGACGTGATCCGCTATCATGCGGAGCAGCCGTCCGACTGGCGCGAGGCCTATCATTATGTCAACGCCCACTTCGGCTACCATCTGTATCCGGGCGAATGCCACATCATTCCGAACGCCGCCGTGATCGTCCTCTCGCTGCTCTACGGCGAAGGCGATTTCTCCAAGGCTATCAATATCTGCAATATGTGCGGCTGGGACACCGACTGCAATGTGGCGAACGTCGGCACCATCATTGGCGTGCGCAACGGCCTGGACGGCATTGACCGCAGCTGGCGCGAGCCAATCAATGATTTTCTGTGCTGCTCCAGCGTCATCGGCACCTTGAACATGCTGGACCTCCCGTGGTGCGCTTCCTATATCGCCGGCTTCGGCTACAAAATCGCGGGCGCGGACATTCCGGCCAAGTGGCGGCCAATCCTGCTCGGCGACAGGCCGCGCTTCCACTTCGAGTATCCTGGTTCCACGCATGCCTTCCGCACGGACTGGGACGCAAGCGAAGCGCATGTGACGGCCGTCGTATCCGGGACGACGGAGGCTGCCGCGACCGGCGAGCGCTCGCTTAAAGCGGTCTTTGACCGCGTGCGCGGCGGGTACGGGTATCGGGTATATTACCAGACGTACTACAGGCCGCAGGACTTTAACGACAGCCGGTACGACCCGAGCTTCTCGCCGCTGCTCTATCCGGGACAGACGGTTGAAGCGAAAGTCATGGCGCCTGGCTTCAACGGGGTGGGAGTGAAGGCCAGGCTGTACGTGAAGGACATTAATGCCGACCGGCGGCATTACGGCGACACGGTCGACCTGGCTTCCGGGGTGTGGACGGCGCTTCGGCTGGATCTGCCGGCCATGGAGAACGTCTGCCTAGGCGAGGCGGGGGTCGAATTCATTCCGACGGCAGGCTGGGGAGGCAGCCTGGTCGTCTACCTGGACGACGTGCATTTCTCCGGCGAACCGCACTACGCCGTGGACTTCCGCTATGAGAGAATGGAACGTTGGCGCGGGCTTCATCAGGAAGTGAGCCAGTGTACCTACCTCCGAGGCCTATGGGCGCTCGAGAACGGCGAGCTGTCGGGCAGCTACAGCGGCGAGCCTGCCGAGTGCTATACCGGCGATCTCAAGTGGCGGGACTACGCGTTCGAAGCAGTCGTACGGCCCATGACGGGCGGCGATCACCGCGTCCTCGTGCGCGTGCAGGGCGGCATCCGCGCCTATGCGGCAAGCTTGTTCGAAGGGAACAGGCTCGTCTTCTTCAAAAACGAGAACGGCTACCGGGAATTGGCGTCGGTACCGTTCGAATGGACGGCGGGCCGCGAGTACGTCATCGCCGTGAGAGCGGAGGGCGCCCGATTCACGGTCAGCGTGGACGGCGTGAAGCTGCTCGAAGCCGAGGATGCCGACCGGCCGTATCTCACCGGACAGATCGGGCTTGGCAACGCAGGAGGAAGCCATACCCATTTCCGCAGTTATAAGGTTACGCGGCTTCCTTCCGCTGCGACATGAAATAGCAGTTCGGCCTAACGCGGCAGGCGAGTTGTCCCGTTGAACGATAGCAATAGCAAAGAATCGGCAGCCTTGGAGGGCTGCCGATTCTGCATGAATGGGAGATTAACGAGGATGAAGCATGGAACGTATCGCGGATCAGGCCATTTACAAAGCGTGCCGGAGCAGCCATTCGTACAATTCCGGATTCGCGTACGTTTCCGTCCAAGAGTCATGCTCAGCCTCCGGGTAGACGGTCAATTTCACGTTGCCTCCGATCGTTTGCAGCGCTTCGACCATCTTCTCCGATTCGGAGAGCGGCACGACGTTATCTTGCGCCCCGTGAAAGACCCAGACCGGCGTTTCCTTCAGCGGCTCGACCCGCTGCGGATTGCCTCCCCCGCAAATCGGAACGACGGCGGCGAACCGGTCAGGATGAGCGGCGCCTAACTGCCATGCCCCATAGCCTCCCATGCTCAGCCCTGTCAAATAGACCCGGGTCGTATCGACATGGTACCTCGCCATGATCTCGTCAAGCAGGGGGATCAGGGCATCCATCTCGGCGCCCCAAAAAGAATCCTCCGGACACTGCGGCGACACCGCGATGAACGGGAAATCGGGTTGCTGCCGTGCGAGCTTCGGGATTCCGTGAACGGCTACGCGCTCCACGTTGTCGCCGCGCTCGCCGGAACCGTGCAGAAACAAGATCAGCGGCCACCTTTTAGCAGCCTCTTGCTCGTAGCCGTCCGGGAGATGCAGTAAATAGTTTAACGATACTTTCTTCAGGATCTCTTTCTCCATCCGATGGGAAGTTTGCGTCATCTAGGCACTCTCCTTGTCAGAAATTCCTTTAATTTCTTTATTGTAACACATATAATGAGGTTGACAATTCTGTGAACATTTCTGCACAAATTCGCTCAATGCATTTACCAAACTATGAAAATAGCGTATTGTTGTTCATGCTCCGATCCTTTTATTGGATGTTACAGGGACTGCCGTTCACGCCATTGTATAAGTTAATATAACTCGCCTGAGGGAGAGCAGGTGTCCCTTACATCTACAAAGGGCAGGGATCGTTGATGGACAGCGGATTTATAGAGGGCATCTGTAATTTTTCCACCGATCCGTCGAAACGGGATAATGGAGAAGGACGATTTCAGACTCATTCCCATAAGACTGCCGAGGTTACGCTCCTGATGCACGGTCAAGGCTACTACGCATCCGGTGAGCAGAATATGGAGGTCGCGCCTTGCGATCTCTTGCTGATTCCGGCGGATCTGAAGCACAGCTATGTCTGCACGAAAGCATGGGAAGGCTACTCCTTGCACGTCTATGAGCAGTACATTCCGCCATACTGCCAGTACCTAATGTCGCTTGCCTTCTCCCAGCGGCCCGGCTTGATTCTGAAAGCGGCTCTCCATCCCTCCGCGATGGAGCGGTCGTTGACGGCTATGCGGCAGATTGAAGAAGAGTGCAGGCGGGAGGAGCAAACCGATTATTCGAACGATCTGCTCCGCAATGCATTGGAGTCGCTCCTGCTCGCTTACCACACCGAGGTCGAAGAGACGCGGCACGCCGAGCCGAACGGCGACAATCCGGAAGAACACCTGCTTCAGGACGCGCTTAAGGAGATTCACCAAAACTATCACACGTCTCTCAAAGTATCGGCGCTTGCTGCAAGCCACTTCTTGTCCGAGAGCATGTTTCGAAAAAAGTTTGCTGACCGCTTCGGCGTCTCGCCCAAGCAGTACATCATATCGCTAAGGATTGACGAGGCCAAGCGTCTGCTCGAGACTTCGCGCAAGCCCGTTGAATTCATCGCGTCGGAAGTCGGCTTCAGCTCCTCCAGCCGCTTCCATGATCTCTTCATTAAGCATGTGGGCATGACGCCGCTGGAATGGAGGAGAAACGGCAGTCCGTAAGCGGAGCTTCCTGGCCGCGCCTGTAATCGGTCTATACAATGAATGAAGCACCCCTTGAAAGCCTCTGCATAGAGGCTTTTTGTGTTTGTTTTGTGATTGTCGCGCGCCTCTGGCAAAGAATCATGATCGTGATTTTCGACCGTCGAAAACAGTGAGAATGTTGTCTTTTTCGGCGGTTTTATGTAAGCGTTTTTATAAACATGGCATTCCTTCGGGCCGCTATAATGAGGAGATTCCAGGATTTCACAAGTGAATGCGTTGAGAAGATCATCAAGGACGGGAGGACCTTCATGAACCTCTGGAGTAGACGAAAGCGCGTATCGGCCATGTGCGTATCCGCTGTGCTGGGAGCATCGGTCATGCTCTCCGGCTGCGGCGCCTCCGCGCAAGGACTGGTAGATCGTCTGAATGCAGGCGATGTCAACGATCTGCGGCAGCCCATTCCAACCGAGCAGCTGAAGTACAACAAGGACAAGATTTTCCATGGATTGGGCGGTTGGCCCAAACCGCCGCTGTATCAGGGCAACCCCTTCGGGTCCGGCGGCATCGGGGATACGAACAACCGTTACATGTACGAAGGCTTGTTTTTCTTCATCCGGTCCATGAACAATGTGTACAATCTGCTGGCGGAATCCAGCGAGGAGAGCGACGGGACGACGACCGTGCACTTGCATCGCAACGTCAAGTGGCATGACGGCGCTCCGTTCACCAGCAAGGACGTGTGGGCGTACTACCGGTTGAATAACGGGGCCGAAGTAACGAAGTATCTCACCTCCATCGAGATACCGGACGACTATACGGTCGTCTTCCATTGGATGAAACCGGCGCCGTATCCCGAGCTGAGGAAGCTTCTCCTTGCGCAGGATCTTCAGGGCCAAATACCGTACCACATCTACAAGCCATACGTGGATAAGGCCGATGCTTTGTTGAAGGAAGCGAAACCGCTTACAGACAAATCCAAGGAAGGCCCGTTTAACCTCGACATTACCGATGAGCTCAGCAAACGACTCGCCTTGAATTGGAATGAATTTACCCGCTCCGGCCCGAAAATCCCGGTAGGGACCGGCCCTTATCAATTCGAAAAAGTCACGACGACGGATATGCTGCTGGATAAGTTCGAGGACTACTGGCGGCCGAACGCGGTCAACTTCGACAAAATATGGCTCAAAAACGTGCCGGAGCTGTCCGCTCAATACGCGCTGGTCAAAGCAGGCAAGCTCGACTGGTACGACGGGACTCCGCCCAAGGATATTCTCGAGTCGCTGCTCAAGCAGAATAAAAATTTGCTTCACTATCGGATGTTTGATCCGGCGAGCGTCGGGCTCATGTACAACATCCGCAACAAACCGTTCGATAACATCAAGTTCCGGCAAGCGCTTACCTATGTGCTGGATAAGAGCAAGCTGAGAGAGATCGGGAATTACTACGGCCAGGAGAACCCGAAAATCTCCATGACGGGCATCATGCCTTCTTCCCTGGCGAAGGAAGTGGACGCTTCCGTACTCGATCGGATGACGGATTATACGCACAATCCGGACAAGGCTGCGGCGCTCCTGACGGAAATCGGCTGGAAGAAGGGCAATGACGGGCTGTGGCACGATCCGGAGGGCAAGGTGCCTGCATTCATCATCGGGGCGCCGAACAACTGGGCGCCCGGCGTGAATTCGGCGCAGATCGCCGCAGAGCAGCTGACCAAATTCGGGATACCGACCAAGCTTAAAGCCGTGGACAGTACGATCTATTACGCCAATGCGGATAAAGGGCAGTATGACATGTCCATGGACTGGGTTGACGTCTCCTGGGGCTTCCAGAATCCTTGGAGCTCGATGCGGGTGCTGTACTGGCAAGGAACGAAGACGAAGGTCGGGTTCCCGAACGTCATGAAGAAGGATGCGGAAGGGAATGAAGTGGATACCGGCAAGCTGGATCTCAAAGTAAAGGGGATCGACGGCAAAATCTACGATATCGACAAAGAAATGAAACGCTATCCCTTCGTGCAGGACGAACAGGAACGCCGGCAAATGATCGGGAATTTGGCTTGGATCGCCAACGAGAACTGCTGGGGGGTGAATTTCTTCCAAAACACGACGGGCGCTTGGATCAATACGAAGACGATGGCGGGCAACTACCCCATGATGGATGAGATCGTCAAGTACGACCGGGATATGCCTTTGGCTGCGGATCCGGAAGATCAGCTGGCCATCACCCATTTGAATCATGGCTTCAACTCGACTTATATGCCGGAGGAATACTGGCCTCGCTAATACCGCAAGTCCTCATGTTAGCCTTCTGGAGGTGACGGGAAATGAGCCTGAAAGGGATCTGTAAACGAATTGGCGTCTCCTTGATAACCGTCTGTCTGGCGATGCTGCTCACATTCGTCCTGCTGCGGATGACGCCGGGCAATGCCATCGATTCATGGGCACGGGATTATGCCCTGCAGCGGGGGATGAGTCTGGATGAAGCGTACCGCCAGATTACCGCGATGATTAACTATGATCCGAATGAGCCGATCTTCGCCCAGCTGGGGCGCTACTTAGGCGGGCTGCTGCACGGCAATCTGGGCATGTCGATGATCTACCAGAACGTATCGGTGAACGAGATTATCGCCAATGCGCTGCCGTGGACGTTGTTTGTGCTTAGCGTGTCGCTGGTCGTCAGCTTTCTGATCGGGATTAACTTGGGGGCGATGATGGCCTTCAAGCGCAAGACGATCCTCGATCCGATTATTTCGATCTATGCCATTCTGACTTCTTCGGTGCCCAATTTCATTGTAGGCCTTTTGCTGCTCGTTATATTTGCCTTCCAATTCGGCTGGTTCCCCGTGAATGGGGCGTATGATCCGATCGTGGAACCGGGATTTAACTTCCCCTTCATTCTGAATGTGCTCTATCACGGCGCGCTGCCGATCCTCACCTACGTCATTACGACGATCGGCACATGGGCACTGACCATGAAGGGAAGCGCAGTGAACGTGCTTGGAGAAGATTATATCGTGGCCGCGGGCATTCGGGGCGTATCCGAAAGAACGCTCATGAGCCAATATATCAAACGCAACGCCATGCTGCCGCTGATTACGACGCTGGCCGTGAATTTCGGGTTCATGCTGGGCGGTTCCCCGCTGATCGAGAACGTCTTCAGCTACCCCGGCATGGGCTACTATATCGGGCAAGCGACGCAGCAGCGCGACTATACGTTGATGCAGGGCTTACTGCTCGTGACCAGCGTGGCGGTTATTCTGGCGAACCTGGCCTCGGATCTGATCTACGCCAAATTGGATCCGCGCGTCAAGCTTGAGGAGGGGTGAGCATGAGCCAAGGCTTTATCGACTTTTGGCAGACGATGTACCGCAACAAGAAGGCGTTCTCGGGACTCGTTATTTTGGCCATTTTTATTATGATGGCGATCTTCGGGCCGATGCTGACGAGCCTGGACATGACGGTTAATTTCGAAGGACGCTACGAGAGCCCTTCCTTCAGCCATTGGTTGGGCACGGATTATGGCGGACGCGATACGTTCCTGCAGCTGGTCTATGGCTCCCGGGATGTGCTGTCCATCGGTCTGTTCGCCGCCTTGTTCACGCTGGTTCTTGGTTTTGTCATAGGCGCGGTTGCCGGTTTCGCCGGGGGCAAGACGGATACGGCGCTGATGTTCGTCACGAACCTGTTTCTCACCGTGCCGAGCTTTCCGGTCCTCATGATCGTCGCGGCGCTCGTGCAGATCAAAAATCCGGTGATGTTCTCGTTCATTCTGGCCGCCTGGTCCTGGGCGCCGCTAGCCAGGGCGATCCGCTCCCAGCTGCTCTCGCTCAAGAACCGGGAATTCATCGTGGCCTGCCGGATCATGGGGCTCAAGATGCCTTACATCCTGTCCCGCGAAATTCTGCCGAACTTGACGCCTTATTTGGCCATTAACTTCATCATGGCCGCCCAAGGCGCGATCGTCGCCAGCGTCGGTCTGATGATGCTCGGTCTGGCTCCGTACTCGCCGACCAACTGGGGCATGATGATCCAGCTGGCGGTTCAAAACACCGGAGGCATCTTCAACCCTAAGGGATACATCTATCTGATATCGCCGATTATGTGCCTCGGGTTGTTTCAGATGGCCTGCATCTTCTTCAGCAACGGTCTGGAGGAAGCGCTCAATCCTAGGCTCAGATCATGACGGCAGGGCACAAAATTCCGCTGTGACAAAGGAGTGGTACGATGAAGCCATTGGTGGAAGTCAGGGGGCTGACCATCGAGTTCCCCATGCGGGCCGGCCTTCTCCGGGCAGTGAACGACGCCGATTTCGTCATCCCGGAAGGCCAGATCACCGCCCTCGTCGGCGAGAGCGGCAGCGGCAAATCGACGATGGCATCGGCGATCATGCGGGCCATCGCGGTCCCGGGACGGGTGGCGAAGGGCTCGATTCAGTTTGACGGGCACGATGTGATGAGCCTCGGCAAGAAGCAGCTTCAGACTTACAAGTGGGAGCAAGCGGCGATGGTGTTTCAGGCGGCTCAGAATGCGCTCAACCCGGTTATGCGGATCAAAGATCAAATGGTCGAGACGTTCCGCGCCCATTCTAAGACATTGACGGAGAAGCAGATGCTGGATAAAGCCCGCAGCCTGCTCGATTACGTCAGACTGGAACCGGACCGGGTGCTGCACGCCTTCCCCCATGAACTGTCCGGAGGGATGAAGCAGCGGGTAATGATCGCCTTCAGTCTGCTGCTCGATCCGCGGCTGGTCATTCTGGATGAGCCGACGACGGCGCTGGATGTCATTACGCAGGCGTATATCTTCGATATCCTCACCAAAATTCATAAGGATATGAACATAACGATGCTGCTGCTCACGCATGATATCGGCGTGGTCGCCAAGGTTGCCGACCGCGTTGGCGTCATGTATGCGGGGAATGTGGTGGAAGCGGGCAGCGTGTACGAGATGTTCAAGCGGCCCAAGCATCCGTATACCGAGAAATTAATGAAGGCAGTCCCCAGTCTCTACCAGGATCTCGCGGAGCGCGAGGGCATTCCCGGGTCTCCGCCGGATCTCTTGAACATGCCGCCGGGGTGTCCGTTCGCGCCCCGCTGCGAATTTGCGCTCGACGCATGCGGCGCGAGCAGTCCGGTCAAGGTATACTCGCCGACGGGACATGAAGTCGCCTGCCATCTATACCCTAATCCCGATTCGATCTCGGAGGTGCGTACATCGTGAACACGATCCATCTCGAACATGAGCGCGGGACCAGGCAGCATCTCCGGGAAGTGTCTCGCCCGGCCGGCCCGGAAGCGTTGATGCGTCTGGATAACGTCAGCCTGTATTATGAACGCGATCAGGGGATGTTTGCCGCGCCGCAGAAGATCGGCGCCGTCGTGAATGTCAGCTTGACGATTCATCCCGGTGAAATCATAGCCCTTGTAGGCGAGAGCGGCTGCGGAAAAACAACGCTTGGCAGCATCATAACGGGGATGCTCAAGCCGACCGCCGGCAAACTGCTGTATAAGGGAGAGGACGTTGCCAGGCTGAGCGGGGATAAAATGAGGGACTTTCGCAGCGGCGTGCAGCTGGTCCAGCAGGATTCCTATGCCGCGCTTAACCCGATGCGGACGATCTACCAGTCCTTGTCGTCGCCGATCCTCCAACGCAAAATGGTCAAGGGCCGGAAAGCGGCCCGCGCCCGCGTCGTCGAATTGCTGCAAACCGTAGGCTTGACGCCGCCCGAACGGTTCCTGGACAAATATCCGCATCAGCTCTCCGGCGGTCAGCGCCAGCGGATTCTGATGGCCAGGGCGATATCGCTGAATCCCAAAATTATCGTCGCCGACGAGCCGGTCTCCATGATCGACGTGTCCCTGCGGATCTCCATTCTGAATATGATGGCTGAACTCAACCGCAAGCTGGACATTGCGATCATCTATATCACGCATGATCTGGCGACGGCCCGTTATATCGCGGGCAGAGGCAGGATGGCCGTCATGTATCTCGGGCGCGTGATGGAGCTCGGCGGGGTCGATGAAGTGCTCCGTCATCCCAAGCATCCTTACCTGCAAGCACTGCTCTCGGCGGTACCGACGCCGGATCCCGACATCGCCAAGGCGATGACAGAGCTGCCGCTGCGCAGCTTGGAGATGCCGAGCGCGGCCCGTCCTCCGTCGGGCTGCCGATTCCACCCGCGGTGTCCGATGGCAACCGGCTGGTGCTCGACCGAAGAGCCTCAGCTGCGCGCTGTCGGTTCCGAGGAGGCGGCCTGTCACTATGCGGAGGAGGCGCATGATCAATGGCAGCGTAAAATGGCCGAGCTCGGCGTCATTAAGAGTCCATGATGGGTGATTTTCAGGCCTTATCCAAAATCGTGCTATCGATGTCGCTCGTCCTGCTGCTTCTGTGCTTCGTCTCGCTGACAGCGGTCCAGCCGGGGACAGGGCCCTATGTGGTGGTCGTGTTGTCCGTGTGGATCAACGGCTGTCTCTCCGGCTGTATCATCCTGCTATCGCTCTGGCGCCGCATACGCGAAGCGAAGCGTTCCAAGCTGGAAGAGGCGGAAGGGCAGGAGCGGGAATAGTCAATATAATCCCCCTATTGTTAATAGGGAGAACAGTCTATTACCGCTAGCCCATTTCGGCAAAAAATCCCTTGCGTGTAAACAAGAGATCCATGACTTCCGCAAAGGAGGTTTCAGAGGCTTCTTGTTTCTCGAAGGGTTTTTTTGCGTCCGATCAGCCTGCCGACTGCAAGTTTATCGATTTCCCGATCGCCCTAACACATAGAATATGTATATAATGAGAGGAAGTGGACATTAGGCAATTGGTAGAATGACGCTGCAAAAGCTGCACAGGCAAAGAGTTCATCACTTGGCGGAGGAACACAGGCATGATCAACATGATGCGTTTTTTGGGGAAATACAAGGTTGCGGCCGGGATGGCTGTCGTGATGGCGCTGGTAGAGCTGGCGGTGGAGCTGATTCAGCCTTATCTCATCTCGGTCATTATTGATGAAGGCATCACGCAGAAGGATACGGCGGTGGTGCTGCTGTGGGGCGGAATATTGGTCGGGGGCTCGGTTGCCGCATTCGCCGCCGGCATTCTGAGTTCTTTTTTTGCCTCGCATGCCAGCCAGGGGTTTGCGTTCGATGTCCGGGAAGCGCTGTACACCAAGGTGCAGGAGTACGCCTATCCGGTGTTTAACCGCTTTGCCGCCTCCTCGCTCATCACCCGGTTAACGAATGACGTGACGCAGCTTCAGGACACGGTATTCATGGGTCTGAGGTTCATGCTGCGCATGCCGCTGGTCGTCATCGGGAGCATCCTAATGGCGCTCGTCGTGCACGCGCAGCTGGGATTTCTGCTTGCCCTGACCGTTCCCGCGCTGCTCGTGTTCGTCGTGTGGATCATGAAGCGAGCGTCGGTGTTATTCAAGAAGGTCCAACTGCGGCTGGATGCGCTGAACCGACTCATGCAGGAGAATCTGTCCGGCATGCGGCTGATCCGCGTGTTTGTCCGGCGCGAACAAGAAGCGGGCCGTTTTGCGCGGCAGAGCCGGGAATTAATGCAGAGTACGGTCTCCGCCCTGCGCCTGACGGAGATTACGATGCCATTCATCCTGCTCATCATGAACGCAGGCATTATAGCTGTGCTATGGTTCGGGCATCAGCAGATCGGCATGGGGACCGCGACGGCGGGCGAGGTGGTGGCGGTGGTGAATTATTCGCTCCGCACGGCGGGTGCCCTGTCGGCGTTCTCCATGATTGTGGCGGTCTTCTCCAGAGCGCGCGCGTCTGCCCAGCGGGTGGACGAAGCGCTGGCTACGGACAGCGAAGCGCCGGTCAGGCCGAACGGGAGTCCCGAAGGACGGTGCGCAGGGGGGATCGAGTTCGAGCAGGTATCCTTCCGCTACCCGCGCTCGGAGGCATGCGTGCTGGCGGATATTAGCTTCAAGGTCCGTCCGGGCGAGACCGTGGCGATCCTGGGGGCGACCGGCTCGGGCAAATCCTCGCTGATGCAGCTCGTGCTGCGCCTGTATGAGGAAACCGCCGGGGTTGTTCGCATCGACGGACGGAATGCCCGCGAGCTGGACCCGGACTACCTGCACCGCTCTATCGGCTACGTCTCCCAGGAGGTGCTGCTGTTCTCCGGCACGATACGCGATAATATCGCGTGGGGCTTGGAGGAGGCCAGTATGGAGCAGGTCATCGAAGCGGCTAAACTGGCGCAAATTCACGAGACGATCGAGAAGCTGCCGGATCGGTACGATACCCTGCTCGGACAGCGGGGCATCAATCTCTCCGGGGGACAGAAGCAGCGGCTGTCCATCGCCCGCGCCTTAATCCGCAAGCCGGCGATTCTGCTGCTCGACGACAGCACCAGCGCGCTCGATGTGCGCACGGAAGCGGCCCTGCTGCAGGCGCTCAAGGGCATGAACTGCACGACGCTCCTGATTACGCAGAAGATCAGCTCCACGATCGGGGCGGATCTGATCTTGCTGCTGGACGAGGGCAGCCTCCTTGCGCAGGGCACCCACGGGCAGCTGATCGCCAGCAGCGACTTGTACCGGCGAATCTACGAATCCCAATACGGGAAGGAGAGAGCAGATTATGTGGGAAGCGTTACGTGAACCCTTCCGGTATCCCGGGCCGCTCGCGCAAGACGCCGCATCCGGCGCTTCCCCGGCGGGCAAGCCGGCCAAGACCCAGGCGAAGGATTGGCAGGGAACGCTCAGACGGATATGGCGTTACCTGTCCCACCGGCGAGGCATGCTGCTGCTCGTCATGCTGCTGGTCATCGCCAGCTGCGGGCTGACGCTGCTCGGTCCGTATCTGATCGGAATGGCCATCGACGATTATTTGGCGGGACCGGGCGGCAGGCCATGGCTGTTGTTTCTGCTCGGATTGTCGTGCATCTACGTGCTTCAGTCCATCACGGGCTGGCTGCAAAATATAGGGATGATTCAGATCGCCCAGGAAACCGTGCTGAGGATGCGCACCGATCTCTTCGCGCAGCTGCATCGCCTGCCGATCCCGTTCTTCGGGAAGAACCGTCAGGGCGATCTCATGAGCCGCATGACCAACGATATCGACAGCGTGAGTTCTACGCTCAACAGCTCGGCGATCCAGCTGCTATCCAGCGTGCTGATGCTGGCGGGCACGGTCGTCGTCATGCTGCTGCTCAGTCCGCTGCTTACGCTGCTCACCTTCTTGGTGGTGCCGCTGATGGGGCTCGGCATGCGCTGGATTACGCGGCGGACGGGCGCGCTGTTCAAGGAACGTCAGCGGAATTTGGGCGAATTGAACGGATTCGTGGAAGAGACGCTGTCCGGTCAGCGGATTATCAAAGCGTTCTCCCAGGAAGCGCGGGTCATTCGAGCGTTCCATGAACGCAATGTGCGCCTCAAGCATGCGGGATTCTGGGCGCAGACCATATCGGGCTTCATCCCCAAATTAATGAACGGTCTCAACAATCTGAGCTTCGCGATTATTGCCTGCGTCGGCGGAATATTGGCCATCCGCGGGGCGATAACCGTCGGGGTCATTATCGTTTTTGTCGAGTACGCCCGGCAGTTCACCAGACCGCTGAACGATCTGGCCAACCAGTGGAATACCCTCTTGTCCGCCATCGCGGGAGCCGAGCGGGTATTCGAAATCGTGGACGAACGGGAAGAAGACGCGGACGAGGGTACGGCCGTTGCGCTCGATGCCGTCGCGGGTGCGGTCGTCTTCCACAAGGTGTCCTTCGCATACGAAGCGGGAAGGCATACGCTGAAGGAGATCAGCTTCGAGGCGAAGCCCGGCGAGACGATCGCGATCATCGGTCCTACCGGAGCCGGCAAGACGTCGCTGATTCAGCTGCTCTCCCGTTTCTATGATGCGGATGCGGGGACGATCACGCTGGACGGGCGGGACATCCGGACGATCCGGCGGGAAAGCCTCCGCTCCCATATGGCCTTCGTGCTGCAGGATTCCTTCTTGTTCGAAGGCACGATCCGCGACAATATCCGGTATGGCAAGCTTGACGCGACCGACAGCCAGGTGGAAGAGGCCGCCAAGCTCGCCAATGCCCATTCCTTCATTATGCGGCTGTCCGGCGGATATGACCGGGTGCTGGCTGCCGATGGCAGCGGCATCAGTCAGGGGCAGCGGCAGCTGCTTGCCATCGCGCGCGCCATTTTGGCCGATCCGGCCATTCTCGTGCTGGACGAGGCGACGAGCAGCATCGATACCGTGTCCGAGATCAAAATCCAGGAGGGATTAAAGCGGTTAATGAAGGGACGAACGTGCTTCGTCATCGCCCACAGGCTGAACACGATCCGCGAGGCGGACCGCATCCTGGTGTTAAAGGATGGATGTCTGGTGGAGCAGGGGCCTCATGAAGAGCTGTTGGGCAAGCAAGGGCTGTATAGCGATCTGTATCATGGTCAACCGGAGCAGTAAGCGGTGCAGGCGGAAGCATGGTTAGGCGTTGGCCGTGGGGGAACCCTGTTCATCCACGGCTGCGCGATATCCAGGATGAACGGGAGATGGGACGATGACTGCCTATGAGAAGCCTAGCTTGACCCCTAGAGAGATCGAGGACGTGTTACGGAATCATTTCGGAACGGGCGTAACCGAGATTACGCCGATGGCCGGCGGCAACTTGAGCAGCGTGTTTTCCTTCGTCCATGAGGGAAAAGGGTATTGCGTGAAATTCAGCGATCTGGCTGGCGCGTACGAGACGGAACGCTATGTTGCCGACCTGCTTTCGGGCCAAGGCATTCCTTTTCCGAAATGTCTGAAGCTTGGCATGACGGGCCGGCTAGCGTATGCGATCATGGAGCGTATGGAAGGACGCAATCTAGCGGATTGCACGGAGGAGGAACAGACCCGTCAATTGCCGGAATTGATCGGCATCCTGACGCGACTGGCCGACGTGGAAGTCGGGGCAACATCCGGGTACGGGTGGATTGGGCCGGATGGTAACGGAGCCTACGCTTCGTGGAAGGAATTCGTCGTGGCCTTCAATGCGGAAGACCAGACCGGGACGTTCTGGGAGAACTGGCATGACCTCTATCGCAAGTCGTGCTTGGAAAAAGACGTCTACGATGAAATTTATAATCGCTTAATGGCCTGCATTCATTATAACGAATCGCATAGGGGATTTATCCACGGAGATTTTCACCAGTGGAACATTTTGTCGGACGGTACGCGGATTACCGGCATCATTGACGGCAATTGCATGTACGGCGATAGCCTCGTGGACCTCGCCATTCTCGACCGGCATCTGCCTAGGAGCGGCGTCATTCAGACGTATCTGGATTACCAAGCCCGAGCGGGGGCAGTGATTCCGAATTTCAAGGAGCGGCTGCTCGGCGCCTATTATTTCAAGGGGCTTGATGGGCTTCGCTTCTATGCGAAGATGGGATGGAAAGAGGCCTATCAAGGTACGCGGCAGTTTCTGCTGAATCTGGCTTGAGCGGCGGAGCACCTGTCAAGGTTATGAGACTATAGCGCTTTCCATCAAGCTGCAGCGGATCGAATGTCCGGTTGCAGCTTTATTAATGATATAGAGAGGATGATAGATAAAAGATATGAAATTCAAGATTCCGTTCCTGATAGTTTCAATACTGATAGTTGTAATTGCTGCTGTGTTGTTCATTCAGCATCAGTCGAATCGGACGCAAATTATTACGGATCCGGCAAAAATGCAAAGTTGCGATGATACTGGCATCTTTCAAACATTATCCGGCATATCAACGAAAGCTTGGGGTTTCGGTACTAGTGGTAATATGATGTTTACCGGTTCTGTCGTATGCATCTACAATAGTTTTGGCAAGCCCACAATTAGCAGCATTGCAATCACAAAAAATAAAAGGGAAGCCCGGATTTATGTTCAAACGGATCATAGGATATTGAACCAAGCACGCGTAGCGGTTATTTTACCTCATATAAATACCGTGCAGGTGGTTGACTCAGAAACGAAATCCAGTTTCAATATCTACCCCGATGCATTCGGGGATTAAGCTAAAGGAGAAGCTTGGAGGCGGCAGTAAGGGCAAAACGGCGTTGAACCGGTAAACCGAACGAGAACTATGGTATAAATTCCAAGAGGCCGGATTAGTAATGAAGTAGTCAATTCTCATTGCAGAAAGGGCTTTAGTTTCGGGGAGTGTCCACATGATATGGGGGCGATCGTAAAATGGAGTCTATCTGTGTCTTTTGTAACATTATCGACAGAAAACTTCCGGCCAAAGTGGAATATGAAGATGATCAGATCATCATATTTCGCTGTAAAGATCCTTCCGCCCCTATTCATTTGCTGGCCGTCCCGAAAAAACATGTTCCTCCCGTGATGGAGTTAGAAGCAGCAGACCAGCCGCTAATCGCCCACATCAACAAGATTGCTCAGCACATGTACCGCCAGTTTAAGCTCGATGGCATGAGTATGAATGTGAACTGCAGGAAAAGGGCGGGCAAGACGTGTTTCACCTCCATTACCATATCAAGGGATGGGAATAGGTGCGTAAGGGCAATCATCGTATAAATTGCATCAAGGTCTGGTTAAAGAGATCGCGTTCGTCCAAGAAAGGAACATGCCCGCTATATTGAAACGGGACCAAGACCGAATTGCGGATGAGCGTATGGGTTTCCTGCGCATTGGAGAACGGGACGACTTTGTCATGGACGCCGTGAATAATGAGCGTCGGCACGTTGATCTTCCCCAGATCGTGCCGCACGTTCTCGTCTCGTAACGTAACCATGACGGCCGCGGTCGACCAGCCGGCTGCTTGCAATCCGATTTGAAAGAACCAGTTCGAGAAGGGTTCGGTAATATATTTGAAGAAAAACGAATCGGTTAACCCGGCCAGCATCTGGGGCCGGTCGGACAACGTTCCCGCAATGAACCGATTCGCATCTTGCGGCGGTATGGAACCCGGGGATTGGGCGTCAATGAGCACAAGCTTGGAGACGCCGAAGCTCTGATGCCTGGCCAGGTACCTGGCCGCTAGCGCTCCGCCTGCGGAATGCCCCGCCAGCGTGATATGCTGTAAGCGCAGCGCCTCGATCACGACGCGAATATCGTCCGCTAATCGATCTAAGCTGTACCCGGTGTAGGGCTTATCCGAATTGCCGAACCCGCGCCAATCCATCCCGATGCACCGGACGCCCATGGACGGAAGCAGATCGAATTGGTATTCGAACTGTTTATGGCTCAAAGGCCAGCCGTGAATAAACAGGATCGTCGGGGTCCCTGTCGGATTCAAGTCCTGTATGAACACCCGTACTCCCGGTTCGACGGTGATATCGTATTCCACGTTGTTCCTCCTAAGCCGCATATTGAGACACCTCAAGCATTATATGGGAACGATCGTAACGTTATGCCTACGTGTAGAGGGAACGTGCGTGCACATCAAGAACCCGCAATCCAGACATAGACTACTTCCCGGCAATCTACGATGAAGCAGCCTGCGAGGCTGCTTTTTTCATTGATGCCAGACCTGCACTCCGGCATACATACGCGAAACTATTTTTGGGCTGCTATGAACTTTTTGCGCTTCAGCGGGCTCTTAGTTATGAAAGGGGGAGAAACCCGGATGGTAAGCCGTCTTGTGAGACAAGCAAAGAAAGGCAGCAAGGATGCACTATTACAACTCATCATGGCCGACCAGGACGCTTATTATCGCCTAGCTTACGCTTACATGGGGAACGAGCATGACGCGATGGATGCGATGGAGGATATGATCGTCACGCTCTATGAGAAGATCGGGCAATTGCAGAAAGGGGAAGCGTTCTACAGCTGGAGCAAAACCATTCTCGTGAACCGATGCAAAGCGCTGCTCCGCCAGAACGGGAAGTGTCAGCCGCTTGAAGAGGAGCTCGAGGCGTCGATGCCGGCGTTAACGGAAGCTAACCCTTACCGGAGCACGGAATCCGAGATGGATCTGCAGTCGCTGCTCGCTCACTTAAGCGACAAGCAGCGGGAGGCGATCGAGCTTCGATACGTGCATGACTTTCCCTATCAGACGATTGCGGATATGACGGGCGTGCCCTTAGGCACGATCAAGTCGCGCATCTCGCTCGGCATGCAGAAGTTAAAGGACATCCTCGGAGGTGAACGCTGTGAGTACCATTAAAGAAAAATTACAGCATCATAAACAGAGCCTGCATGAACTGAAAGCGCCGAGAGCATTGGAGGATCGGCTGCGGCAAGCGCTGTATCGCGCCCCGGCGAAGAAGCGCAAGCGGAACCGGTCGTTAACCTGGAGCCTGTCGGCGGCCGCCGCGCTGCTGCTGTTTGTTCTGACGTACCAATACCCGGCTTTCGCCTATTACGGGGGTAAGCTGCTGAATCGGGCCGAGCTGAGTACGCTGAGTTTCGGTGAAGTCGCCGAGCAGGGGTATGGACAGGCCATCGGCAAAAGCATGACGCTCCAGGACGGCACCGTCATCACCGTAAATGGCGTTATCGCGGACGACCTTGCGTTTTTGATGTATTATACCGTCGATCTGCCGGCTGGCCGGACGTTTGGGGTCGATGATTCGACCAGGTATAACGTCTATAAAGTCAAAGGGTTTCTCACGGACTCCGATATGATCGAAGGCGGGGGCAACTACAGCGAGGACCGGACGCGGTTTCAAGGGGTCGATAAATTCGAGCCGGTAAGTCCGTTCTCACGGACGTTAACGGCCGAATTCAGCGAGTGGTTGGAGGACGGGACGAAAGCGACCTACCCGATCTCGTTCAACTTCGAGGCGAATAAAGCGATGAAGAGCATCATTCAAGAGAAGCTGGCCCTATCCGTGCCCGTCGACGAAGGAACGATTCATTATGATTCGATCTCGGCTTCTCCGACTTCCACGGTGATTAAAGGGCACTACGATATGGACGATGGAGAACTTCCGAGATATCCGGGCACCATGAAACTACTGGTGAACGGGGCCGAGGTGAGCGGCTACCGAATGACGACAAGCAGCGTGAACGGCAGGGCGGAGTTTGAGCTTGATTACGACGTGCTTCCGACCGATAAGATCGAATCGTTAGCCATCGTACTCGACAGCTTCCCCGGGTACCAGCAGGTGACGGAGCCGATCTCGCTGACATCCCCTTCGGATCGATCGCTCCGATTCGGCACGGAGAAGGTCTTCATTCGCAGCGTGACCAAGACCGCGTCCGGCTACGACATCGTCATCGCAAGGGCGCAGTTTACGGAGCTCGACACGGACTCGTTATTCGTGCAGGCCGGCGGTAAGCGGGTGCCGGTCGCTGCGATATCGCAGGCGCGTCCATGGGAGCTGGGGAAGAATAACGTGTTCTGGGAGCAGACGTATTCCGTGCATACAGCGGATAAGCCCGAACGGCTGCTGTTATCCGGCTTCCACTATATGAAATCCTATCGGATGACGATACCGATTCCGACCGGCGCCGCCAAATAGTACCGTACTGCTCTACTTTTATTGCGCTAATGGCCGAAAAAATCCCCCTACACCGTAGGGGGAGCATGTCCATGATGAAAAGAGCAGCAACACTATTCTTCCTTGGCGCATGGTGATTTAGTTACCGGCAGCAATGACGCCGCCGAAGAATGCGCCTTGAACCGTGCCGCCCGCTCCCGCCGTCAGTTGAATCGTGAACGTATAACGGACTTGTCCGGTCAATACTTGCGCAAGCGGCGGAAAATCGGTCACCACGTAGGACGGCGGGTTGACGCTTGCTAAGTCGGCTCCAAGATAATCGGCCGTAAAAAGCGGAGTGTCTTCGCGCAAAATTTGAACGCGATAGCTGCTTGCGGCACCTAATGCCGTCGTAATGATCATGGCATTCAAGATAACCCGAACATTGCTTGTATTCTCAGGTAAGATGCCAACCGTTTGCAGGCCAATATCTCCGACTAGCACAGGCGTACCCAGAATCGCAACCGCAGCGCCCTGGGAAATCACCGAAATTCGCTCATCTAAAAATTGTTTTGGCATATTCAATCACCTCCTCGTGTCTGGATACAGCAATATATGAAAATCTATGAAAAATAGCTTGTACGCTTTCATTAAATTTGAAAGGGCAGCGCAGCGGCCAACCAACGAAATGGTTGCTTACTTTCAATTACTGGAAGGAAAATGCTATTCTTTCAAGAATTCATTAGCTATGCCTTGGAAAGAGCAGTGTCGTTTCCTAGATCTGAATAGAAAGGTGATTACGCATGAACCAAAGACCGTCAGAAGATGAGTACGCCGGGGACGCCGGTGAGTATATCCGGTTGGTGCCGGGAGGCAATATCATCGACATTCTGCTCGCCCAGGAAAAGCAAATGACCGAGCTGCTGGCATCGTTGACCGAAAGCCAGAGCGACTATCGGTATACAGAAGGAAAATGGTCGCTGAAAGAAGTCGTGGGCCACATCGCAGACAGTGAACGCGTCATGACCTGCCGCCTGCTCCGATTTGCAAGAGGGGATCAGACGCCGCTCCCCGGCTTCGACCAGGAATTGTTCATTTCTCCTTTCGGAAGGTGGACAACCGCGCAATTGGCCGAAGACTACCGGGCCGTACGGCAATCGACGATCACGCTGCTGAGCGGGTTACCGACGGAGGCGTGGTCCCGCCAGGGCACAGCCAACGACACCGGCATTACGGTGCGCGCCCTCGCTTATGGCATCGCAGGACACGAGCTTCATCACGTTGGGGTCATCCGAAATCGTTACTTGAGGCAATAAAATGATGAAAAGAAGGATTGGTTGTTTACACGCCCACTATTCAAATATAGCGTATATTGAACATGCGATATCCTCTGATGATTTGGAATGGATTCATTTTGTGGACCCTGGTTTGATGAGTAGAATCACATCGGATAACAATTTTGATGAAGCACAGGCCAAAAACAAAGTCCTCGAACAAATAGAATGGATAGCACAAGCCAATGTTGAGGCTATTCTGATCACATGTACAACCTATATTGCGCTTCTGGAAGAAAACCGGCTTCATACGTCAATTCCGATACTCAAAATGGATGAGCCTTTCTTTAATTCCGTCTGCAGAATTACAGCACCGCAAGTGCTTTTGTTCACGAATCCAGCAACGGTCGAGGGGACAATGGGAAGGCTTAAAGAATATGCTTCTACACATGGTATGCCTATCCGTAATATTGAGGCGCGAATTATAGAGAATACATTCGAGCTGCTCATGCGCGGTGAAAAAGAGCGTTATGTTGAAGAATTATCAACGTACATAAAGAAGATACTGGTATCGGAAAAAGATAAGAAGATTTCGGTTGCTCAATTATCGATGGTGGAAGCAGCGTATAAAGTTGAGCGAGAGCTGGCTGTGAAGATCGGGAATCCGTTGGATTCATTGATCTCGCATTTCGGTAAATTGTTTCTCAATTAGCGGAGAACGTTAAAACTAACGGTTCGGCAGCCGAAGCGGAAGGTACCGCCTTTCGGGGGGATCGTTAAGGGAGGCCGCGATGAACGAAACCGCATTTGACGAACCTTTATTTACAAGCTTGAAGCCGGGCTTAACCTCGTTCTGTTACCGCATGCTAGGCTCCATGGACGATGCGGACGATGCCGTTCAGGAGACGAGTATTCGGGTCTGGCAGAGCTGGAGCACGTTCAGACAGGATGCCTCGTTCAAAACGTGGGTCTATCGGATTGCCGCCAACCTGTGCTTGGACAAGCTAAGACAATCCAAACGCCGCGCGCTTCCCATTGACCTGTTCGATCCGGCCGCCGCCATCTTCGAGCCGCGCGACACGCTGCCGGACGCTGCCTGGATCTGGCCGTCCCCCGACTTCGGGGGCGATCCGGAAGATCGGCTCGTCCGCCGGGATACCCTGCGACTGTGCTTCATCGCTCTTCTGCAGACCTTGCCTCCGCGGCAGCGCGCGGTACTTATTTTGAAGGATGTATTCGAATGGTCCTCCAAGCAGATCGCGGAAACGCTGGCGATGTCGCCGGCAGCGGTGAACAGCGCTTTGCAAAGAGCCCGGGAGACGATGGGCCGGGCGCAGCTTCGCTCGGATGAGCTCAGCAGCATGAACGTTCAACCGGAGCAGCAGCTGCTGTCCCGATATGTAGAGGCCTTCGAGCGATTCGATATTGCGGCGCTCGTTGCGTTGTTCCACGAGGAAGGCTGCATGTCGATGCCGCCCTTCGAGATGTGGATTCGCGGCAAGGAAGACCTGGCCGCCTTCTATTCGCTTACGCGCTGGCATTGCGAAGGTTCGCGATTCGTGCCCATTACGGTGAATGGCGGATATCCGGCGTTGGCCCAGTATATGCCGGCTCAAGAGGGTTCTGGTCTGGTGCCCTGGGGCATCCACGTCATCGAAACGAAAGACGATCAAATCCTGCACGTGCAAAACTTCATTCATCGGCCTTTATTTTCGCGATTTGGGCTGCCTGAGCGAATGGACCGATGAATGTCGTCACTGGCTTACGTCTATAGTATTGAGCATGACCGCACGATGAATATCATGAGAGAGGTGTCTATTTAAGATGGAAACGAATCAACCGACGAAAATAACCGTGCAAGCCGTCATTCAAGCCCCGCTGGAGAAGGTATGGCGCTATTGGACCGAGCCGGCGCACATCACGAAGTGGAATCAAGCGTCCGAGGACTGGCATGCGCCGAGAGCCGAAAACGATCTGCGGGTCGGCGGCAAGTTCGTGACGCGGATGGAAGCGAAGGATGGCAGCATGGGCTTTGATTTTGGCGGCGTCTACGATGTCGTGAATCGGCATGAGGCGATCGGTTACACCATGGAAGACGGAAGAAGAGCGGATATTGCTTTCGTCGATCAAGGGAATGAGACGAAGGTTATTGAAACGTTCGACGCGGAGAGCTCCAATCCCGTCGAGTTCCAGCAAGCAGGCTGGCAAGCGATCATGGACAATTTCAAAGCCTATACCGAACAAAACTAAACATCGCGAAGAAGACGCCGGGGAAGATGCCCGGCGTCTTTCTTTTCGACCCCTAGTACGAGCATGCGCTGTTCGCCTTAGCCTTGTGCCGCCTCCAGGTCCATGTAGTTGATGGCCCACAGATGGCCGTCCAAGTCCGCGAAGCCCCAATGATACATCGCCCCATGATATTCGGGTTCAGCGTGCAATGTCCCGCCCAAAGCAACCGCGGTATTCACGATATCATCGACCTGTTCCCGGCTCTCCAAGGCCAATGCGATCGTCATCTGCGCATACTTGTCCGTATCGACGGATGCCTTCTCCGTGAGCGTCGTGAAGAATGCTTGATCGATCAGCATGACCTGCAGGCGGTCGCCAATTACGATGGCTGCCGAATTCTCGTTATCGGGGAATTGCGGGTTGAGCTCAAATCCGAGTCCGGTGAAGAACGCTTTCGATTGTTCTACGTTGTTTACGGGCAGGTTGAAGCTCGTGAATACGGATGTTAATGCCATTATCCAAACACCTCTCCGTCCATTTAATTTGTGTTCATGTTGGCCTTCGTTGATATAGACGACAGCCGATCCGGAAATTCATCGGTCACCTAGATTCAGGTGCGTAAATGTTAAAGACCGGCCAGTACAAGCTGCAGATCCGACGGGTGTTCACACTGGTTGCCGTGGATGCCGGCGGCAATCAGAGCGAGAACAGAGAGGTGATATTCTTTACGGAAGCCTATCAGGAGCAGGAGCCAGGCTCGTTACAGTTTTCCGATTCCATAACGGATTCAGATGGCAGGTACAATTACGAGTATTCGTTATATTACGGGTACATCACGACTCCCGGCCAAGCGTTGAGCGGATCTTGGACCCTGCCTGAAGGGTATCATGCGGTCGTTACGGTCTCCATGGTTTCTCCGGATGGAGAAAATTATGACCTGAGTCTGGAGTCAGCAGGCGACGGTTCACCATCTCCGAGTATAACGAAGGTGCGCGCGGACGGTACCGAATACAGTACAGCCGAATTACCCGAAGGGTACACGGCAACGTGGAAGGTGAAGGGACATACCGGCGATGATTATAGTCCGGATGACAGGGTCATCGTCTATGAGCATAAAATATGAGGTGACAAAAACATAATGCATGAAGGGCCGCGTAAATCGCGGCCTTTTTCTGGATCATGTCGATTCTGATGAAGGCCGACAAAAAATTTGAACGATGCTTCGAACTTTTATAGTTCGATGAGCAACGTTGCGAAAGGTCTGGTTATGAGAAAAAGAATTTGGGTACTTGCTGTTTTGGTCGGTTCGAGTATGAGTATATTGCTTCGCATCCAACTATCCGATAATAGCTGGGCAAGTCGACTATACTCCAGAAGTAATGCCCCAGTCTCCGAAAATGACTATCCTTCGAGCGGGGATAAGAAAGATAGCTGCATCGTATTCGCCGGGGATGTCATGATGGACAATTCCGTTAAAGCCGCCATGCGCGAGCGGGGAGTCGACGATCCGTTCCTGCAAGTCAAGGAACAGGTCCAGGCTGCCGACTGGGCGGTTGTTAATCTTGAGACGGCCGTAACGACAGCAACGGTCAAAGACACGAGCCAATAATTTCAATGCCGACCCCGCTTCACTTGGCGGACTACGGAATGCCGGTTTCGATATGGTCTCATTGGCCAATAATCATGTGCTGGATTACCTTCCGGAAGGACTCATGGACACATTCAAGAACGTAGAGGATGCCGGCCTGACTTATACGGGGGCGGGCAAAAACGAAACAGAAGCCTTTCATGCGAAAACAATCTTGCTGGGTGGAAATAAGGTAAGGATCGCAGCCTTCACCCGATTCCTGCCGTCGGTTTCATGGAATGCCTCCAAAGACCGGCCTGGCGTGGCTGGAGCCTACAAGCAGAAGAAAGTCCTGAAAGCCAGCCGCGAGCAAGCGGCCGATTGCGACTATTTGATCGTCTACATGCATTGGGGGGTCGAGCAGAACAACCGCCCGGAGCAATGGCAGCGGGATTTGGCTAAGAAGATGATTGATGCAGGAGCCGACGCCATCATCGGCAGTCATCCGCACGTCCTTCAAGGTTTTGAATATTACAAAGGGAAACCCATAGCCTATTCGCTCGGCAATTTCCTGTTCCCCGACTACGTGACAGGTCCCAAGGCGGACACGGGATTATTGAAGTTACTGCTGCATGACGGGCGGATTGAGATGAGCTTCTATCCCTATTACATTGAAGATAACCGAATATTGAAGAAAGACACCGGCTATGAAGAGAAACAGTTGAAGTATATCGAGCGTTTGTCCTACGGTGTGTACCTGGATGGTCATGTCGTGAAACAGACATCATCCACCTGACAGCTTACCGCTGGTCCCATCCCCCTCAAGCATACTGTTGAAAAAGAGGTAATCAAGCGGCGATCGTATTCCTGCATTCGACAGGAGAGCGATCGCTTTTTTTGGTATGTTTTTCCTATTGTACTGAAAATGTCAACCAAAGAAGGGGAAATCCCGCTATTGGCGAATGTAAGGGGTCAATCCGTAGCAATGAGGTGGTGAGGGGATAGCTATTGTCCCGATCCGCCTGGCTAGAACAGAAGGGAGGTCAAGTTCCCCAATTGTAAGCGGTTCATCGAAAAATCTGACAGGAAAGGATACATGTTCATGCGGTTTCGGCCTCTGCAATCGATCGTGAATCAGCTGTTTTTGTTTTGTTTTATCGGCATGACGCTTCCAGTACTTGTGATGGGCTTCCTGTCCTATAACATCTCCTCGGCGATTGTGGAGGAGCAGGTCAGCAAGGTCGCGTCGCTGACCATCACGCAGGTGAGCGACAAGCTGAATCTGTTCTTCAAGAAGCTAGACGACTCCTCCATGATGGTGCTCAACAGCAAGCTCATTCAGCAGGTATTGGAGCAAAAGCCGGAGACCACCCCGTACGAACTCAATGAGATGGTGAAGAGCAGCAAAGAGCTGCTGACCTCCATCATGATCAATTCCACGGAAATTATCGACATCTACATCTTCGATGTCAACCGCAACAACTCCGTGTTCAGCGGAGATTCGCTGATGTCCGTCCCCGATCAATGGGATTCGGACTGGTATGAAGCGATTCTGAAGGCGAACGGCAATACGGTCTGGTTCGGAATATCGCAAACCTCGTACCTGAAGAAAACGGAAACGGGCTTTCCCGTATTCGGGCTGGGCCGCGCCATCCGCAGCTGGGAGACGGGGGAGATCATCGGCGTGATGTTCTATGAGATCATGGCCGATCTGCTCATTGACGAGCTGGACCGCGTGCAGTTCGGAGATACCGGCTATATCTATGTGACCAATGACAAGAATCGTTATTTCTATCACCCCGACCCGGCGGAATACGGACAAGCCTCCAGGATCGAGCTGCCGGAGCAGATGCGGGAGAGCGAGCGCGATAAGAACAAAACGCTGGTGATTCCCGAGGAGCTGGATAACGGCTGGCATGTGGTCGGCGTCGTTCCGCTGAAAGAGCTGACCGCAGACTCCGCTAGTATCCGCAATTATACGTTCTGGATTGCCCTAGGCTCCATCGTGCTTGCGGTCGGCATGGGGGTATTCGGAATCCGCAAGATCGGTAATCCGCTCGTCAACCTCAGCCGGCTGATGAAGAAGGGCGAAGCCGGGGATCTGACGGTCCGAAGCGGTCACATCGGACGCAATGAAATCGGCCAGCTGGGGCGCAGCTTCAACAAAATGATCGGACAGATCGCGCTCTTGATCGAGCGGATCTCGGAAGAGGAATCGGAGAAGAAGAAGGCGGAAATCCGCGCGCTGCGCTACCAGATCAATCCCCATTTTTTGTACAATACGCTGAACTCCATTCGCTGGATGGCCAAGCTCAACCGCACGAATGACGTGGATAATGCCGTTACGACGCTGGTTCAGCTGCTGGAAGGGAGCCTGGAGCGGGGAGGCGTATTCGGCACCATCGGCAGCGAGCTTGAGCTATTGGAGAAATATATGATTATCCAGGAATACCGGTACGAGAACAAGATCGAGCTGTATACCGACTGCCCGGAAGAGCTGCTCGACGTTCCGATCCCCCGCATGCTGCTGCAGCCGATCGTGGAGAATGCGATCTTCCACGGGATTGCTCCCAAGGATGAGAAGGGGACGATCGCCATCCAGGTGCAGCAGCTGGGAGAGGATCTGCTGATCCGGATTCAGGATGACGGAGTCGGCATGAGCCAGGCGCGGATCAGCCAGCTGCTGATCAGCAGCAACGAGCGGACGATGAAAGGGATGACGAGCATCGGGCTGCGGCATGTGGATCAAACGATCAAGCTGTATTACGGGAATGCCTACGGGGTCAAAGTGGCCAGCGCCGAAGGGGAAGGCACCTCGGTGATGATCACGTTCTCGCGGAGAAAGGAGACCAAATATGTGCAGAGTGCTGCTCGTTGACGATGAATTCATGGCCCGGGCCGGACTTCGCGCAACGTTCGATTGGGCGGGTAACGGCTACCAGCTGGTGGGCGAAGCCGCAAACGGCCTGCGTGCGATGAAGTGGCTCGAGAACGGGGAAGTGGATATTCTGATTACGGATATCGCCATGCCGGTGATGGACGGGCTGGAGCTGACGCGCCGGGCGCGGGAGCTGTGTCCCTGGGTCAAGGTGCTGCTGCTCAGCTGCCATAGCGATTTCGATTATGTGCGGGAAGGGATCAGGCTGGGTGCGTCCGATTATATCCTGAAACCGACCTTGAACGCCGATTCGCTCAAGACGATTCTGGACCAGATGCGGGTAAAGCTTCGGGAGGAGCAGGCGAACCGGGAACTGCTCGAGAAGTATCGGGACAAACAGCTTGCCGAGCAGCAGGAAGTGCTGGAGAAGCGCTTGATTCAGGCCGTTCGCGGCAATGAAGAGGCCTGCGCTTCGCTGATCGCGAATCTGAAGGATATTCCGCAGCGTTACGGCATGGCTGTTCTTCAGGTTCGCGGCAGCAAGCCGCATTCGCTGGAGGCTGAAGTCCGGCTGAGCCGGGGGATTGAATCCGCGAAGACGCTGTTGTATGAGAGGCTGAAAGCTCCTGTTGCCGCCGCAATCCACCCGGATCTGCTGATCGCGGTTGTTCCGGAACGGGTATGGTCAGCGGGGCGGGCGGAGGAGGTTGTCGGCCAAGCCATCCGGGACGGGGAGCTGGCTGATAGGGGGTATGCGGCGGGAATCAGCCGGCTGCATCGCGATTTGCGGGAACTTCAGGCTGCTTTCGCCGAAGCGCAGCAGGCGCTCGAGGATACGTTCTTTTACGGGCCGGGCAGCATCGTGATGGCGGAGGAAAGGCCTGAGCCGGCTTGCCAGCCTCTTCCCGATCATGGCGACATGCTGCATCTGCTCAAGGAAGCGCTGGCGGCGGAAAATCATGCCGAAGCCTTGCTCCAGCTGAAGCGGATCACCGGGCATTGGAGCCGCCGATATAAGACGAAGCAGCAGGTCATTGATGAAGCCGAGCAGGTGCTCAGCCTGCTCACGTTAAGCAAGCATCACAATACGGTGATGGTGCATCATATCCGCAAGCTGAGCAAGCTTGATTATGCGGCAGAGATCGCGGAGCATGTGGAGGCTTGCTTCAGCAGCTTGCCGGTGCCGGACGACTCCGGCATTCCGGACACCTCGCTTCACGGGCGGATTGTGATGCAGGCGGTGCAGTTCATGATGGAGCATTTTACCGAGGCGATTTCCCTTCAGCAGGTGGCGGATGAAGTCAATGTCAGCCGGAACTACTTCAGCGAAATGTTTAAGAAAGTGACGGGGAAGAACTTTATCGATTATCTCATTGCCCTGCGGGTCAACAGGGCCAAGGAGCTGCTGGCGGAGTCAACGCTGAGGGTCTATGAGGTCGCGGAACAGTCGGGCTTCAACGACGTCAAGCATTTCAGCAAGCAGTTCAAGAAAATTGTCGGACTCTCGCCGGGGGAATACCACGGACAGCCTCATAAACCGGGCGGAGAAGCAAACAGCGGAAAACAAGACACGTTATCGGAACAAAAGCCGTTTTCTTGAAAAATTCCACATTTTATAATAAGAGCGCTTCCATTAGTAGATTTGGCGGCATGGGTGGACAAATTAAAGGAGGAATTCGCAATGAAAATGCAAAAGTGGTCGCTGCTGGCTCCTGTTCTTACGCTGTCGATTTTGCTGCAGGCTTGTGGGGCAGGCAATGAAGAAGGTCAGACCGAAGGGGGAAATGCAGCGCCGCCCAAAGGGGAGAAAGTAAAGATTACCTGGGCGACGTGGGGGAATCCTGGCGAATTGACAAGATTCCAGGAATTTACCAAGGACTTTAACGCCAAGCATCCCGATATTGAAGCCGAGCTCATCCCGATTCCCGGCGAATACGATCAGAAAATCCTCACCCAGCTGACGGGCGGCAAAGCGCCGGATATCTTTTATGCGGGCGATGCCTTCATCGTGAAGCTGATCGAGAATGGGAGCATCGAAGAGCTCACCCCGTTAATGGAAGTGTCGGGCAGCACGCTGAAGAAGGACGATTACTTCGAAGGCTTGTGGGGCGCAGCGCAACGCGACAACAAAATTTTCGGCATCGCGGTGGACTGTAATCCCATGGTTCTCTGGTACAACAAGAAGGTGCTGACGGATGCGGGCGTCACGGATATGCCTGCGGATCTTCAGGAGAAAGGCGAATGGACGTGGGAAGCATTCAAGCTGATGACCGAGAAAATCCGCGCAACCGGCAAATACGGCTATGTGCTGGATAATTCCTGGAACAGCACCCACAGCTGGGTAACCTCGAACGGCGGTAAAGTATATGACGAGACTGGCGCCTATGTCGCCAACTCCGATCCCAAAGCAAAGGAAGCCTTCCAATTCCTCTATGACAATGTGAAGGCCAAAAATATTACGTTCTCGGGTACGCTTCCCAAAGGTCAAGGCGGCGATGCCATGTTCATGTCCAATCAAGTCGGATTCGTCGGCGCCGGACGCTGGTACCTCCCGCTGTTCAAGAAAAATGCCACCCTTGAATATGACGTGGTTACCTGGCCGACCAATACAGGCAACAAAATCGAGCCAGCCGGTATCCCCACTGCATATATGGTGTTGAATAAAGCGTCCAAGCAAAAAGAAGCCTCCTACAAGTTCCTGACGGAGTTCGTCAGCAAAGAAGGCCAGATCTATCGCCTGCAGGGCGGCGGCAATGCGGTTCCGTCCGTCAAAGGAGCGGACGATGTGGTGCTCGAAGGCAATTTGCCGGAGCATGCGAAGCTGTTCCTCGATGCCCGGGAAATCGGCTATGCGCTGACGCCTGCCGAAGCCGGCGTTCCCGGACTCAGCTCGGACATCAACTCCCGCTTTGAAGCGCTGTGGCTCAAGAATGAGGATCTGGATACAGCCATGCAGGAGATTCAGGATCTTGCCAACAAAAAAATCGAAGAATACAAGAAGAAATAAGGCTAGCAAAAGAAAGTTGGGATGACGATGGATGTGAATACCAGGCAAACACAGGCAGCAGGCACCCTAAGCCCGGAAATCGGCCCGCAGCGGCGCCCCTTGAACAATAAGGCATCGGACCGCTTCTGGGGATACTTCTTCATCTTCCCGCAATTCGTCGGGCTGCTCTGTTTCTCGCTGCTTCCGCTCATTATGGCATTCGTGCTGAGTTTGATGAATTGGGATGGCTTCGGGGAGCGGTCATTTGTCGGATTGGATAACTTTATCGCCCAATTCAAGGATGAAGAATTCCGGATCGCCATTGTCAATACGATTTATTACACCCTGCTGACAGTGCCGACCGGCATTCTGCTGGCGCTGCTCATCGCGATCGGGCTCAACCGGGTCAAGGGGAAGGTCATCTACCGGCTGATCTATTTCATGCCGAACATCACGATGTCGGTTGCGGTAGCCGTCGTATTCATGTGGTTGTTCAACGCGGATTTCGGGCTCATCAATCTGTATTTGAAGGAATGGTTCGGGATCCAAGGGCCGATGTGGCTGACGGATACGCGGTTTGTTATGCCGTCCATTGCGCTGCTCAGCATCTGGATGGGGCTCGGCGGCAATATGGTGCTGTTTCTTGCGGGGCTGCAGGGCATATCGGCAAGCTACTATGAAGCCGCCCAGATTGACGGAGCGAACAAGTGGCAGCAGCTGCGCCATATTACGATTCCTTTGATTTCGCCGACCACCTTTTTTGTCACCATCATGTCGATCATCGGTTCCTTCCAGGTATTCGACCAGTCCTTCGTCATGACCTCGGGAGGGCCGGCCAAAGCCAGCTATACCATTGTGTTCCATATTTATGAGACCGCGTTTGTAGATTTTACGTTTGGCAAAAGTACGGCGGCGGCGGTCATCTTGTTTCTGATCATTTTATCGCTGACCCTGTTTCAAATGGGCATATCCAAACGTTGGGTACATTACGAGGACTAGTAGATTCGGTAAGGAGGAGCAGCAATATGCAGCTAAAAGGCTTTCGTATTTCCACCCTGGCGCTCCATCTTGTACTGATTCTGGGGGCTTGCGTAATGGCACTCCCTTTCGTCTGGATGGTGCTTAGCGCGCTGAAGGATTTATCGCAGGTATTCATCGTGCCGCCGAAGTGGATTCCGAGCCCCTTCGTCTGGTCCAACTTCAAGGACTCTCTGACGGCGCTGCCGTTTGGCCGGGCATACTTCAACAGCTTCTATATTAATGTGATCGTCGTTGTGTCGCAGCTGCTGACCTGTTCCATGGCGGCTTATGCGTTCGCCAAGATCCGCTTCCCCATGCGTGAGCCGCTGTTTCTGATGTTCCTGGCCACCATGATGGTTCCCGGACAGGTGACGATTATTCCGCTCTATCTCATCATGAAAAACATCGGCTGGCTGGATTCCCACCTGTCGATCATCATTCCTTCTGCATTGCTGAATGCCTTCGGGGTGTTTCTGCTCCGTCAGTTCTTCAAAGGCATTCCCAAGGAGATGGAAGAGGCGGCTATCGTGGACGGGGCCAACCGATGGACGATTTACTTGCGGATTATGCTGCCTCTGATCAAGCCGGCTTTATCGGCGCTGGGGATATTCACCTTCCTCGGCATGTGGAACAACTTCTTTAATCCGTTGATTTTCCTCAACAGCCCGGATAGGTTCACCGTTCCGATGATGCTCAACCTGTACCGGGGCATGTACGCGACGGATTGGACCCTGATGATGGCGGGAGCGTCCATCGCGCTTATTCCGGTGCTCATCGTCTATATCATCGGGCAGCGGTATATTATCGAGGGCGTAACGCTTTCGGGTATCAAAGGCTGAAGGTTTAGATCGCAATTGGAAGCATGGGGTCCTCTCGGGGACCCCTTTTCCGTTTGCTGCGCAAGAGTTTGCTCCGGCAGTCAGGTTTTACGTTATCGTAATCGCTACTGCTCACAGGCTACTCCATCGCCGTCACGGTCCAACTGGGTGCTATAGCCGGGCTGTCCTTTGTATAGCGGGGCCTTTCCCGCGGCTTTTACCGCAGCGCAATTCTCGTAAGTAACCGGTGTGGAAGGAGTCGCCGGTGTTGACGGCGACGTCGGGCTCGCGCCTCCCGCCCCATCGATCACGAACAGCACGCGCGTACCTTCCGGATACGGTTCGAGCTGATTGCCGATCCAGGAGCCGGAGCCGCGATTGTCGGAGGACTTCACATAAGCGACATCTGCACCGGTTCCGCCTTCCGCGCACATCGCCATCGGATATTCGTCGCGATCGAACCCTTCTTTGGCGGGGATGCCTTGAAGCGCGTTTGCGCGGTTCGCGTCTGCGCCTGCCCGATCAATGGTGCAGATTGGCGATTTTCCCTTTCCAATCGCGGCTCTCATATGGGCCGCCGTTAACGGGTAGTTGGCCGCCGGGAAGTAAAGCACTTTTTGATGCATCTGATTGTTGATGTATACCGCTTTAATGAATGCATCCCATGTGACGTACTTCTTCAGCAGCTCGCCTGCCGCACGTACGGGAACATAAGTCACGCCGGACATGATTTTCGGAGCGACGTTTGCTTGTTTTCCGTTTATGATCAGCTTCAAGGCCTTGCTCGCGGGAGACTGCTTCTGTTATTGGTTCTGATCATTAATGAACACGGTTTTTGTCGCCGCATCCCAGAACACGTATTTGTTCAACATCTCCCCGGCTGCACGAACGGGAACGAATGTAACGCCTTTTATGATCGTAGGCGCGACATTCGCAAGATTGCCGTTTACAAATAATCGAATGGCTGTGTACGTAATTAAACGTTGTTGGTCGACGACCTTTGGTTCCTCGTGGGCTTTAGAAGCGCATCCAGATAAAACAGCAATCAGTGTAGCGATGATTAGTAGTGGCTTAAGCATGTGCTGGGCTCCTTCGATCGACTCTTTCTCTGTATCCTGCGCTTTCCAGAAATGATCTATGACTTGCTGTCTTGAACCGATTGGGATGTTTTTGTTCAATTAATGGGACACGTTAGTGAAGAGCTTGCCGCAAAGTTATGCCAAACAAAGAGTGATGCGTGTTTTTCAATAACTGGGCATTGTTGATGGTTCGAAGTGACATACCATCATGACGGTATTCCGTTTATAATTAAGTCATGTATGTTTAATTGACTATGCTCGGGACAAAGATTGTTCTTGTAGGTATAAAGGAGTATTTAAGGATGAAAGAAAATTTTTGGCGCGATTTGCCACGACCTTTTTTTGTACTAGCACCTATGGAAGATGTGACAGATGTTGTTTTTCGCCATGTCGTAAGTGCGGCGGGCAGACCGGATGTATACTTTACGGAGTTTGCGAATACGGAGAGTTATTGTCACCCGGAGGGAAACAAAAGTGTACGCGGGCGCTTGACTTTTACCCCGGATGAACAGCCGATTGTAGCGCATATCTGGGGAGATAAGCCGGAATTTTTCCGTGAAATGAGCATCGGCATGGCGCAAGAAGGATTCGAAGGCATCGATATTAATATGGGTTGTCCAGTGGCGAACGTAGCAGAGCATGGCAAGGGCAGCGGCCTGATCTGCCGTCCTGAAATCGCAGCGGATATCATCCAAGCCGCCAAAGCCGGGGGACTGCCGGTCAGTGTAAAAACAAGGCTCGGTTTTAGTGACGTAGACGAATGGCGTGACTGGTTAACACATATACTGAAACAAAATATTGTTAATCTGTCCATTCATCTGCGAACAAGAGAGGAAATGAGCAAAGTAAAGGCTCATTGGGAACTGATTCCGGAGATTAAGAAGCTTCGCGATGAGGTGGCGCCAGATACATTTCTGACCATTAACGGGGATATCCCCGACCGTCAGACCGGCTTGCAGCTTGCCAAGCAATACGGTGTCGACGGTATTATGATTGGGCGCGGTATTTTTCAAAATCCATATGCATTTGAGAAAGGGCCGAAGGAGCATAGCAGTGCGGAATTGCTTGATCTGCTGCGGCTCCATCTGGATCTGCATGATCAATATTCAGCAGTGGTGCCACGTTCGTTTAGCGCGCTTACCCGTTTCTTCAAAATTTATGTCCGTGGGTTTCGAGGGGCAAGTGAACTTAGAAACAGCTTGATGAACGCGAAGTCAACAAGCGAAGTGCGTGCACTGCTGAGTGAATTTGGAAGCAAGGAGCAGGATAATTCAATTTATAGCGAGTTTTACCCGCAACCCACTTGTGATTCATAACGAGATATTAGAAAACAAAGCCCAAGGCCGTTTAGCGCCTTGGGCTTTATTGTTGCGGCCTGATTGGCTATGGTTCGGAATACTCACTTCTCATTCCATGATCGGAACGATTTTACAGAACAACCAAAGAAATGATGAAGGAGTTGGCAATATCGAAGGTTTATTTGCATGATGGCGGCGTTTGTTTTATTGCTTCACGTTTTTATTATGCCGGCTCCGACGAGCGGCGCGGCATTCGCTTCCTCGCCGGAAGCGTCGTCTTCAAGCGTCTACTATTCGTCCGGTTCCCCGAATGAACTTGTCAAAAAATTCGACTTGACTGCGGGTACCGAAAGCGCGATTGCGCTGCCTGACGGGGTCTCGTATGTGAGGGAGCTCGCAATCAACGCCGCGAAGAATATGCTCTACTTGGCCGGGAACGATTTGATCGCGGTAAGTACGGCAAATACCGCGCAGGTAGCATCCAAGATTGAATTGGGCGGTTATAATTTCACGGGGCCGATCCTTGCGCAAGGGGAAGAGGTCTACTATGCCTCGCGCAAATTCGATGCCTCGAACCTGGCGGTCGTTCGAGGGATGTATTCGTCGTTCACGGAATATCACTTCGACAGCATTCTGCAGGTTCGAGACCGCGTAGTCGTGACCAACCGGCATGTCTATGACAAGGACACGTACCGGATCTTGGCCGATCTGCCCCGAGAATCTTCCTTGGCAGCCCTGGATGCGGAGCACAACGTGTACACGTATTCCTACAATACGATCTCCAAGCAGCGGATCGAGCTCCCCGAGCTCTCGTACGGCGGCCATACTGCGGCCGCGAACCGGCTGGACTTGCGCAGTCCGATTACGCGCTGGGCGTCGGACAACGACCATCTCTATGCCGTCTCGACGGAGAATACGCTAGTGACGATCAACAAGGACATGATGACGGTGGATAACGAGTCGTATATCGGTTCCAAGCCTGTCGCGATTACGATGTCCGACGGCAGCCTGTATGCCGCGAATACCGGTTCTTCCTCGATCGCCATCGTGAATCCTTCGAATCCGGCAATCGGTGAGGCGGCCGAGCTGTCGGGGCGCATGCCGCTGGAGGCCGTCGCTTACGGGGATCTGATCTTCTTCACCTCGACCGATCTATCCCGGAACGCCAACACGCTGAGCGTCTATTCGAGGGCCACGCAAGAGGTGACGGAGATCAAGAACGGTTACTTCGACATCAATGCCGTGCATCTTGCCTTGGCGCCGGATCAGTCATTGCTGTATGCGAGCATCGGCAACAGCCTGTATGGGATCGAACTTCAAGCTCCGTATAAGCTTCATGCCGTGGTAGACAATTTCCAATACAGCACGAGGACCTTGATGACCGACGGCGACGCGATCTACGCAGGCACCAAGAAGTACGACAGGAGCCAAGGCGCGCCATTGCTGGCCACCTTCCCGGACCAGGTCATCTATGCGAAAGGCTCGTATGCGTTTACCCAATATGCCGTCTATGACAGCGATACATCCGTCAAATTGTTCGATCTGCCGTTCGAGGCCGGGTTAGTGGATGTGGGTGACGACAGCGCGGTCTATGTCGTCCGGGGCAATCAGGATCCCTTCAATTCGGATAATTCCGGCATGAAGCAAGTGTATAAGTTTGCCTCCGTAGACGCGCTCAAATCCTACATGGATTCGTTTACGCCGGGACAAGCGGTGTTCATCGATTACAATAATCAAGCCGGTCTGGTATCTGGTTTCGTGGCGTTCGAGCCTTCCGCGAACGATGCCGAAGTGGATCACTATACCTTGTATTATATGAACGATCAGATGGAGCTCGGTGCAGAGCTTGGGCAAGTCGGCAAGGATGAGCTGGAGGACGGGCTGTACTACTATGACATCTATGGCCTTTACCCCCAAACCGATCAAACGCATATCGCAATCTACGCTTATATTAGAGTCAATGACAATAGCTTCAGGCGTTCGACCAACTACAGCGTGGCGCGACTCTGGGATATGCCGACCTTCCTCGCGAATCAGGTTGCGTTCAACGATACCGATCCAAACGGGGATACCATTGGCGGCGTCCTGTCCTGGCACCCTGCCGACACCGAGAGCACCGGAAGCGGCTACGAGGTGTATTTTGCAGGAGAGGACGGCTTGGTAGGTGACCGTATTGCCCGGGCGGATGCCAAGAAGTCCGTGTACACGGTTACGATTCCTTCGGGAACTCCCATTCCTGATTCCGCGTTGATGCTGGCGGTCAGGTATACGGATTCCAACGGGGAGCAAGCCCCTTTCTACACGGTCGTTCCGATCTTGGACCAAATGACCCGAACGCCGGACTTGGATGCGATTAAGGTTACGAATCTCGCCGGTACGGCCAACGATTCCATCACGGTGAGCGCCCTGCAAACGGAACGGCAGTACGCAGGTCACGATGAAGGTCGCGCATCTTAACAAGGAAGGCGGCTACGTCAATCTCTCGCTGCAGGCCGACGGCAAAGCGGAAAGCTTGATCGTATCGAAGGCGTACGCCGATGAACGGTCCGAGGAGACAGGCGGAAACAACGGCGGCGGTGGCGGAAGCGGCGGTGGCGGGGGCATTGGCGGCGGTGGTGGCTTCGGAGGAATGGTACCGCCGCCTCCGGCCGATGAGCGCGTGATTTCCAAGGATGGGAAGCTGACGCTGACGGCAGGCCAATCGGGCGAAGTGAGCGTAGATGACAACGGTCGTCATTCCGGCGAATGCGGCGAACCGGGAATTGAACGTAACGATCGAGAAATGGACAAGCACGCATAATCTCGTCGTGAATCATGAGCAGCTTCTAAGCGCGATCTATGATATAAGCAAGAATTTCACCGAGAATTTCAGCAATCCCGTTACGTTGACCTTTGCATTCGACCGGTCAAGACTGAAGGAGAATCAGCGGGCAGCCGTGATGTATTACGATGAGACAAGTAAAAAATGGGTGGAAGTGCCCGGAGGGAAAATCGACGGCAATCGTATTTCGGTCGAGGTGAATTATTTTACGAAGTTTGCCGTGTTTGCCGCAACCAAAGAGGGGTCGGCATCCGGTACCGGTAAACCCGTGCCGAGCTTCTCCGATATCTCCGGCTATTGGGCCGAGTCCGCGATTAAGCAAGCCGTAAGCATGGGCATCGTCAGCGGGTATCCGGACGGTACGTTCAAACCCAAAGCGACGGTGACGCGTGCCGAATTCGCCGTGATGCTGATGCATACGCTGAAGGCCCCGGCGGAGGCGGCAGCCGGGCTGACGTTCAAGGACTCGGCGCGAATCGGAGCGTGGGCCCGGAGTGCCGTCGCGCAAGCCGTGAAAGCCGGGTACATGACAGGCTACGAGGACGGGACGTTCCGTCCGAATGCGGCAATCACGCGCGCGGAGATGGCCGTTATTCTCGCCAAGGCGCTTGGCCAATCGGTCGGAGCGGCAGCCGCAACCGGGTTTGCGGACGATCAGGCTATTCCGGCATGGGCGAAAGGGAGCATCGCGTTCTTGCACGAGCAAGACATCGTGCAAGGAAAGAGCAATAACCGATTTGCCCCTGCAGATCCTGCAACAAGGGCGGAGGCCGTATCGGTCTTGCTCAAGCTAGCGGATCCATTGTAGCGATAATCATTCGGAAGCGAGCGGCAGCTTGCGGCTTCAAGTCGTCGGCTGTCGCTTGTTGGCCGGTACATAAGCTTACCGGAAATTGGGAAGGATACCGCTTGGGTTCCGCCATTTGAGGAATAGGAGGCTTATAGATGAACAATCGCGACATACCGGATCCAACCGATCTGGTTAGCCAAGGAAAGAAGAACAGCGCCCAGGTCATGAATGAATCGGGAATCGACTTCATCTGGGGCAGCGACCAGGATGAATTTGTCGAGAAGCAGGCGGAGGAGCCGGAGGAGGAGTCCCTGAACTAAACGTGTACGCATGCAAAGGCGATGGATCAGCTCCATCGCTATTTTGCATGCCTGCGCCGAGCAGCGGCCGGGATAACGGATCGCTGCTCCGATATGGTAAAATGGGAACATCCATCAAACGGAGGGGTAAGCCGTGACAATAGGATCGCAAAACGATATCGAGGGTCTGAAGGAGATTGGCCAAATCGTTGCCTTGACGATTCGCGAAATGAAGCATCGCGCCCGGGCGGGCATGACGACGCGGGAGCTCGACGAGATTGGGGGCCAAATATTGAAACGGCATGGCGCCGTCCCCGCGCCGAAAGCCACATATAACTTTCCCGGCAACGCCTGTATTAGCGTGAATCATGATATCGCGCATGGCATACCGGGGAATCGCAAGCTTCAACCGGGCGATGTCATCAACATCGACGTGTCGGCTGAACGCGGGGGCTATTATGCGGATGCGGGGCATTCGTTTCCGATGTCGCCGTACGATCCGGCTTTAACGCGCCTCTGCCAATACGCGCACGATACGATGATGAAGGTGATCGCATCTCTGAAGCATGGCGTCAAATTGAACGAGATCGGAAGGATCATGCAATCCGAGGCGGAGAAGGGCGGCTACCGCGTGATTAAGAATCTGTGCAGCCACGGGGTCGGCAGATCGCTGCACGAGACGCCCACGGAGATTCTTCCCTATTACAACAAGCATGACAAACGGGTCTTGAAAGAAGGGATGGTCATCACCATCGAACCCTTCTTATCGACCGGCGCCGAATATGCCGTTGAACAGCCGGACGGGTGGACGCTCAGCGTACCCGATAACAGCTTCGTGGCGCAGCACGAGCATACGATCATCATTACGAAGCATGAGCCCATCATCGTGACCGTAGCGTAGCCCCTAGGACCACACGGTCAGCTTGGCTGCGGGCTGCTGAATGCTGACGAGAACGAGCCGCGATTGCCGCGGCTTTTTTTGCGTTCGGGGAGGCTGGAAAAGCCCGTCTCGGCCATAGGCCAAGACGGGCTTAGTCATCGTGCGATGCGTCGCAGGATCGAGAAGGAATGCGGCGAGCGGAGCGGTTACTTGACCGGCTTCTTCACGAGGTTGATGTGGTCCAGCCCCGTGCCGCTCGTGCCGTTGAAGATGAATTCCAGCTGATAGTTGCCGCGAACGTACGTGAGTTTCTTTTGAACGATTTTGCCTGTTTTGAACACGGTCGAAGCGTTCGGCGCGCCCCAGTGCTGGACAATCATGCGGACGGTGATGCCGCCGAGGTTCGTCTGGCGCTCGACGTTCGTGCCGAAGTAGCGCATCTCGCGGATTTTATCGAGCTTGTAATTGATGGCGTAGCCGGGATGACCCATCTCCGCGTGATAGACGTCGAACCCGTCGGCGTCCTTGGCCGGGGACTCGGCTTCGCCGATCGTCTTGATGACCGTTCCATGCGTGGTCGAGCCGATCGTGAAGCTATGGAAATTCGGGAACTGGCCTTGGAGTGCTGGCTTATAGAAGCTCATCAGCGTTTCGAACGCCTTCATATGCGCGTCAACCGGCGCGGCAGCAGCGGCCGCCGTGTTGTAAGTAGGAACGGCGCCGACGGCGGACAGGGCCAGCGTACCGGCGGCCACTGCGGCAATCGCCGTTTTTTTCACGGGAGTCAAAAGTTTCATTCGTAATTCCTCCTTATTGTGAGCAAGCAATTGTGTAGGATACCTGCAGGATGTCTTGTGCGTCGACCGGTCATCGGCCTGCTCGAACCGCGTTTTCTCTGTTGCGGGACATGGGACCTTGTTGCTTACATGCTCATCTTACCCGGAACGCGGACGAAGTTCGTTACAAAATGGTAACGAGAAAGTAACAACAAAGTAACGAAGGACGGGCGTCCTTCAGAACGTTACGTCTAAAATGGCATTAAGAATCGAGTTGTGAGGGCTTGTTTGTTTTTGTTTGGTGAATGGGATGAGAATGAATGGTACGAACTCTATGCCTTAACCCCCAATAGTTTAACACATTAAACAATGGCTCCAATGTATGTCCGTATTCGGATAGGGAATATTCGACTTTAGGGGGTTTTTCGGGAATGACACGCCTTGCTATCAATCCCGATTCTTCCAACTCTCTCAGTTGTTGCGTGAGCATTTTTTGAGAGATGCCGGTGAGCTCTCTTCGAAGTTCATTAAACCGTTTACTTTTATCATGAATAGCCCATAATAAGTTGAGTTTCCATTTTCCACCGATTAAATTTAGTGTTTCAGTGACATTGATATCACATTCACTCTTCATCTCATTCAACACTTGCTGGTCGATATCCGATATTTCCATGTTCATGTTATTTCTTCCCTTCGGAATCCTCCAATAAAGGTAAATACCATCTTAGTATACCCACAATTTATGATTGATGCTTAGTATACCTTAAAATCAGTCCTTTGAAGTAAAAGAACCATCATGAATGATGATGATATGAAATTATGTAGTTTGGAGTTGTCAATAAAAGTGCAGTTTGAAAACACACTCATTCAGAAATCCCGCTGCTAAGCTGCTTTTGAAAGCATTATTTCGCGATATACAGATGGCGGCCAACCCCCTGGATTAGAGGTGTAGATCCGCCGCCGATTGTAATAGACCATGATGTATCTGAAGATGACCGATTTAATATAGGCCATCGGATAGCGCTCTATTTCTTTAGCGTAGCAAAAAAGCTTTCCATCCGTGCGTTATCGTAGCAACGTCCTGTGCCGCTCATGCTTTGAATGGCACCACGTTTAGCCAGACTCTTCCGGAAAGCTTGGCTGGTGAATTGGCTACCTCGATCGCTGTGATAAATCATTCCGCGAGCATTTCTTGCTTTGCAGGCGTTCTCAAAGGCTTGGATGCACAGCTCTTTGCGCATGTTGTCGTCCATGGCAAGGCCCACGATCTCTCCATTGAAACAATCCAGTACCGCGGACAGATAGAGCTTACCGTCTGAACAAGGGACTTCGGTGATATCCGATAACCACTTTTGGTTGGGTGCTGAGGATTTGAAGTCTCTCTGGATCAGGTTCTCGCTCTTTTGAGCTGCAGCATCCTCGCGTGTAATACTGTTTGAATGACGCCTCACTTTCTTCAGCAGGCCGTGCCTCTTCATGATTCGATAGACTGTGCTGTAGCTGGTTGTGATCTCTATTTGTGACAGCGCCAGCAGAATACGCCGGACACCGTAATTGCTGTTGTCTTCATGTGCTCCGATGATTTCTTTAATGTTGACCAGAAGGCGTTGCTGCCGCTCCTGTCTGGATGTCGGCTTCAAGCTTCGGTAATAGCCCGATTCGCTGACAGCAAGTACTTTGCACATCTCTTTGACGGGCCACCGATCCCGTCGTTCACGGATGTACGCATAGAGTTGACATGCCTTTACCGCTTCCGGTCTTTTGCGAAAAAACCGAGTGCGTCCTTGAGAATTTCA